>NZ_CP139715.1:3810000-4110000 GCF_034377285.1 Thalassobaculum sp. OXR-137 | reverse complement strand
GAAGGTCTGCAGGTTGAACAACGAGGCGGCGTGATCGGCGTCGTCGAACACATACGCGGTGGTTTGATAGATCGGCGTGCCGCGCGCGCCGGTGGCCGGATCCGGCGAGGCGCCGGAATGCACCGCCATGGTCTCGAAACCCTTGGGGATGAAACCGTCGCCCACGTCGCTCTGCTTCGACACCTTGTCGGAACGTCCCGGCATGCGTCGCTTGGAGGAGATCACCCGGCTGTTGAAGCCGTGCCAGCCGAGCTCGCCGAACAGGCGGGAGAACTCGATCTTCGGGCAGCGGTCCATGATCACGGTCAGGCCCGCGGCCTCGGCCCGGTCGGCGGCCTCGTCGTTGCGCACGCCGAGCTGCATCCACACCACCTTCGCACCGTGCTCAATGGCGGCATCGGAGATCGGTCCGGCGGCGGCGGAATTGCGGAACACGTCGACCATGTCGACGGTCTCCGGCAGGTCGGAGAGGTCGGCATACGCCTTCTCCCCCAGGATCTCGCCGCCGGCACCCGCCACTTTCGGGTTCACCGGATAGACCTTGTAGCCCTTCTGCTGCAGGTACTTCATGGCGAAGTGAGAAGGCCGGTTCCAGTTGTCCGACGCCCCGACCATGGCGATGGTCTTCACGTCGCGCAGGATGTCGCGGATCAGATCGTCGTCGTAGACCAGCCCGCCATTGGCGTCGGTCGCGCGCTTCGGGTCGATTTCGGCCATGGGGTTATTCTCCCTTCCAGACGGGGGCGCGCTTCTCGATGAAGGCGTCGATGCCTTCGCGGGCGTCGCGGGCGAGCATGTTGCGGGTCATCACCGCGCTGGCATAGGCGTAGGCGTCCTCCATCGGCTGCTCGAGCTGCCGGTAGAACGCCTCCTTGCCGATGGTCAGGGTCAGCGGCGATTTCGACGTGATCTTGGCGGTCAGAGCCTCGACGGCGGCGTCCAGCTCCTCGGCCGGGACCACCTTGTTCAGCAAGCCGGCGGCCTCGGCGGTGGCGGCGTCCAGCGGTTCGCCGGTGACCAGCATCTCCATCATCTTCTTGCGCCCGACATTGCGGCTGATCGCGACCATCGGGGTCGAGCAGAACAGGCCGATATTCACGCCCGGCGTGGCGAACTTGGCAGTGTCGGCGGCGACGGCCAGGTCGCAGGCAGCGACGAGCTGGCAGCCGGCGGCCGTGGCCATCGCATGGACCTTGGCGATGACGATCTGCGGCAGCCGGTTGATCGCCATCATCAGCTCGGAGCATTGCTCGAACAGCGCCTTGAAGAACGGCTCGCCGTCGTTCTCGCGCACTTCCTTAAGATCGTGGCCGGCGCAGAAGGCAGGTCCGGCGGCCGCCAGCACCACCACCTTGACCGTGCGGTCGTCGGCGATCGCGGCGAGCTCGCGCTGCAGCTCGGCCATCAGGGCGCGCGACAGGGCGTTGCGCTGCTTCGGCCGGTTCAGGGTCAGGGTGGCGACGCCGTCATTGTCCTCGCGGACCAGGATGGGCAGGGCGTCGGTGTCCGGCGTCTCAGCCTGGGGCAGGGCCATGGCTGTCTCCCTCGGTACGTTCTGAGCGGTCTTCTTGGACCCCACAATGCGCCCGCGGGTCCGAAATTCAAGGGGGCTTTCCCGTCACCACCGATCCCTAGCGGACGTCCAGCAGCAGCAGCACGCCGGCCACGGTCAGGACCGACAGGCCGGTGGAGATCAGGATCGCCGTGGTCGACTGGGCGATGGCCGACTGGTAGCGCTGGGCCATCAGGTAGACGTTGATCCCGACCGGCAGGGAGGCCAGCAGCACCGCCACGTCGCGCCACAGAGTCTCGACCTGGAAGACATGGGTGGCGAGCAGCCAGACAAGCAGCGGATGCAGCGCCAGCTTCAGCACCGTGCCGACCGCCGCCTGCTGGACGGCGCCGGCGATCCGGTAGGCGGCGATGGACGCCCCCATGGCGAAGACCGCGCAGGGCAGGGCGGCACGGCCGAGCGTGCTCGCCAGGGTATCGACGACACCCGGCAGCTTCAGCCCCGCCAGATTGACCAGAACGCCGAGCAGCAGGGCGATGATGATCGGGTTGGTGACCAGACCTTTGGCGACGTTCACCGGCAGCCGGCGCATTTCCTGGCGAGCGCCGATGCCGATCTCGGCCTGGATCGTGACCACGGAGAGAAGCTGCCAAGAATGGAAGGCGATGATCAGGAACAGCGGCAGAGTCGCCGCGTCGCCGAAGGTGGTCAGCACCAGCGGCACGCCGAGCATGACCGTGTTGGAGAAGGCGCCGGTCATCCCGGCGATGGCGGGTTCGGCGCCGGTTCCCTTGAACAGGTAGCGGTTGATCAGGGTGCCGGCGGTCCAGGCGATATAGCCGCCGCCGAAATAGGAGATCAGATATCCCCACTGGATCGTCGCCGGCAGATCCGTCGTCGCCATGGTGCGGAACAGCATGGCCGGGATCGCATAGTCGAACACGAACCGCGACAGGCCCTTGGTGGCGTCGTGCGGGAACAGCCCGGTCCGGGCAGCACCATAACCCAGGGCGACGATGCCGAAGACCGGGACGATAATCTCGAGAAGGATCTCCATGACACGGGCTTACGGCGCGCCGCGTCCCGGCGCCAGATGCTAATCACGCGTTGACGGGCTTTTACCCCACGCGCTACCGACTCTAGGAATGCGCGAAGGATAAAAAAGAAACCAGGGAGGCTCACCATGCCGCATCTCGAGATCGCCGAGGGCGAAAGCCTGTATTACGAGCACACGCCGCCGACCGATCCGTCGGGCAAGACCTTCGTCTTCGTCAACGCCCTGACCGGCAGCTACACCATGTGGGAGGCGGCGATCGCGCCGGCCCTGCGCAAAGCCGGCCACGGGACCCTGGTCTATAATTTCCGCGGCCAGGCCGAGAGCCGCACCGCCCCGACCACCCGGCCGACACCGGTCCAGATCGTCGACGACCTGGACCGGCTCTGCGACGAGGTCAGGCCCGCGCGTCCGGTGCTTGTCGGCCTGTCCATCGGCGGCCTGTTCGCCGCCCAGGCCTACGCCAAGGGGACGCGGGCGGACGGCATCGTCCTGATCAACACCCTGCGCAAGCCGACCGAGCGGCTGGAATGGATCAACACCGCCATGGCCCATGGGGTGGCGGCGGGAGGGTTCCGGCTGATCATGGAGCTCAATCTGCCGATGCTCGTGAACCCGGACCAGCTCGCGAAGATGCGGGCCGACGTGCAGACCGGCGCGCCTTATGCGCCGATCGATCCGGCCGATGGCGGCTATCGGCTGATGGTCGAGTCGGTGGCGACCGACTGGAACTTCCCGTGGGAGAAGCTCGACATTCCGGCGCAGATCTTGGTCGGTTTGCACGATCGGGTATTCTACGTCGCCGAGGATGTCGAGGAGCTGGCCGCGCGGATTCCGCGGGCGTCGCGCGTCGATTTCCGCGATGCTGGACATCTGATTCCGATGGAGCGGCCGGGCGCCTTCACCGAGGCGCTGCTGGACTTCGCGAAGACCGTCTAAAGGGGAGACCGCCTTGGTCTGGAAACCGGCGCTGGTAATTTTCGATTGCGACGGCGTGCTCGTGGACAGCGAGCCGATCGCCACCCGCATCATCGCCGCCGCCCTCACCAAGGCGGGCCTGGAGATGAGCGGGGAGGCCGCCCTGCACCAGTATCTCGGCGGCAAGCTGACCCGCATCAAGATCCGGGTGGAGGAGGATTTCGGGATTCCGCTCGGCGATGGCTGGGTCGAAGGGATCTACGAACAGCAGTTCGCCGCCTTCCGGGCCGAGCTGAAGGCCATTCCCGGCATCGTGGAGGCCCTGGATGCGCTGGACCTGGCCGGCATCCAGTACTGCGTCGGCTCGAACGGCCCCTTGTACAAGATGGACGTCTCCTTGGGGGTCACCGGCCTGCATGAGCGGCTGGAGCACCGGATCTTCTCCGCCGACATGGTGCCGGAACCGAAGCCGGCGCCGGACCTGTTCCTCCATGCGGCGGCCAGTTTCGACGTGCCGCCGGGCGACGTGGCGGTGGTGGAGGACAGCCCGCCCGGCGTGCGGGCCGGGGTGGCGGCCGGCATGCGGGTCTTCGGCTACGGCCGGGATTCCGGCGTCGACCGGCTGAAGGAGGCCGGCGCCCAGGTGACCTTCGAGAACATGGCCGACCTTCCGAAACTGCTCGGCGTGGGTGCCTGAGCGGCGGACCCGGCCGGCGGATACCGGCCGGATCCTCTTCTGATCCTACTTCTTCGGCACGAAGGAGCCGTGGCCGGCCCGCCAGATGTCGGGGCGGCAGCGGACATATTGCGCCGGGTACTCGATCTGCACGCCGAGCGCCTGCGCGGCGTGCCAGGCCCAGCGCGGGTCGTCCATCGCACCACGGGCGACCGCGACCATGTCGGCCTTGCCCGACGAGACGATCTCTTCGGCCTGGACGCCGTCGGTGATCATGCCGACGGCCATGACCGCGATGCCGACCTCGTCCTTCACCTTCTCGGCGAAGGGCACCTGGTAGCCCGGGCCGACGGTGATCTTCTGCGCCGGATCGTTGCCGCCGGAGCTGACGTCGACGAAGTCGCAGCCGGCCTCCTTCAGCGCCTTGCAGACCTCCACGGTCTCCTCGACGGTCAGGCCGCCCTCGACCCAGTCGGTGGCTGACAGACGCATGCCCATGGCCTTGTTCTCCGGCCAGACCGCGCGGCAGGCCTTGAACACCTCCAGCGGGAAGCGCATCCGGCCCTCGATGGAGCCGCCATAGCCGTCGTTGCGGGTGTTGGACAGGGGCGACAGGAACTGGTGCAGGAGGTAGCCGTGGGCGCCGTGAACCTCGGCGACCTCGAAGCCGACCCGGTCGGCCCGCTTGGTGCTCTCCACGAACTGCTGCTTGACCATTTCCAACCCGTCGGCATCCAGCGGCTTCGGCGCCGGCCAGTCGCCGTAGCCGCGATCGGACGGGCCGAGGGTCTGCCACGGGTTCTCGCCCGGCTGCAGCGGGCCGCCGCCGTTCAGGGGGATGCGGTTGGAGGCCTTGCGGCCGGCATGGGCGATCTGGATGCCCATCACCGAGGTGCCGTACTGGTAGCAGAAATCGACGACCCGCTTGAGCGTCCGCTCGTTCTCGTCCGACCACAGGCCGAGGCAGCCCGGGGTGATGCGGCCCTCCGGCGACACGTGGGTCGCCTCGGTGATGACCAGGCCGCCGGCACCCATGGCGAATTGGCCGAGATGCATGAGGTGCCAGTCATTGGCACTGCCATCTTCGGAAACGTACTGGCACATCGGCGCCACCACGATACGGTTCGGCAGAGTGACGTCGCGCATCGAGATCGGCGAAAACAGTTGGCTCATGGGGTCCCCTCTGGTTGTCCTGTCAGGCAGGCCGGGGGACGGTAACGGGTCGCGCCAGGGGGAGGAAGTGCCATGACGGCAAAAGTGTCTGTCGCCGAAATGAACCAGGTTCTGCAGGAGGACCTGTCCTTCATGGGCAATCTGGGCGCCCGGTTCGAGGAGATCACCGACGGCTACGTGGTCGCCCGGTTGCCGTATTCCGATCTGCTGCTGCGGCCCGGCGGGACGATCAACGGCCCGGCGATGATGGGCCTGGCGGACGCGGTGCTCTATGCGGTGGTGCTGTCGCGCATCGGCATGGTGAAGCTGGCGGTGACCACCAGCCTGACCGCCAACTTCCTGCGCCGGCCCAAGCCAGGCGACCTGATGGCGGTCGGCAAGCTGATCAAATGCGGCCAGCGCCTCGCATATGGCGAGGTGCTTCTCCATATAGACGGTAGGGATGACGACCCGGTCTGCCATGTGACCGGCACCTACTCGATCCCACCGAAAGAGGACCGGCCCGGCGGTTAAGGGACGGCCAAAAAAGGGAGCGCGCACAGATGAGCCATCCGATCACCCTCTCCAGCGGCGCCGTGAGCGTCGTTGTCGAGCCGGCCTTCGGCGGGCGCATCACGGCGTTCCGCCACGGCGACACCGATATCTTCGCGCCGGTCCCGGCCGACGGATCGCGCGACCTCGAAGCACCCGCCTCCTGCGGCTGCTTTCCGCTGGTGCCCTGATCGAACCGGATCCGCGACGCCCGGCTGACCGTCGAGGGCGAGACCGTCGAGCTGACACCGACCGAGTTGCCGGCGGGCCATGCGATCCACGGCCACGGCCTGCGCCGGATCTGGGAGGCGGAGAGCGACGGGTCGACCCTGCGCATGCATTACGCCCACGAGGCGGGCATCGGCGGCTGGCCCTGGCCCTATCGTGCCGCCCAGGTGATTGAGATCGACGACGCCGGCATGACCGTCACCCTGTCCGTGCTCAACTCGGGCGAGGGGGCGATGCCGGTGGGGCTGGGCTTCCATCCCTATTTCCCGCAGACCCCGGGCACCCGCCTGACCCTGCCGGTCGCCACATCCTGGCCGCCGACCGAGGCGGAGAAGTTTCCCGTCGCCGGCGGCCAGCCAGTGCCGGCCGCGCTCGACCGGCGCGAGGAGGGGCCCGTGCCCATGGGCCTCGACCAGGGCTTCGGCGGCTGGGAGAAGACCGCCCGGATCGCCTGGCCCGAACGTCGGCTGGCGCTGACCATGACAGGCGAGGGGCCGCTGGATCACGTCATCGTCTATACCCCGGAGCATAACCGGTATTTCTGCGTAGAGCCGGTCACCCATGCGATCGACGCAGCGAACCTGACGGAACTTCAAGGGGTTGCGGATACCGGCCACGCCATCCTTCCGGCCGGCGCGGAGTTTTCGGTATGTCTGCGGTTTACGGTCGAGGTAATATAATACCTCATTCCCAACCGCACTGAAAAAACGGCGTTTTTCCGCTTGATTCCGGACCGCTTTGCACGGCATAAGGCGCGCTCCGTCGGAGGCGGGCCGTATCCCGTGCCGACTCCAGATTTCCATGAACCGGGTCTTGTGCCAGTTGCACGGGGCCGATCGAGCGAGGGGACCGTCATGCGGACCTATTCGGCAAAGCCGAGCGAGATCGAGAAGAAGTGGGTTGTGGTCGATGCCGAAGGGCTCGTCCTCGGCCGGCTCGCTTCGATCATCGCGAACTACCTGCGCGGCAAGCACAAGCCGACCTTCACCCCGCACATGGACTGCGGTGACAACGTCATCGTCGTCAATGCGGAGAAGGTCAAGCTGACCGGCAACAAGATGACGCAGAAGCAGTACTACTGGCACACGGGCCATCCGGGCGGCATCAAGTCCCGCCGGGTCGACCAGGTGCTGGCCGGCGCGCATCCCGAGCGCGTGATCACCAAGGCGGTGCAGCGGATGATCGCCCGCGGCCCGCTCGGCCGTCAGCAGATGTCCAACCTGCGGGTCTATGCCGGTGCGGAGCATCCGCATGAGGCGCAGCAGCCCCAGGTGCTGGACGTTGCGGCCATGAACCCGAAGAACGCGAGGTAAGCGATGTCGATGGAAACCGAGACCACGTCGACGGATGAGGCCCAGGGCCTCGACAAGCTGGCCGAGCTGCAGGCTGAGACCTCGGCCGCTCCGGCGGAGCCGGTGGTCGACAAGTTCGGTCGCTCCTACGCGACCGGCCGCCGCAAGAACGCGATCGCCCGTGTGTGGGTGAAGCGCGGCCAGGGCATCATCACCGTCAACGGCAAGCCGTCGGCCGAGTATTTCGCCCGTCCGGTGCTGCAGATGATCATCGACCAGCCGTTCGAGGCGGCCGAGCGGACCGGTCAGTTCGACGTGTTCTGCACGGTGACCGGCGGCGGTCTGTCCGGCCAGGCCGGTGCGGTGCGCCACGGGATCTCCCAGGCCCTGACCCTCTTCGAGCCGGGCCTGCGCCCGACCCTGAAGAAGGGCGGCTTCCTGACCCGCGACCCGCGCATGGTCGAGCGTAAGAAGTACGGCAAGGCCAAGGCCCGCCGCAGCTTCCAGTTCTCCAAGCGCTAAGGCGGTCTGGAGCCGGGACTGCGGTCCCGGACGACAAAAGAATTTGGGAAAGCGCTGTCTTCGGGCAGCGCTTTTTCGTTATCTGGTGCATGATCCCGCCGATCCTTCGATGCCGCGCCGTCGTAAAGGGCGGCCGATCAGCGACTCACACGGAGACTTCGCGGTGCTGGACCTCAGGGTCGTTGCCCACATCCTCGGATGGGTGATGATTTCCATCGCGGTGATGCTGCTTGTACCCGCGGTGCTGGACTGGGCTCGGGAAGATTCGGACTGGCCGGCCTTCGTGGTCGCCGCCGTGGTCTCTGCCCTGTTCGGCGCCTTGATGATTCTGGCCAACACCGCGCCGGAGCGGCCGGAGCTGAACCTGCGCCAGGCCTTCGTGCTGATCGCCTCCGGGTGGCTCACGGTCTGCCTGTTTGGCTCGATCCCCTTTATGGCCTATGGGCTGTCGGTCACCGACGCGGTGTTCGAGACCATGTCGGGCATCACCACGACCGGATCGACGGTACTCACCGGGCTCGATTCCATGCCCGAGGGGATCCTGCTGTGGCGGGCGATGCTGCACTGGATCGGCGGTATCGGGATCATCGCCATCGCCGTGATGATCCTGCCGTATCTGCGGGTCGGCGGCATGCAGATCTACAAGATGGAAACCTCCGTCCACGAGGGCGAGGCGGCCTCCTTCACCAGCCGCATCCTGCTGCGGCTCTCGATGGTCTATGTCGGCCTGACGGTGCTGTGCTTCGCGGCCTACTGGGCGCTGGGCATGAGCTTCTTCGACGCGGTGACCCATTCGATGGCGACGGTCTCCACCGGCGGCTATTCGACCCACGATTCCTCGTTCGGCCATTTCCAGTCCGCCTGGCTGCAATGGGCAGCGATCCTGTTCATGATCAGCGGCGCGATCCCGTTCATCCTGTTCGTGCGCGCGACCCAGGGCAATTTCCGCGGCCTGATCAAGGACGAGCAGGTGCGCGGCTTCCTCGGCTTCCTGGCGGTGTTCAGCGTGCTGACGGCGTTCTGGCTGATGACCCGCGACGACGCGCTCGGCTTCGGCAAGGCGCTGACCCTGACGGCGTTCAACATCACGGCCATCGTCACCACCACCGGCTTCGCCACCACCGACTACACCCTGTGGGGCACCGGGGCGGTCGGCCTGTTCCTGCTGCTGATGTTCGTCGGCGGCTGTTCGGGATCGACCTCGGGCTCGATCAAGATTTATCGCTACCAGGTGCTCTGGCTGTTCGTGCGCGCCCATCTGAAGCGCCTGTTCTCGCCGCGCCGGATCATCGTGCTGCGCTACAACGGCAAGACCCTGAGCGAGGACGTGCCGCTGTCGGTGCTGGCCTTCCTCGCGGTGTTCATCGCGACCATCGCGATCTTCACCGTGGTGCTGAGCTTCCTCGGACTGGACCTGGTCACCGCCTATTCGGCCTCCATCACCGCGATCTCCAACGTGGGTCCGGGGCTGGGGCCGATCATCGGGCCCAGCGGGACGTTCCAGTCGCTGCCGGATGCCGCCAAATGGGTGCTCGTCATCGCCATGCTGGCGGGCCGGCTGGAGGTTCTGGCGCTGCTGGTGTTCTTCGACCGGGACTTCTGGCGGGCCTAAGCGGTGTGCCACTGGGAGTGCTGCTGTCTCGGCCGCTTGCTTGCACCCACCCTTAGCCCTCGCCCAGAGCAGCCTCCGCGATAGCGGGGGCGTGTCGAAGGGCCTGCTTCAGAGTGGCTGAGGTCGTCCTTCGACACGCTCCTTCGGAGCTGCTCAGGCCGAGGTCGGTAGAGAGGGTATCAAAGAAGCCGGGGAAGTGGCGATCCGCTTCCCCGGCTGTCGGACGATCTCAGAGGCCGAGCGCGTCGATGTCAGCGGCGCTGTGGCGCTCCTCCAGCTTCTCGTTGTCCTCGCCGCGCACGCGGTTGACCACGCGGCCGCGCTTCACGCCCTTGCGCTCGGCGAGTTCGTTGGTCCAGCGCTGGACGTTCTTGTAGGAGGCCACGTCCAGGAACTCGCCCGCATCGTAGAGCTTGCCCTGGGCGAGCTGGCCGTACCAACCCCAGATGGCCATGTCGGCGATCGTGTATTCGTCGCCGGCGATGTACTGGTTCTCGGCGAGCTGGCGCTCCATGACGTCGAGCTGGCGCTTGGTCTCCATGGCGAAGCGGTTGATCGGATACTCCCACTTGTCCGGCGCATAGGCGTAGAAATGGCCGAAGCCGCCGCCGAGATACGGCGCGCTGCCCATCTGCCAGAACAGCCAGTTCATGGTCTCGGTGCGCTTGGCCGGATCCGTCGGCAGGAAGGCGCCGAACTTCTCCGCCAGGTAGAACAGGATCGAGCCGGATTCGAAGACCCGGATCGGCTTGTCGACGCTGCGGTCGAGCAGGGCCGGGATCTTGGAGTTCGGGTTGATCCCCACGAAGCCGCTGCCGAACTGGTCGCCGTCGCCGATCTTGATGATCCAGGCGTCGTACTCCGCGCCCTTATGACCGGCGGCCAGTAGCTCCTCCAGCATGATGGTGACCTTCACGCCGTTCGGGGTGCCGAGCGAGTAGAGCTGTAGCGCATGCTCGCCGACCGGCAGCTCCTTGTCGTGGGTGGCGCCGGCGACCGGGCGGTTCGTGCTGGCAAAGCGTCCGCCGTTTTCCTTGTCCCAGGTCCAGACCTTGGGCGGCGTGTAGGACGGCATGTCGTTCATGAAGCTCTCCGTTGGTGTGTCTCTAGGGACAAGGCAGGCTGTCCGGTTGTCTGTGTCGGGATCCGGTCCCGGTGCAGGCGATCTGGCTCGACGGGCGCCGGATTACAACCCACATCGCGGCGCGACAGTAGTCGCTCTCGCGCAACGGTGTAGGTCCGTGCGGGGCAGAATAGGGGGCTTGCGGATCAGAACACCCCGAGAATGAAGGCGGAGAAGAGAGCGTAACGCACGGTCTTGGCGATGGCGACGAGGATCAGGAAGATCCACAGCGGCTCGCGCATCAGTCCGGCGGCGAGCGTGAGCGGGTCGCCGATGAACGGCGCCCAGCTCAGCAGCAGCGACCAGTATCCGTATTTCCGATACCACTGCGCGGCCCGTTCGAGCTGCTCGGGCGAGGCGGGAAACCAGCGCCGGTCCTTATACTTCTCGATCTGCCAGCCGATGGCCCAGTTGATCACCGATCCGAGCGTGTTGCCGACGCTGGCGACGATCACCAGGGCGACCACGGAATAGTCGTCTCTGAGAATCAGACCGGTGAGCAGGAATTCCGATTGGATCGGCAGGAACGTGGCGGCGCCCAACGAGGTCAGGAAAAGGCCGCCATAGACGACGATCAAACTCATGCAGTCCCGCTCCGCTCTCCGATGCAGGGGGATATGGCGCGGATTGCCGAGATGTCACCGTCATGCGTCAGGCGGTCGCCCGGATCCCGAGCTTCCTGGACCGGGCGATCCAGCCGTCGATCTTCTCGGGCGTGGCGGTCTTCACCGGGCCGAACTGCACCGCCCGCCGTGTCTTCACCCCGCAGAAGCCGAGGATCTGGTGGCGCATGACCCGGCGGCCGGGGCGCCAGTAGATCAGCGTGTCGAGCAGCGGCGGAGTATCGGAGGTGATCATCACGTCGGCGGTCTTCCCGGTCAGCAGCTTGTCCCAGGCGAGACCACGCCGGTGGTACTTGAAGGCGAAGCCGGGGGCGAGCGCCCGGTCGATCACCGACTTCGCCTTGGTCGGCATCGAGCCCCACCAGTAGGGATGCACGACCAGGATGTGGTCGGCCCAGGCCACCGCTTCCTGCCAGGCGATCAGGTCCGGCTCCAGCGGCGGGGCATCGGCCCCGTAGCCGTCGGTGTTCAGATCGAAGGTCATGGCGCTGAGATCCATGCGCCGGACCTCCGACCCGGTTTCCTGGGCGCCGGACTGGTACGCGTCGGCCAGGCCCTTGCACAGGGAGTCCGCCTTGGGATGGGCAACCCAGATGAAGATTCGTTTGCTCATGATCGGCTCCGGTCGAGAGAGGTTTACACGGTGTCAATTGACATGATGTCAAATATGGCTAGGTTGACGCCATGTCAAGTGCCCAGCCCGATACCCGCGAACGCATTCTCACCGCCGCCTGGTCCCTTCTGGAGGAAGGCGGGGGCCGAGGCGTCCGCATGGCCGATGTGGCGCGGCAGGCTGGGGTCAGCCGCCAGGCCGTCTATCTCCACTTTCCCAGCCGCGCCGAGCTGCTGATCGAGACCACCCGCTATATCGATGCGGTGAAGGACGTGGAGGGGCGGCTGGCCGAGTGTCGGGCGGCGGTCGGCGGACGGGCGCGGATGGAGGCCTTCATCCGTGCCTGGTGCGGCTACATCCCCGAAGTGCATGGGGTGTGCGGCGCGTTGCTGGCCATGCGCGACAGCGATGCCGAGGCGGCGGCCGCGTGGGACGACCGCATGGCGGCCCTGCGCGAGGGTTGTGCGGCAATCGTGCAGGATCTGACCGCCGACGGCGACCTGCACCCGGACCTGGATGCCGACGAGGCGACCGACTTGCTGTGGACCCTTCTGTCTGTCCGGAACTGGGAGCATCTGACCGGCGACCGCGGCTGGTCGCAGGAGCGCTACGTCGCGGCGATGCAGAGGATGTCGCAGCGGGTGCTCTGCGCGGATTAGGCCGATTGCTCCGCGCGCACCGCCTGCCAGGCAGCCTCGCTGCAGTCCCGCGTGCCCCAGGCGAGGGCCGGGTCCGGCGACAGCGGGGCGTCGGCCGCCAGAGCCGGCATCAGGCCGAACATCAGTGCGAACCCGGCCCGCCAGGTGTGATAGCGCAGCGCCTCCTCGGTCATGCCGGGGGTGATGGGAAAGCGCTGAACCGACAGGATCGGCCCGGAATCGACCGGCAGGGTCATCACATGGGCGGTCACCCCATAGGCGTCGACCCGGTCGCGCAGCGCGAATTCCAGGGCCCGCTTGCCCGGATATTCGGGCGGGGCCGGATGGATATTCACCGGCTCGAGCGACATCGCATCGAGGTAGCGCTGCGGCACCACCACGTCGCTGTAGAAGGCGACCAGCCGCCCCGGCCAGGGGCGGTCGGCGTCGAACGGCTCGAACAGCCGGTCCAGGGCGGCACGGCTGGAGACGAAGAACACCGTGTTCGGAAGCCCGCGCGCCGCCGACAGGGTCGAGATCGCGGCGGCGGAGACCATATCGGTCAGGAGCGCGATGGGCGCGGCGGTCACGGCCGGCCTCCGTCCAACCAGCCCTCGCCCCACCGGCCCGTCACGATCTCGCCACTTGGGCAATGAAGGCTGACGGTCAGTTCGGCTACAGTGCGCCTCAAGAAGTCTTGCATTGGAGGAAACAGATGCCCGCCCTTATCCGACCCCATCACGGCCAGACGCCCCGCGTGGCGGCAGGCGCCTTCATCGCCGAGACCGCCGTGCTGATCGGCGAGGTCGAGATCGGCGAGGACGCCTCGATCTGGTACGGCACGGTGCTGCGCGGCGACGGCCGGTCGATCACGGTCGGCGCGCGCACCAATATCCAGGACGGAACCATCGTCCACATCACCTCCGACCGGTTCGCGACGGTGATCGGGTCCGGCATCACCATCGGCCATGGCGCCATCATCCACGCCTGTACGCTGGAGGATGACAGCTTCGTCGGCATGGGCGCTACCGTGATGGACGGTGCTGTGGTTCAGCGCCACGGCATGGTGGCCGCCGGCGCCCTGGTCACGCCGGGCAAGGTGGTGCCGACGGGCGAGCTCTGGGCCGGATCGCCGGCGAAGAAGATGCGCGACCTCACCGATGCCGACTTCGCCCAGATCCACCGCTCGGCCGAGCATTACTGCGAACTCGCCCGCAGCTACATGGTCGGACGGTGAGCGGCATGGCGCGTCTTATACTCGGTCTCGCGGTCGTCCTGACGGTGTTCGGCGCCCGGAGTGCCGCCGCCCTCGACAAGGATCCCGTGACGCTGGTGCGCCTGAACCCGGCGATCGTCGCCTGGTTCGCCGATCCGGACCTCCTGCTGCGGGAGGACCCGCTGGAGATGGAGATCTACGATCCGAAGGCGGACAAGACCACGGCGACCGACCCTGTCGACACCTGCGCCGACCTCGAGGCGAAACAGGCCGAGGGCTACTACGCCGGCACGACCATCGGCATGGCGCGGGAGACCGTGGTCAGCGACGTCTGCCGCCTGGGCCAGCGCTACGCCACGGCGACGTTCGAGGCGACGGAGTCGCCGAAGCACACTCTTCATGCCGACGTGCTGGATCTGTGGTCGGCGTGGTTCCAGCTCGCCGTGTCCGCCAATGTGTCGGACGCCGTGCGGGACGCGGTCGACCGCGGCGTGTCTCTGGGCGCGTTCCGCGAGCCGTCGCTGGCGAACTGCGGGCCCCGGGCCGTGGAGCGAAAGGACCCCTGGACGATCACTGCTGCCAACAAATGCGATGGGCTCTATCTCTCGGTCGTCGGCGAGGAATATACCGGCTCCGGCAAGATGCGGCCGATCGTGTTCTACCACCTGAACGCCACCGGCGGGTCGCTGCGCACGGGCGGCTATGTGGCGGTCGCCCCGCATCCCGCCTCCGGTGTGTGGACCCCGCTTCAGTTCCTGTCCCGCTAGGCCGGCTGCGGCCGCGGGGCGGCGATCGGCGGAACCAGCAGGATCGCGGCTAGGACCAGGCCGGAGGCGGCGATCTCCCGCACGCCGACCGTCTCGCCGAAGGCCAGCCAGCCGAGCGCGATCATGGTCGGCAGCTCCACCGCGCCCGCCGCGGAGCTCCGGCCGGGGCCGATCTTCGGCGCGGCGATCGTATAGACCATCTGCGGAATCAGCGCGGTCACCAGCCCCATCGCCAGCAGGGTCAGCCAGACGCCGCCGTCGCGGGGCACGAAGGCTGCCGGATCGGTCAGCGCCACCAGCGGGGCGAGGCCGATGACGCAGCCGACCATGGCGCAGGCGAGCTGCTCCATCGAGGTTAGGCGGGGCGTGAGGCAGGTCAGAACCACGATGATCAGCGCGAACATGATCGGCGCCGGCAGCGAGAGGACCAGCGCCCAGGACGCGCCGCCGCCCGTGCCGCCGCCGGCTCCGCCCTCGAAGATCATCAGGGCCGCCGCCAGCACCAGGGCGCAGCCGCCCCAGGCCCGCAGGGTCGGCGTCTGCCGCGCCAGCATCCAGGCGAGCAGCAGGGCGAAGACCGGATAGGTCATGTAGACCAGCCCGACCATGGCGACCGACTGGGTCTCCAGGGCCTCCAGATAGCTGACCCAGCCGATCCCCATCATGATCCCGGCGCCGAGCATCCGCAGGGCGTCGCGGCGCTTCTCCCTGGCCAGCGGCAGGAACGGGAACATCACCAGGGCGCTGGAGGCGTAGCGGAAGAAGCCGATCGAGGCCGCCGACATGCCGGCGTCCTGCAGCAGCCGGGCGAACAGCGGCACCATGCCGAAGCTCACGCAGGCGGCGATGACGGCGAGCGTGGCCATGGGCGGAGTGAGCCGGGGCGCGCGCAGGGGAAGGGAGCGGATCAGGGTCATGCGCCTCCACATAGAGGCGGTCGGATTAATCGAAAATTTCCAAATTTTCATCGCCGTCATGAAATGATTTAATACCCGCATGATCCCCCGGCTCGGCACCAACCACCTGTCCCTGCTGATCGCCCTGAAGGAAACCGGGAGCGTGGCGGCGGCCGGAATCCGCCTCGGTATCACCCAGTCGGCGGCGTCCCACCGGCTGCGCGAGGCCGAGCGTCGGCTGAACACGCCGCTGGTGCGCCGCAGCTCCACCGGCGTGACCCTGACCGAGGAGGGGGAGCGGCTCTACGCCTTCGCCGACCGCTTCCTGCGCGAGCTCGGCCGGCTGGAGCAGGATATCGAGACCGCCCGCTCCACCGGCCGCGACCTGGTCCGGTTCGGACAGGCGACCTACAGCCGCTTCCATTGGCTGCCTGACTTCCTCGCCTTCCTGGAGCGGCGCGACCCGACGCTTTCCTGCGACCTGTCGGTCGGGGCGACCGCGCGGCCGCTCGGCTGCCTGCAGGAGGGCTCGGTGGATGTCAGCACGGTCTTCGGCAAGCCGACCGCGTCCCGGCGCTTCAAATGGCACTGGCTGGGAAGCGATCCGGTGGTGGCGGTGATGGCGCCCGACCACCGGCTGGCCGGCGAGGCCTGGGTCGACTCGTCGATCCTGGCGGAGGAGCGGCTGTTCACCTATCCCTTCTCCAGCGATCCCGGCTTCGAGTGGGAGACCCTGGTCGGCCCGCCGTCGACGCCCTATCGCAGCGTCACCACCTTGCCGACGCCGGAGGCGGCCATCGACCTGCTGCGGGCCGGCTACGGCGTGGCGCTGTTCAGCCGCTGGGCGACCCGCCCGGAACTGGCCGACGGCACGCTGATCGCCAAGCCGCTGGGGCCCGAGGGGCTGTCATTGGACTGGTGGGCCGTGACCCGGGCCGACGATCCGCCGGACGCGCCGTCCAACCGGATGGTGGCGGCTTGGCTCGACTGGTCGGACTACGCCCATCGCGGCTTCGACACCCTGTCGTTCGATGCGGCGACGGGTGTCATGCGCAAGCCGGAGGGCTGACCGGCAAGACGGGTGGTTGCTTTTGCCGCCGCCAGAGGCTTGTCTCTGGCGCTCTCTCCGGGCGCCCCCCAGCTCAGCGGTTCCATGACCCTCGTTCTGTTCTCCATTCTCTGGAAGACCCTCGCCACCGCCTCGGTGATCATCGCCGCCGGCCGGCTCGCGCGGCGTCTCGGACCGCTGCTGACCTCGGTGCTGATCACCATGCCGTTCAACGCCGGTCCGGGCTTCTTCTTCGTCGCCCTGGATCAGGAGCGGCAGTTCATCGCCGAGGGCGCGCTGATGGCGTTCGGCGTGACCGGGATCATCCTGATCTACTGCACCGCCTGGGTGCACGCCGCGCGGCGGTTCAATTTCGTGGTCACCTCGATGCTCGGCATCTGCGCCTGGCTGGTCTGCGTCCTGATCCTCGACTCCCTGACGCCCTCGCTCACGGTGGCGGCCTGTACGGTGGCGATCGGCGCGGTCGCAGCCTATGTCCTGCGCCGGCGCGACATTCCCAAGCCCGTGGCCCCGCCCTCGGCGGCCGGATGGCGTTTCGCCATCGTGCGTGGGCTCGCCGCCGGCATCGTGGTGGCGACCGTCGCCACCGCCAGTCCCTGGCTCGGCGCCCACTGGTCGGGGATCCTGCTTGCCTTCCCGACGACGCTGCTGGCCTCGACCTGGATGCTGTGGGGCCATTACGGGCGCGACTTCACCGCCGCCACCATGAACGCGGCCCAGCCGTCCCTGGTGGTCTATGGCTGCTTCTGCCTCGCCCTCCACCTGCTCGCCGGACCGATGAACGGTGTGGCCGCCGTACTCACCGCCTTCGCCCTGTCCGGAGTGGTGGCCGGCCTCTATGCCGCCGTGCTGATGCGCCTCTCCAGGCGATAGAGCACGATCGCTCCGGGCGGGTTCGAGCCGGAGCGGGAATCGTCCTCCATTCTCTTCCAGAACGCTTGGGCCATTGCCGCCGCGCCGCAAGCGGTGCTCCAATGTCGGCCTCAGCAACCAATCGAACCAGAACGCTCTCGGGGGAAGACCATGGGTCACGTGACGACCGACGACGGTGTGAAGCTGTACTTCGAGGAGGTCGGAGAGGGCACGCCGATCGTGTTCGTGCACGAATATGCCGGCGACTGGCGCTCGTGGGAGCCGCAGATGCGCCATTTCGGCCGGCGCTACCGTTGCATCACCTATTCCGCCCGCGGCTACGCCCCGTCCGACATTCCGGAGAGCCCGGACGCCTATGGCCAGGACCGGGCACGGGAGGACATCCGCTCGATCCTGGACGGGCTCGGCATCGACGCCGCCCATATCGTCGGCCTGTCCATGGGCGGCTTCGCCACCCTGCATTTCGGCTTCCACCATCCCGACCGCGCCCTGTCCCTGACCGTGGCCGGCTGCGGTTACGGCGCCGATGCGGACCGCCGCGAGCAGTTCCGCAAGGAGACCGAGGCGACGGCGGACCGGATCGCGGCCGAGGGCATGGACGTGGTCGGCAAGGCCTATGCCATCGGCCCGACCCGGGTGCAGTTCGAGACCAAGGACCCGCGCGGCTGGAAGGAGTTCGAGACCCAGCTCTGCGAGCATTCCACCCTGGGCTCGGCCAACACCATGCGCGGCGTGCAGGCGCGCCGGCCGTCGCTCTACGACCTGGTCGAGCAGATGAACGCGCTCACCGTTCCGACCTTGATCGTGAACGGCGACGAGGACGATCCCTGTCTCGACGTCGGCAATTTCATGAAGCGGATGATCCCGTCCGCCGCCCTGTCGGTGCTGCCGAAGACCGGCCACACCATGAACATCGAGGAACCGGCCCTGTTCAACGCGGTGGTGGAGGATTTCTTCCACACCGTGGAGTGCGGGCGCTGGACGTTGCGCGATCCGCGCTCGACCACCGGTGCCATCATCACGGCGGGGCCGGTCAACGACAAATAGGGGAGGCTGCCGACATGGCGGACAAGCTGGAAGGACGGGCGGCGATCGTGACCGGGGCCGCCCGCGGCATCGGCCGGGCGATCTGCGAGGCCTTCGTGGAGGAGGGGGCGGCGGTCTTCGTCGCCGATCTCCACGGCGGCGAGGCGGAAGCCCTGGCCGCGTCCCTGGTGGAGAGCGGCGGCCGGGCGGCCGGCGGCTATTGCGACGTGCGCTCCTCCGACAGCGTCCGCGATGTGGTCGAGCAGGCGGCCCGCGCCTTCGGCGGGCTCGACATCCTGGTGGCCAACGCGGCGACCATGACCCCCAAGGCGACCATCGAGACCCTGGCGGAGGAGGACTGGACCCAGGCGCTGGCCGTCAACCTTACCGGCGCCTTCCACCTGTGCAAGCACGGCATCCCGCACCTGAAGCGGGCCGGCGGCGGGTCGATCATCCTCACCGCCTCGCAGATGGGCCGGGTGGCGCGGGCCGGCAGCACGCCGTACTGCACGACCAAGGGCGCGCTGATCCAGATGGCCAAGGGCATGGCGCTCGACCATGCGGAGGACGGCATCCGGGTGAACACCCTGTCCCCCGGCGGCACCGCCACCGAGCGCATGACCTCGCAGTTCGGCACCATGGAGGAGGCGGAGAAGCAGTGGGGGCTCGCCATGCACCCGCTCGGCCGCCTGGGCCAGCCGTCGGAGATGGGCCGCGGGGCGGTGTTCCTGGCCAGCGACGATTCCAGCTTCATGACCGGCGCCGATCTGCTGCTCGACGGCGGCTACAGCGCACGGTGAGAGGCGGGGGCACGGAAGCGGCCCTGTAACCACCTTATCGTCTTCCCGGCCTTGCGCCGGGATCCAGACATCTGCCAGGCGGAGCGACGGAGAACGTTCTGCGGCGCCCCGGTTGATCCAATTCTAGGTCCCGGCGCAGGGCCGGGAAGACGGAGTGAGCGTATGGCGGCGACATGTGTTCGTGGTATGTTCTCGTCGTACCACCTCTTCCAGGAGCGCCGACGTGAAGCTGTATTCCGGTCCCCTCAGCCTGTTCTCCCGCAAGGTCGAGATCGCCCTGGCGGAGAAGGGCATCGCCCATGACCGGGAGGTCGTGACCTTCAGCCAATCCAAAGGCTATGCGCCGAAGCACCCGGCGGTCCTGGCCGGCAACCCGAAGGGCCAGGTGCCGGTGCTGGTCGACGGCGACCTGACCCTGTTCGATTCCACCGTGATTCTTGAATACCTGGAGGAGGGTTGGCCCGCGCCGGCGCTGATGCCGGCCGACCCGAAGGCGCGGGCGCGCTGCCGGATGCTGGAACTGACCGCCGACGAGATCCTGCTGAAGCCGCTGTCGCGGCTGATGTTCCGCACCGAACCGGCGCGCCAGGATCCGGCCGAGGAGGCGGCGCTGGAAGCAAAGGCGGCCGTGGCGGAAGAGGAGCTTCTGGCGCTCTACGGGACGCTGGTCGGGGAGCTGCGCGGCGACTGGTTCTGCAGCCGGTTCTCCATGGCGGACATCGCGCTGTTCATGAGCGTGCATTACGGCGTGCGGCTGGGCGGGCCGTCCTTGGACAGTCTTCCGGACCTGGCGCTATGGTATCGCCGTATGCTCGCGCGACCGGCCGTTGCCACGGTCGTAGCGGAGATCGACGAGGCGGACCGGAGGCTTTCCCGGCCGGTGACGAGGAGGATGTGATGGCTGACAGACTGCCGATCCTGGAGCAGCGCCGAATCGAGGCGGAGGTGATCAAGCCGATCTACGAGGAGATGGTCGCCCAGCTCGGCAAGGCGCAGGCCCAGGACATCCTCGACAGCGCGATCAGGAAGGCGGCGATCGCCCAGGGCCGGAGCTTCGCCGCCGAGGCCGAAGGCGGCACCGACCTCGACAGCTTCGCCGATATCCAGAAACACTGGACCGCCAGCGGCGCGCTGGAGATCGAGCCGGTCGACCGCACGCCGCAGACCCTGGACTTCAACGTCACCCGCTGCCGGTATTCCGAGATGTACAAGGCAATGGGGCTCGGCGAGATCGGCCACCTGCTGTCCTGCAACCGCGACGGCACCTTCTGCGAGGGCTATGACCCGCGAATCAAGCTGGAACGCACCCAGACCCTGATGGGCGGCGCCAGCCACTGCGACTTCCGCTACACCTTCGAGGAATAGGCCCTTCGACACGCCCCTGCGGGGCTGCTCAGGATGAGGTCACTAGAATACGTCCGGCATCCGCCGACCTCCGGGTGTGACCCGGAGGTCGGTCGGGATGACGACCATATGAAAATTTAACGGACCTCGCCCTGAGCAGGACCCCGGCGGTCAGCCGGGGGACGTGTCGAAGGGCCGGCCCCGCTGCCTTACGCGACCCGCTCGCCTTCGACCCAGACGCCACGCACCACCGGGCGGCCGTCGATCAGCCGCACGCGGATCAGATCCGCCCGCTTGCCCGGCTCCAGCACGCCGCGGTCGTCCAGACCCGCATGCCGCGCCGGCGTCGCGGTCACCGTCGCCACGGCGCGCGGCACGTCCCAGCCCGCCACATGCTCCACCAGCGAAAAGGCCCCGTGCAGCATGCTCGCCGGCACGTAGTCCGAGGAGATGATGTCGAGCAGCCCGGCCGCCGCCAGATCGCGGGCGGTGATGTTGCCGTAGGAGGACCGCCCCCGGACCAGGTTCGGGCCGCCCATCAGCACCGCCAGCCCATGGGCGCGGCAGGCCTCGGCGGCGACCCGCGTGGTCGGGAACTCGGCGATGGAACAGCCGATCTCGGCCGATTCCCGCACATGCTCCTCCGTTTCGTCATCGTGGCTGGCCAGGCTGATCCCGCGCGCGCGAGCCCAGTCGGCCACCGCCCTGCGCTGACGCGGACCGAGGTCTCGGGAGGCGGCGGTCAGGCGCTCGTAGGCCTCGGCGATCTGCTCCTCGCTCTGGCCGTCCACCTCGCGGCGCAGCCGGTGCCAGACCTCGATATCGGCGGTCTGGCGCTGGCCCGGCGCGTGATCCATGAGCGAGACCAGCCCGATCAGCGCGTTGTCGTCGTAGTCGCTCAACTGATCCAGCACGTCCTCGCCGATCACCTCGCAGCGCAGATGGATCCGGTGGTCGGCCCGCAGCATCCCGGCCTGCCGCGCGTCGACGATTCCCTGGATGATCGGGCCCACATGGGCGGCCCGCAGCTCGCCCTTCTCCGACAGGCCGAGACAGAGCGAATCGTAGACCGTGGTGATGCCCGAGGTGGCGATCTGGCCGTCATGGGCGACGGCGGCGGAGACGGCGTCCCAGAACACCTGGGCGCGCGGCTGGAAATGCTTCTCCACGTTGTCGGTGTGCAGCTCGACCAGTCCCGGCAGCAGGTAGTCGCCGTCGCAATCCACCGCGTCCGGCGGCGCGGCCGGCGAGTCGTCCACGGCGGCGATCTGCGCTCCGTCCAAGGCGAGCGTGCCGTCGATCACGGCATCGGGAAGGACGATCCGGGCATTTCTGAAGACAAGGGACATGGCGGGAACTTGAACGGCCTTTGGGGTGAGTCGAGTATGCGGCGAGGAACCTGGGGGCAAGTTACCTTTATGTGTCGGCGCTGGACAGGAACCCTTGCGTCGCTGCGCCAAGTTCCGTATATACCGCGCTCCGCTGCGGGGGTGCCCGCGGCACCGTGTTTCTATTGGAGTGCGAACGATGGCGGTTCCCAAGCGTAAAACTACCCCGTCCAAGCGGGGCATGCGCCGGGCGCACGACAAGCTGACGTCCGATGCCTACGTTGAGAGCCCGGACACCGGCGAGCTGCACCGGCCGCACCACATCGATCTGAAGACCGGCATGTATCGCGGTCGCCAGGTGATGAAGGTGAAGGAGCGGGTCTGATCCCGGTCCGACGGCGTTCACCGAACGCCGGCTCAAGACTTTGAACGAGCCTCGATGCCCCGCATCGGGGCTTTTTCACGTTGACCCCAAGGCACCGGGATTCCGGCGCCCCGAGTGTCCGTGAAACGAATCTCCAGGCGATGCGCATCGGCAGGCGTTGTCGGCCGTAGGGCAGGCGTGTAGGACTGTTCTCGAACCTGCACCAAGGACCGCGTTCCCATGGCCATTACGCTGGAAACCAGCAACGTTCTCCTGCTTCTGGTCCAGGCGCTTCTGTATTTCGGCGTCATGGGCGCGCTCTTCTGGGCGCGGCGCCGGGTCGGACTCGGCGTGTTCCTCTGCGCGCTCGGGGTCATGCACTTCCTGGAGACCTATCTGGCGGCGGTGTTCTACATCCAGCTGCCGTTCGGGATCATCTCGCCGGGCTCCACGATCCTGTTCTCCGGCAAGCTGCTGATGATCCTGCTGCTGTACATCAAGGAGGACGCCGCCACCGTGCGTCAGCCGATCTACGGCCTGCTGATCGGCAACTTCCTGATCGTCGGCCTCGTGATCGTGCTGCGGAACCACGAGGTCGTGCCGGCCGTGCCGGGCCGCGAGCCGAACATCGCCTTCGTGGACGAGATGGGCTGGCTCATGGTCTGGGGCACGACGCTGCTGTTCCTCGATGCCATTGGCGTGATCCTGCTCTACGAGCATCTGGGACGCTGGCTGCGGAACCGTCAGCTCATCCGGATCTTCCTCGCTTCGGCGGCGATGCTGACCTTCGACCAGCTCGGATTCTTCCTGGCGCTGCACTACGTCACCGGCGCGCCCTGGCACGTGCTGTACGGCGGCTGGGCGGCGAAGATGGGGGCGGCCGTCGTCTTCAGCATTCTGGTCTACGCCTATCTGCGGCTCATCGAGCGCCGCCGGCGGGATCTCACCCCGCTGCAGCTCTCCGACGTGTTCGACACGCTGACCTATCGCGAGCGGTATCTGGACCTGCTGGGCGGCCGCGGCCGCGACCGGCTCACTGGGGCCCTCGACCGCGGGCGATTCGATTCGCTCGGCCACGAACTGACCGAGGCGGCGCTGGCGACCGGCGAGCCGGTCAGCGTGCTTGTGCTGGACGTGGACGGCATGCGCCGGATCAACGATCGCGAGGGCCGGGCGGCAGGCGACGTGATCCTGCGCGACCTGACCCGTCTGCTGAACCGGACGCTCGGCGACGGGCGCTGCCATCTGTTCCGCCACGGCGGCGACGCCTTCGCCATCGTCGCCCTGGGGCTCGATCACCCCACATCCGTCGATCTGGCGGAGCTGCTGCGCCGGACCGTCGCCCGGGCCGATCTGTCGGACCACGGCGCCATCGTGACGGTCAGCATCGGCGTGGCCAGCGGGCCGGAGGACGGTCGGGATCTGGACGGGATCTGCGCCACGGCCGAGGCCCGGCTGCGAGACGCCAAAGGCGCGGGCCGGGACCGGGTGATCGGCCGCGACGGCGTGGCGGTAAGCTGAAACGACAAGGGAAGGGGTCGGTCCGTTACCCGGGCCGACCCCCAACCACTCTAGGTCATCTCCACGTCGTTCACGCCCTTGGAGCGGGCGGTGGCGACGATGTCGTCCCAGGCTTCGGCCGCCAGCGGAAGGCCGGTCTTCAGCCGCTCCGCCATGACCATCTTCTCCTTCTCGCCCGGGATCAGCACATGGCCTCCGGGCTCGGTCGGTCGGGCCGACTTCACGAATTCCACGTAGTTGCGGACTTCCTCGGCGAAGGGGTGGCCCATATGGGCCGGCACGCCCGTGACCGCCTCCAGGTTCACGTAGATCGAGAACATGCCGTTGCAGAACGGCCGATTCTGCTCCTCGCCCAGCGCACCGGCGGTGCCGGAGCCGGTGAGGGCGCCGGCCATCATCTCCATCAGGAAGTTCATGCCGAACCCCTTGTGGTCGCCGAAGGCGCGCAGGGCGCCGGGGCCCCTGGACGGGTCGGGATACTGGCCCGGTGGGGTCTCGCCGTAGAGCGGCTTCGGATCGCTGGTGATCGTGCCGTCGGCATCGACCAGCGAGCCCGGGGGCAGCGGCTTGCCGCCCTTGAGCGCCACCAGCGCCTTGCCCTCGGCCACCAGCGAGGTGGCGAAGTCGAGGATGATCGGGTCGTCGTCCGGCATCGGGATGCCGGCGCAGAACGGGTTGGTGCTGCCGCGCCGGTCCACGCCGCCGAACGGCGCGACGATCAGCGAGCCGCGGACGTTGACCATGTGGATCGACACGATGCCTTCCGCCGCCGCCCGCTCGGCCCAGTCGCCGATGCGGCCGAGATGGCCGGAGTTCCGCAGGGCGGTCATGGCCACGCCGTGCTGCTTGGCCTTGGCGATGCCGATATCGACGGTCTGCTCGCCGATGCTCTGGCCGAAGCCGAAGCGGCCGTCGATCACGGCGAAGCTCGGCTGGTCAAGCATCACCTCGATGTGCTGGTTCGGGACCTGGCGGCCGTCGTCGATCCACTGCACGTAGCGCGGCACGCGGATCACGCCGTGGCTGTCATGGCCGCGCAGGTTGGCGCCGGCGAGGCGGGTGATGATGGTCTCCGCCTCCTTGGGCGAGCAGCCGCTCGCCTCGAAGGTGGCCTTGCCGACCCGCTCCATCACCTCGACGGGAACGAAGACCTCCTTGCCTTCGCGGCGGACCGCCTTCGAGGGGGCGGAACTCATCGATCGCCTCCGCCGAGCTTGCGGAACTCGCCCACGCCGGCGGCCTGGGCGGCGGTGAAAATCCGGACGTCGCTGGCGAGGGTGACGAAGTCGAAGCCCTGCTTCACCGCGTCGGCCATGTAGGCCGGGCTGAGGCAGTGCATCCCGCATTTCAGGCCGGCGGCCTTGGTCTTCTTCAGGACGCCATCGATCACGCCGACCATCTCCGGGTCGGTGTGGTCGAGCGCCGGCGGCTTGCCCATGGAGACGGCGAGGTCGCCCGGGCCGACATAGATGCCGGTCAGATTCGGGGTCGCCAGGATCGCGTCCAGGTTCTCCACCGCCTGCACCGTCTCGATCATCGCCAGGGTGACGATCGTGTCGTTGGCCTGGTTGAAATAGTCCGGATAGATCAGCCCGGCCCGGGTCGGACCCGAGGAGCGGTACCCGCGCGGGGCGTACTGGCAGGCGCCGACGAAGCGGGCGGCCTCCTCGGCGGTGTTGATCATCGGGCAGATGATGCCGAGCGCGCCGCCGTCGAGCAGCTTCATGATGATGCCCGGCTCGTTCCACGGCACCCGGGCGAGCACCGTCTTGCCGTACCCGGTCACCGCCTGCATGAGTTCCAGCGCGCTCTGGTAGTCCACCAGCCCGTGCTGCAGGTCGAGGGTGAGGCTGTCGTAGTCCTGCAGCGCCGCGAACTCCGCGGTCACAGTGGACGGAATGGAGAGCCAGCCGTTGAGCGCGCCGCGGTCGGCTGCCCAGACGTCATGCAGGCGGCTTTTCATGATGTTTCCTCCGGTAGTGGGGGCCTCTTAGCCGAGGACCTCCTTGTTGACGACCACGTCGGGGTCGAGAGTGCCGTCGAAGACCGCCAGAATGTTCTCCACGGTCTGGTAAGAGGACCGCTGCCGTGCCTCCAGGCTCATGCCCGCGGAATGGGGGGTCATGAGGATGTTCGGTTCGCCGAAGAACGGATGGTCGACCGCCGGCTCCACGTCGAACACGTCGAGCCCGGCGCCGACCAGATGGCCGGACGTCACCGCCGCCAGCAGCGCCGGCTCGTCGACGATGCCGCCGCGCGCGCAGTTGATCACCAGCGCGCCGGCGGGAAGGGCATCCATCTCCTTCTTGCCGATCAGGCCGATGGTCTCCTTGTTGCGCGGGCAGTGGACGCTGACCATGTGGCACTCGCCCAGCACCGTGTGGAAATCGGCCACCGGCTCGACCCCCATCGCCCGAATCTTCTCGGGGTCGATATAGGGGTCGTAGCCGAACACCTTCATGTCGAAGGCCAGCGCCCGCTTGGCCAGCCGCGAGCCGATGCGGCCGAGACCGCAGATCAGCAGGGTGCGCCCGGCGAGGTCGAACGCCTCGACCTCGGACCGGCGGTTCCAGGTATTGGCCCGGACCATCGGGTCCAGCACATGCATCTGCTTGGCATGGACCAGCATGAACATCATCGCCTGCTCCGCCACCGACGGGGCGTTGGAGCGCGGCGCGATGCAGAGCGGGATCCGGCGCTCGGTCAGGGCGTCCATATCGACGCTGTCGTAGCCGACGCCATGGCGCGAGACGACCTGGAGGTTGGGGGCGTTGTCGATCACCATGCGGTTGATCTGGGCGACCCGCACGCCGATGCCGTGGGCGTCGGCGGCGTGGCGCTTGATCACCTCGGGGTCGAGGGTGTCGATGACCTCCACCGTGATGTCGTCGCGCCCTTCGAGCAGGGCCATGCCGTGCTCGTGGATCGGGCCGACGATCAGCACCTTCTTCTTGTTCGTGCTCATGGGGCCCGCCTCAGTGGATGTCGGCGGACTGGCCCATGGCGGCCTTGAGCTTGTCGAAGGTGAAGCCGGGGGCGCGGGCCGCTTCCAGGATCACCGCCTCGCGGCGGGTCAGCAGGTCGATGGCGTCCGGCAGCTTCTTCACCGCGTCGGCCGGGATCACGACGGCGCCGTGGCGGTCGGCGTGGACGATGTCGCCGTCATTCACCACCATGCCGAAGATGTTCACCTGGGTCCCGTGATCGACCACATGGACATGGGCGTGGCTCGGCCCGACCTTGCGGGCGAGGAGCTGGAAGCCGGGCGCGCTGGCGTCGAGATCGCGGATCGAGCCGTCGGTGATCACGCCCAGCGCGCCGAGACCCTTGTGGATGGAGGTGTTCACCTCGCCCCAGAACGCGCCGAAGCCGGGCTCGCTGTCGAGGTCCTGGATGACCGAGATCGACGGGGCCGGGCCGCCATTGGCGACATACTCGTAATAGGCCTGGCGCGAGGCGACGTTCTCCGCCGCGGTGCGCTTCGGGGCCACCATCGCGCGGATCGTGGCGGTGCGGGCGTAGCCGCAGATCGGCTTCAGCTCGGGAAAGGCGCAGACCATCACGCCGGTGGTGAAGCCCAGGGCGCGGCGCTCCGGGTTGGTCACTTCCAGGCCGTTGCAGATGGTGGGGGTGTCCCACTCGGTCAGGCGTTCGAGATCAGCCGCCGTGATGTCGGTCATCGTTTCTTCCCTATGAATGCTTTGTCGTTGGTGGTGCCGGGAGGCCCACGCTCTTGCCGGGCACGATGGTGGCCCGAAGCCCGGACAGCGCGCAAGCCGCCAAGGTGAGCTTTTCGCATTGTGGAACACGCCATAGGCTGTGCCGGCGCGGCGAAAGACCGCCGATTGGCACGCGTCCGGGGAGGAGAGACAGGATGGAATTCGACCTGCTGTGTTTCGGCGAGGCGATGGTGGAACTCACCCGCATGGGGTCCGGCGACTACAAGGCCGGATACGGCGGCGACACCTCCAACTGCGCGATCGCGGCGGCCCGGCAGGGGGCGCGGACCGGCTACATCACCGCGGTCGGCGACGACGCCTTCGGCCGGGAACTGCGCGAGCTGTGGCAGGGCGAGGGGGTGGCGACCGACTTCGTGCGGGTCGACTCCGCCGCGCCGACCGGCCTTTACATCATCACTCCCAGCCCGGCGGGACGCGATTTCGCCTATTACCGCGCCGGGTCGGCGGCCAGCCGATACACCGCCTCCGACCTGCCGAGAGAGGCGCTGCGGCGGACGCGGATCGTCCAACTCTCCGGGATCAGCCAGGCGATCGGGCCCGGACCCTGCGCCGCCGGAATGGCGCTGATCGCGGCGGCGCGGGAGGCCGGCTGCGAGGTCGCCTACGACACCAACCTACGGCTGAAGCTCTGGGATCTGGAGACCGCCCGCGAGACCATGCATGCGGCGATGGCCGGCTGCACCGTCGCCCTGCCGTCGATCGACGATTCCCGGGTGCTGACCGGGCTGGAGGATGCCGATTCCATCGTCGACGCCTATCTCGCCATGGGGCCGAGGATCGTCGCCCTGAAGATGGGTGAGGCCGGAGCGATGATCGCGACCGCGAACGAACGGATTCTCGTCCCGCCACATCCGGTCGTGCCGGTGGACGCCACCGGGGCCGGCGATACGTTCGACGGCGCTTTCCTGGCTCAACTTTCAGTCGGCGCCGACCCCGTCGCGGCGGGTCGATATGCCGCGGTCGCCGCCGCGCTTACCACCACCGGATACGGTGCCGTGGCGCCGATCCCGACCGCGGAGCAGGTCCAAGGCCACTTGAGTTAAACCACAGAATTCAGATGGAAATTCCACATCCATTTATGCTTCAAAACAGCAACGGTGAGACGACAACCCCCTTATCCTTGCCAATTGGCAAATGGTCTATTGACATAAACCGGACGTTTTCCGGTAAGGTGTCCGCGATCAATCGATCGTGTTGATCGTGAAATGCGGGCAAAACAAAAAATAATCCGCAATAAAAATAGGGAGGTTACCTCTATGTCGTTGAATATCCTGAAAAAGGCAGGGTTGGCGGTTGCCGCCACTGCGTTCCTGATGTCTGCCGGGGCGGGCGACGCCGAAGCGAAAAAAGTGCGTTGGAAAATGCACTCGGCGTTCGGCACGAACGTGGCGGTGCTGGGTCCGGTCGGCGTGCGTATCACCGACTGGGTCAACAAGATCTCGGACGGCGATTTCGACATCAAGCTGTTCGAGCCGGGCGCGCTTGCGGGCGGCTACGCCTATTACGACCCGATCAGCCAGGGCGCGTTCGACGCCGCCTACGGCACGCCGGGTGCCAACCAGGGCAAGAACTCGGCCTTCGCGTTCCTGTCCACCTGGCCGTTCGGTCCGGGCGCCCTCGAGTTCAATGCGTGGCTGCAGTACGGCGGCGGCGTCGAGATCGGCAAGGAGCTCTATGGCCGCGACGGCATCGAGTACTTCTACTGCGGCATGATCCCGCCGGAGACCTCGGGCTGGTTCCGTGAGCCGATCGAGAACCTCGACCAGCTGAAGGGCCTGAAGATGCGCTTCTTCGGCGTCGGCGCGAAGGTCATGCAGAAGCTCGGCGTGTCCACCCAGCAGCTTGCCGGCGGCGACATCTACCCGGCTCTGGAACTCGGCACGATCGACGCGACCGAATTCTCGATGCCTGCCATCGACCGGTCCTACGGCTTCTATCAGATCGCGAAGTACAACTACTTCCCGGGCTGGCACCAGCAGTCGACGACCAACGAGGTCCTGGTCAACCGGGCCAACTGGGAAAAGCTGGAAGACGTGAAGAAGGCCCAGTTCGAGGTCGCTTGCAAAGCCAATATCGGCGTCGAGCTGGCCGAGGGCGAGGCGCTTCAGCCGGCGGCGATGATCGCCAACCAGAAGGAAGGCGTGACCAACGTCACGTGGTCCGACGAGGTCCTGAACACGCTGCGCGAGAAGTGGGAAGAGGTCCTTCAGGAGGAACTCGCCGCGAACCCCGACGTCCAGAAACTCTGGGACAGCTACACGGCTTTCCACGAGGAGTACAAGGTCTGGGGTGAGATGGGTTACCTCAAGTAAGCCTCACGACGCCTTGTCGGGGACGGTCATGCCGTCCCCGACTGCTCTGACTGCTTAGCACTCGGCGGCGCAAATCGCCGCCGATTCTTTACCGACTGTCAGATTGGGAGCGGCTCGCGCACTTGTGCGCCGGGGTCGAGGCGTAGCAACCAACAGAAAGCAGAGAGATGGGTGCACTTCTAAGCGTCGCCGGACTGCTGGACGGGATCGCCAGGTGGATCGGCAAGACGATCGGCTGGATCATGATCCCTCTAATTCTGGTGATCATTTTCGACGTCATCACGCGGAAGCTCGACTTCACGCGTTTGCTGTTTGCCGAGTACACGGCGACGTCCGGTTATTCGGTTTCGACGATTCTGCAGGACCTGCAGTGGCACTTCCACGCGGCTCTGCTGATGCTGTCTTTCGGTTTCGGATATCTCGCCAATGCGCATGTGCGCGTCGATGTGTTCCGGGAATTGCTGCCGCGCCGACCGCAGGCCTGGATCGAGGTCTTGGGCCTGGTGTTCTTCGGCTTCCCCTTCGTCGTGCTGATGATCTTCTACTCCTACCAGATGACCGAGCTGTCCTTCCATCAGGGCGAGGGCTCGGAATCGATGACGGGCATCGGTCAGCGTTGGTTCATCAAGAGCTTCCTGCTCTGGGGCTTCATCGTGACCATGATGGCCATCCTGGCGACGCTGTTCCGCCTCATCGCCTTTTTGTTCGGCGGTCAGGACGCGCGGGACGAAGCGCTCGAGGGACTGGAAATCTTCGCGGACGAAAATGAAGAGCTCGCAGCGGCCCGCCGGCTGGCGGAAGAAGCCCTCAAGCGTGGTGGAGACTGACCGATGGAGTTCTTCGACGCGATCTACGATCACCTCTACGAGTTCATCGGCGCCTATATGTTCCTGGCGCTGGCGCTGACGCTGTTCACCGGTCTGCCGGTGGCCATCGCGCTCGGCGGCATTTCGGTGATCTTCGGCGGTCTCGCCATCTATCTCGAGTTCCTGGATGTTGCCGTATTCTTCCAGGTCATTCAGCGGGTCTGGGGCGGTGACGGTGCCTCCGGTGCCGTGCAGAACCCAATCCTGGTCGCGGTTCCATGTTTCGTCTTCATGGGCACGATGCTGGAGAAGTCACGGGTGGCCGAGGACCTGCTGCACATTCTGCAGGTGATGCTGCGGCGCGTGCCCGGCGCGCTTGCGCTGTCGGTCACGGTCATGGGCACGATCATGGCGGCGACCACCGGCATCATCGGCGCCTCGGTCGTCATGATGACCCTGCTGGCCCTGCCGGCCATGCTGCAGCGCGGGTATCACCCGGCCCTTGCGACCGGAACGATCGCCGCCTCGGCGACGCTCGGCATTCTGATCCCGCCGTCGATCATGCTGGTCCTCATGGCCAACCTGCTCGCGGTGTCGGTCGGCAACCTGTTCATCGGCGCGATCTTCCCGGGACTGGTGCTGTCGGGCCTGTACTTCGCCTACATTCTGCTGATCAGCGGTATCCGTCCGCAGCTGGCGCCGCCGCTTCCGGACGACGCCATCGTGCTCGAACCGACGCAGAAGAAGAACGTCGGCCGGGTCTGCATGGTTGTGGCCGGCGTCGTTCTCGTGGCCGTCCTCGGTGAGGAATTCCTCGGCGACGACATCATCAACTGGGGCCTGTGCGGCTTCCTGGTCATCTTCGCTGCCTGCATGATCCTCGGCCGGCTGGAGGGGGACACGATGCTGGGCGGCGTGCTCCGGGGCTTCGTGCCGCCGATCTTCCTGATCGTCATGGTGCTGGGCTCGATCTTCGCCGGGTGGGCGACGCCGACCGAAGCGGCCGGCGTGGGTGCCTTCGGCTCGCTCATTCTCGCCTGGTTCAACAGGACACTGTCCAAGCAGGTCCTCACCCAGGTGATCCACCGGACCGCGCTTACCACCGCGATGATCTTCTTCATCTTCGTCGGTGCGACGGCGTTCTCTACGATCTTCCGGAACGTCTATGGCGAGGATCTGATCATCGAATTCATCGAGTGGCTCGACCTGCATCCGTGGTCGCTGCTGTTCATGCTGATGTTCACGATCTTCCTGCTGGGCTTCTTCTTCGACTTCCTGGAGATCACCCTGATCATCCTGCCGGTCTTCGCGCCGATCATCCGAGCCATGGCGCCAGCCTTCGCCAACCATCTTGGATATGCCGACCCGGTGACAGTGGCGGATACGCAATTCCTAGAGGCACAGGTCATATATTGGTTCGCCATCCTGGTGGCGACGAACCTACAGACCTCGTTCCTCACGCCACCCTTCGGTTTCGCGCTCTTCTACATGAAGGGTGTGGCACCCTCCTCGGTGAAGATGCAGGACATCTATCTCGGTATCGTCCCGTTCGTGGCCCTGCAGGTGATCGGCATCCTGCTGGTGCTCGAGTTCCCGGGCCTGGCACTCTGGCTACCCGAGCAGATCCTCGGCCGCTGACGCGGCCGGGCCTACCGACGACCAAAGCGGCCGCTCCGGATCTCCGGAGCGGCCGTTCTCATTGGCGGGGCAGCGCGCTACGATCCCTCCATCAGGCACCGATAAGCCCCAAAAGGAGAGGAAGACCATGGCGCTGGATCCGCAATGCGTAGAGCTGATGGCTGCGATCGACGACATCGGCTCGCCGTTCGACACGGACGATCCGGTCGAGGCGCGGCGCCGGGTGCAGGAATCCGTCGACCGGGCCAAGCCCTATGGCGGACGGTTCAGCGCGGTGGAGAACGGCGGCTTCGACGGACCGGGCGGCAGGATCGCCTACCGTCTGTACCGGCCGGAGGATGCGGCGGAGAGCCCGGGGCCGGTGCTGGTCTACTACCACGGCGGCGGCATGGTCTTCGGCTCACTCGACAGCCACGACCCGATCTGCCGGGCGATCGCCGAGGCGGTGCCCTGCACGGTGATCTCCATCGACTACCGCCTGGCGCCGGAAACCCCGTTCCCGGGCGCGGCACAGGACGCCATCGCCGCCTTCCGCTGGGTGGTGGCCAATGCGGATGCGCTGGGCGTGGATGCAAGCCGGGTGGCGGTCGGCGGCGACAGTGCCGGCGGCAATCTTGCGGCGGTGGTCAGCAACGAGACCCGCGGCGACCCGATCCCGCCCTGTTTCCAGTGGCTGATCTATCCCAACGTGGATCTGGCGGCCGAGGGCGGGTCGATCGAGGAGTTCGCCGAGGGCTACTTCCTCACCAGGTCGGCGATGGACTGGTACAAGAACTTCTACGCGCCGAACCGGGCCGAGCGCCTGAACCCGCTCTGCTCGCCGCTGCGTGCCGACAGCCTCGCCGGGGTGGCGCCGGCGCTGGTCACCACGGCCGGCTTCGATCCGCTGAAGGACGAGGGCAGGGCCTATGTGGAGAAGCTGAAGGCGGACGGCGTGCCGGTCGAGTACATCGACTATCCTGGCATGATCCACGGCTATCTGCGGGCCTTCGCCATCGTCGACGTGGCCCGCCAGACCATCGCCGATTCCGCCCGGTCGATCCGCGCGGCCTTCGGGATGTCCGAAGCCTGAGCGCGGGGAGGGCGGTCAGGCCGCCCGCTTCTTCTTCACCACCCGGATCAGGGCATCGAGGCCGAGCAGATAGGAATCGATGCCCATCCCGGTGATCATCCCGTCCGCCTCGCTGGACGGGATCGAGGGGATGCCGCGCCGCTCGATGTTGGACATGTGGACTTCCACATAGGGCAGCGCTACGCCGCGCAGACAGTCGCGCAGGGCGTATCCGGCGTAGTTGAAGCCGGCCGGATTCATCATCAGCCCGTCTATCCCGTCGCGGGCGGCCTGGTAGATCCGGGTGATCGCCTCGCCCTCGATGTTTGTATAGAAGATGTCCAGCTCGACGCCGTAGCGCTTGGCCTCGTCCAGCAGCAGGGCGTCGAGCTCGTCGGCGGTCGTGGTGCCGTAGACTTCCGGCTGGCGCCGGCCCAGCCATTCCATGTTGGCGCCCTGGATCAGCAGCAGCTTCACCGGTTCCTCCCGTGTTCTTCTGACGTTTATGCGCCCCGCAGGTATCGCACGGCGGCGTCGCGCTCGAACAGGTAGAGAAGCGTGCGCACCGCCTTGCCGCGCGGCCCCTCCAGTTCTGGATCCTTGCCGAGCAGCAGGCGGGCGTCGTCGCGGGCGACCTCGAACAGGTCGTTATGGGCGGCCGCATCGGCCAGGCGGAAGGTCGGCAGGCCGCTCTGGCGCGTGCCCAGCACCTCTCCGGCGCCGCGCAGTTTCAGGTCCTCCTCGGCAATGCGGAACCCGTCCTCGCTGTCGCGCATGACCGACAGCCGCGCGCGCCCGGTCTCGCTCAGCGGCGGCGCGTAGACCAGCAGGCAGGTGGAGGCCTTGTCGCCGCGCCCGATGCGGCCGCGCAACTGGTGAAGCTGGGCGAGGCCGAAGCGCTCGGCGTGTTCGATCACCATCACCGTGGCGTCCGGCACGTCGACGCCGACTTCGATCACCGTGGTGGCCACCAGCAGGTCGACCGGCCCCTCCTTGAAGGAGAGCATCATCTTGTCCTTGTCCGGCCCCTTCATGCGGCCGTGGATCAGCCCCACCCGGTCGCCGAACCGCTCGCGCAGGGTGGCGGCCCGCTCCTCGGCGGCGGCGACGTCCAGCACCTCGGACTCTTCCACCAGCGGGCAGACCCAGTAGACCTTCGCCCCGGCATCCATGCGCCGGGACACGCCCTCGATCACGTCCATCAGCCGGTCGTTGGAGACCACCCGCGTGTCGATCGGCTGGCGGCCCGGCGGCTTCTCGGTCAGGCGCGAGACGTCCAGGTCGCCATAGGCGGTCATCACCAGGGTGCGGGGGATCGGCGTGGCGGTCATCACCAGGATGTCGACGCCTTGACCCTTCTGCCCCAGCACCATGCGCTGGTGCACGCCGAAGCGGTGCTGCTCGTCGATCACCGCCACGGCGAGGTCGCGGAACTCCACCTCCTCCTGGAACAGGGCGTGGGTGCCGACGACGATCTGCGCCGTGCCTTCGGCGATGCGGCCGAGAATGGCGCCGCGGGTCTTGCCCTTGTCCCGCCCGGTCAGGATCTCGCAGCGGATGCCGGCGGCGCGGGCCAGCGGTTCGATGGTGGCGAAATGCTGGCGGGCCAGGATCTCGGTCGGCGCCATCAGGGCCGCCTGTGCGCCGCATTCGATGGCGTTGGCCATGGTGACCAGGGCGACCAGGGTCTTGCCGCTGCCCACATCGCCCTGCAGCAGGCGCAGCATCCGGTTGGGTGCCGCCATGTCGCCTTCGATCTCGGACAAGGCCGTGCGCTGGGCGCCGGTCAGGCTGAACGGCAGGTTCTTCAGGATCGCGTCGCGCAGCCGTCCGTCGCCCTTGATGACGCGGCCCTTCTGCTTCTTCATGCGAGCGCGCACCAGGGCGAGGGCGAGCTGATTGGCCAGGATCTCGTCATAGGCCAGGCGCTGGCGGGGCAGGGAGTCCGGCTCCATCTCCAGCCGGCTTTCCGGATGGTGCACCGCCTTCACCGCCGCGTCCCAGGCGGGCCAGCCGCGCGCCTGAATCAGGGTCGGGTTGATCCACTCGTCCAGCGCCGGGACCCGCGCCAGAGCGCCCTCGATCGCCTTGCGGAGGATGCGCTGATGCAGCCCGTCGGTGGAGGGATGCGTCGGCTCCACGATCCGCACGCTCTCGGCCTCTTCCAACGGCACCACGTGATCGGGATGCGGCATCTGCGCCTTGCCGCGGAACCGCTCGACCTTGCCGCTGATCACCCGTTTCTGGCCGTGCGGCAGCAGCTTCTCCAGCCAGTCTCCCTTGGCGTGGAAATAGACCAGCTCGATCTCGCCGGTCTCGTCGGCGCAGATCACCCGGTAGGGTGCGCGGCCCCGGCCGGGCTCGTGGCGCAGGGTGGTGACGGTGAGGGTGGCGATCATCCCGTCCGGTGCGTCGGCCACCGTCGGGGAGAACCGGCGGTCGACCATGCCGCTCGGCAGGTGCCAGAGCAGATCGACGATCTGCGCCCCGACCGCCTTTTCGATCAGCTTGGCGTAGCGCGGGCCGATGCCCGTCAGCTGGCCGACATCGGCAAAGAGCGGAAAGAGAATCTCAGGGCGCAATGTCGCAACTCGTCCAGTCGGCGTGCCGGGGGTGGTCTCGGGTCTGTCCCTGCTTTATATCCCACAGCCCGGCATTGCGAGACCATCGCCGCCGCAAGGCAAGAATCCGGGTCGGACATCTCGAAGAGGAGTGCCGTATGACCGAGGCGCTGGAAGCCCGCCGCAAGCGACTGCGTTACCGCAGTACCTATACCGGCACCAAGGAGACCGACCTGCTGCTCGGCGCCTTCGCCGACCGGCATCTCGACACCCTGGAAGTTTCCGATCTGGACGATTACGAGCATCTGCTCAGCATCGAGGATCCGCGGCTCTATACCTGGATCACCGGGCAGGAGACCCCGCCCGACGAGTTCGACACGCCGGTGCTGCAGATGCTGCGCGACTTCAAACTGACCCAGGCCTGAGAAGAAGAAGGACCGGCCCATGGACATGGTGGGCGACCACGACCGGTTATTTGCCGACTTCCCGAAAGCCGTCGGCCGCGTCGCCATCGCGTCGGCCCCGGAAGGGGTGGATGCCGAGGCGATCGCCGCGCTGGCCAATGCCCGCGGTCTGCTGCTCCATGTGGCGCGCGACGACACGCGGGTCGCCGCCCTGGCCCGGGCCATTGCCTTCTTCGATCCCGACCTGCGGGTGATGCAGCTCCCGGCCTGGGACTGTCTGCCCTACGACCGGGTGTCGCCCAATACGGAGATCGTCAGCCGCCGGATCGACACGCTAGCCCGGCTCGCCGCGCGCAAGCGCAACGCCAAGCCGACGGTGGTCCTGACCACGGTCAACGCCGTGCTGCAGCGGGTGCCGCCCAAGAGCTTCTTCGACGGCGCCACCCTGGTCCTCAAGCTCGGCCAGTCCATGCCGCTGGACGACCTGACCGCCTTCTTCACCCGCAACGGCTACAACCGGTCCGACACTGTGCGCGAGCAGGGCGAATACGCCGTGCGCGGCGGCATCGTAGACGTGTTCCCGACGGGTACCGAGGAGCCGGTGCGCCTCGACTTCTTCGGCGACGACCTGGAGGAGATCCGGCGCTTCGACCCGATGTCCCAGCGTACCACCGGCAAGCGCAAGAGCGTGGCCTTCCTGCCGGTCGGCGAGGTGCTGCTCGACGACGCGACGATCCAGCGCTTCCGCTCCGGCTACCGCTCCCTGTTCGGCGCCGAGGTCACGGCCGATCCGGTGTATGAGGCGGTGTCCGCCGGCAGGCGCCATGGCGGCATGGAGCACTGGCTGCCGCTGTTCCACGAGACGCTCGGCACCGTTCTGGACTATGTCGACGACGCGCCGGTGACCCTGGATCACCAGGCGGAGGAATCCGCCTCCGCGCGGTTCGAGCAGATCGAGGAGTATCACGACGCCCGGGTGCAGATGCTGCGCGCCGGCGGGGCGGAGGCCGGCGGCATCTACCGTCCGCTCGGCCCCTATGCCCTGTATCTGGCGCCGGCGGACTGGTCGGTTCTGATGGCCGACCGGGCGGTGGGGGCGTTCACGCCGTTCTCCCTGCCCGAGGACGGAGCCGTCATCGATTTCGGTGCCCAGTCCGGGGTGGATCTGGCCGAGGCGCGGGCGCGCGGCGGCTCCGCCGTCTACGACGCCGTGCGCGATGCGGTGGTGGACGAGATCGGCAAGGGGCGCCGGGTCGTGGTCGCCGGCTACAGCGAGGGCTCCTGCGACCGGCTGGCCCATCTGCTGCGCGACCATGGCATCGACGCGATCGAACCGGCGCCCAGCCTCGAGGCGGCGATGGCCCTGCCGCCGGCCACGGTGGCGACGGCGGTGCTGCCGCTGGAGCACGGCTACCGGCGTGGCGACCTGACCGTCATCTCCGAGCCCGACATCGTCGGCGAGCGGCTTGTCCGCCCGTCGCGGCGGCGCAAGCGCCGGGGCGAGGACTTCCTGCGCGAGGTCTCCTCCCTGGAGGCGGGCGACTACGTCGTCCATTCCGAGCACGGCATCGGCCGCTATCTCGGGCTGGAGACCCTGGAGATCGGCGGTGCCCCCCACGACGTGCTGCGCCTGGAATATCTCGGCGGTGACAAGCTGTTCGTGCCGGTCGAGAACATCGACGTGCTGTCGCGCTACGGCAGCCAGGAGACCAAGGCGCAGCTCGACAAGCTGGGCGGCGCCGGCTGGCAGTCGCGCAAGGCGCGGGTTAAGAAGCGGCTGCTCGACATGGCCGAGGCGCTGATCGCCATCGCCGCAGAGCGCGAGCTGCGCAAGACCGAGCCGCTGTATCCGCCGCCGGGCACCTATGACGAGTTCTGCGCCCGCTTCCCCTTCACCGAGACCGAAGATCAGCTCAAGGCGATCGAGGACGTGCTGGAGGACATGGCGTCCTCGCGGCCGATGGATCGGCTGGTCTGCGGCGATGTGGGCTTCGGCAAGACCGAGGTCGCCCTGCGCGCCGCCCTGGTCGCGGCTGGCCAAGGCTATCAGGTGGCGGTCGTGGTGCCGACGACGCTGCTCTGCCGCCAGCATTATCGGAACTTCCGCGACCGGTTCCAGGGCTTCCCCATGCGGGTCGCCCAGCTCTCCCGCCTGGTCACCACCAAGGAAGCCAACGAGATCCGCGAGGGCCTGCGCACCGGCGACGTGAACATCGTGGTCGGCACTCACGCGGTGCTGTCGAAGCAGAATCAGTTCGACAATCTCGGCCTCGTCATCGTCGACGAGGAACAGCATTTCGGCGTGACCCAGAAGGAGCGGCTGAAGGACCTGCGCAAGGAGGTGCACGTCCTGACCATGACGGCGACGCCGATCCCGCGCACCCTACAGATGGCGCTGTCAGGCGTGCGCGAGATGAGCCTGATCGCCACCCCGCCGGTCGACCGGCTGGCGGTGCGCACCTTCGTCATGCCCTATGACGGGGTCATCATCCGCGAGGCCCTGCTGCGCGAGCGCTACCGCGGGGGCCAGACCTTCTATGTCTGCCCGCGCATCGAGGACCTGAGCCGGGTGCACGAGCGGCTGCTGAAGCTGGTGCCGGACCTGCGCATCGGCCTCGCCCATGGCCGCATGGCGCCGACCGAGCTGGAGGACGTGATGACGGCCTTCACCGACGGCAATTACGACGTGCTGCTGTCCACCAACATCGTGGAGAGCGGCCTCGACATTCCTTCGGCCAACACGATCGTCATCCACCGCTCCGACATGTTCGGCCTGGCCCAGCTCTACCAGCTGCGCGGCCGGGTCGGCCGGTCGAAGACCCGGGCCTATGCCTATCTCACCACCCATCCGACCAAGGTCCTGCCGCCGATCGCCAAGCGCCGGCTGGAGGTGATGCAGACTCTGGACAGCCTGGGGGCGGGGTTCTCGCTGGCCAGCCACGACATGGACATCCGCGGGGCCGGCAACCTGCTGGGCGACGAGCAGTCGGGCCAGGTGAAGGAAGTCGGCATCGAGCTGTACCAGGAACTGCTGCGCGAGGCGGTGGAAGCGGCCCGGGCGGGCGAGGGGGCGGTGACCGAGGACAGCTCCTGGACGCCGCAGATCGCCATCGGCATGCCGGTCCTGATCCCCGACGCCTATGTGCCGGACCTGTCGGTGCGCATGAGCCTGTACCGGCGGATCGCCATGCTGGTGGACCAGGACGAGATCGACGGGTTCGCCGCCGAGCTGGCCGACCGCTTCGGCCCGACCCCGCCGGAGGTGGAGAACCTGCTGAAGGTGGTCGCCATCAAGGGCCTGTGCCGCTCGGCCGGGATCGAGAAAGTCGATGCGGGACCGAAGGGGGCCATCGTCGCCTTCCGCAACAACACCTTCGCCAACCCGCAGAAGCTGGTGAACTTCATGCAGCAGCAGGCGGGCTCGGTGCAGCTTCGCCCGGATCACAAGCTGGTCTACCGCCGCGCCTGGAACAAGCCGGAGCAGCGGGTGCTGGGGCTGACCCGGCTGATGGAGGAACTGGCCGCCCTGGCGGCATAACAGTTCCGTGATGTCGACGGCTTGGTGGCGGCTTTCGGGGAACCGGAGGCCGCCCGCGACATTGTAGCTTGAATGAACACATCAAAGCCCGGACCGGAAAACAAAGCGTCGCACGGGAGTGACCCCGAAGACATCGTGCCCCACGAGTCGGACGAGGCCCGTGCCACATCGCCGGCGCGGGTGACCAAAGCCCGCTCCAATGTCGAGGAGGCGGAGAAGAGCGCTCAGCGGGTGGAGGAACTCCGGCCGCTGTCCTCGGACGAGATGTTCGAGGTCGTTCGGCTGAACGGGGTGGAGGAGCTCCGCCGGCCGACCCTGTCTCTGGCCTTCTCGGGACTGGCCGCCGGGCTCGCCATCGGATTTTCCGTCATCGCCGAGGCCGCCATCCTGGGGCGGCTGGACAGCGATGCCGGCTGGGCCTCCCTGGTCGGCGACATGGGCTACACGGTCGGCTTCATCATCGTGGTTCTGGGCCGCCTGCAGCTCTTCACCGAGAACACGATCACCCCGGTCCTGCCGATCTGTCATGCGCCGACCCGCGCCAACTTCCTGGCGCTGACCCGGAACTGGAGCATCGTGCTCGCCGCCAATATCGTCGGCGTCACCATCTTCGCCGCCTTCCTGATGTGGCTGCCCTCGATCTCCCATGACATGCGCGAGGCGATCCTGCACCTCGGCCGGCACTCGGTCGACGGCGGCTTCTTCGTGACCCTGACCAAAGGCGTGGGTGCCGGCTTCCTGGTGGCCGCCCTGGTCTGGGTCAACGCCAACAGCAAGGGCTCGGCCCTCGCGGTGGTGTTCGTGGTCGCCTACATCATCGCGCTGTGCGAGTTCTCGCATGTGATCGCAGGCACCATGGAGATCGTGGCCCTGGTCATGGCCGACAGCATCACCCTGTCGGGGGCGGTCTTCGGGTTCTTCATCCCCGCGCTGATCGGCAACGTCATCGGAGGGACCGTGCTGTTCGCGTTCATCTCCTACGGTCAGGTGTACCAGGAGATCTGAAGTGTTCCTCAGCAGACCCAAGCGGATCGACCGGACGGGCGACGACCGGCCGGCGTCTGTCAATGCCGCCCGTAATTTCCCCAGAAGCGCCGAAGTAAATTTCCCCAGTTTCGCCGGTCAGGTTGTCGCGGTGATGTGGTCGTTTTTGGGCGGCCGTCCCCTTGGCCGTCGTAGCGGTGCTGGGGTCGGCGGTGTGATGGTAGCCTTGGAGCGGACGTGCTCGGGCATGAGGTCGGCGTGCTGGCGCAACCGGTAGCTGGAGCCTTCGATCTGGATGACCAGAGCATGATGCAGCAGGCGGTCGAGGAGTGCGGTGGCGACGACCGGGTCTCCGAACACCTCGCCCCATTCGGCAAAGCCGCGGTTGGAGGTCAGGACCATCGCACCACGCTCGTATCGGGCGTTGACCAGCTGGAAGAACAGGTTGCCACCCCCAGGAACGACGGGCAGGTAGCCGATCTCGTCAACGATCAGCAGAGCCGGTCGACAGAAGAAGCGTATGCGTTCCGTCAGCCGTCCCTCGCGCTCGGCGCGGGCGAGTTGCCCGAGCAGGTCGGCGAGTGTGCAAAAGTAGACACTGCGCCCTGCCTTCACCGCCTCGACGCCGAGGGCGATGGCCAGATGGCTCTTGCCGGTGCCGGGCGGGCCGAGGAAGTGGACGACCTCGCAGCGACCGATAAAGCCGAGTTGTGCGAGGGTGAGGATACGATCGCGGTCGAGCGACGGCTGGAAGGAGAAGTCGAACCCTGAGAGCGTCTTGATGGTCGCCAGTCGGCCCATGCGCAGGGCCGTCTTGATGCGGCTGTTCTCGCGCAGGGTCAGTTCCTCGGCGAGCAGCATGTCGATGGCCTCCAGAGCACCGATCTCCCCGTGCTCGAGGCGGCGCACGACCTGATCGAGGGCTTCCAGGGCGCGTGGCATTTTCAGACCGACCAGATCGTGGCGGATCCGCTCCAGGGTCGACGGGGTCAGATCACCTGGAGCGCTCATGACCGGCACTCCCGGGCAAGACGGCGAGCGACAGCGTCGTAGAACTCCAGGGAGCGCTGAGCGACCACGTCGCCGGTTCGGCTGACGACCACATCTCCGTCGGCTCCACGTCTTCGTCCTGTGGAGCCCCCTCCTTTTCGGTGTCCAGGAGCCACCCGGCGCTGGTGGCGGCCTTCCAGGACCGGATGGGTCGCGATCAACGTGCCGTCCTCGAAGATCCTGATCTCCTGGGCGAGCGTGTGCACCTCGACCGTGCGCCGCCGGGTGGCATCCGGAACGCTGTAGAAGTTGCCACCGACGCTTACCATCCCTTCCCGGGAGATCCGTCGCTCCAGACGTAGTACGGAGCGGAACGGCGCCAGAGGCAGAACCAGCAGGTGCGGCTTCTCCTCGGCGAACGCCTCGTTCACGACCCGCCGGGTTGTGGCATGCACCCTGGGATTGGCGACACTGTCCAGCCAGCGCCGCAGCTGCTCGTTCAGATCGTCCAGGTTGCGGAACGAACGGGCCAAGAAGAAGTCCTCGCGGATGTATCGGAACGGCCGCTCGACCTTGCCCTTGGTCTTGGCCCGGTAGGGCTGGCACGCGCGCGGGTGGAAGCCATAGTGGCGGGCCAGATCCACAAGGGCCCTGTTGTAGACGATGCCGCGCGGCTCCCCGTCAGCAGCTTCGCCGATCACCGCCGTCTTCATGCGGTCGTAGAGAAGCTCGCGTGGCACGCCGCCGATCGCGTCGAAGGCGGCGACGTGGCAGCGCAGCACTGTCGCTAGGTCCTGATGGGCGACGAACCGTGCCCAGATCAGGCGGCTATGCCCCAGGACCAGCGAGAACAGCCACACGATCCGCGGCTGTTCCGGCTCATCGGTGAACACCACCTGGAACTGAGCAAAGTCGACCTGTCCTTGCTGACCGGGAGGTGTCTCGAAGCGGATCTCATAACCCGGTGTCGGCGCGGGACGGATATCACGCAGATAATCCGTCACCGCCGTATAGCCGCCGCTATAGCCGAGGTCCCGCAATTCTCGCAGCAGCCGGGCGCCGGTCAGGCCAGGCCACGTCATCACGCGTTCGCGCAGATAGGGGGTGTACGGATCCAGCAGACGTGACCGTGGCCTGCGTGGGCCATAGCTCGGTGGCTCCAGGCCGCGCTCGATGTAGCGACGAACGGTCTTGCGGTCGAACCCGCTCTCCCGTGCGATCGCCGATATAGACAGCCCCTGCCGATGCAGTTCCAAGATCATGAGCATCTCTCCCAGTTTGATCACCGCCGAACTCCTCTCGCCGACCGAGAGGAGCATCGGCAACTCGCCGCCGCCGGTCATCCGGGGCGCGCCCCGGATGACCGGCGACACGCCAACTGGGGAATTTTCAAACGGCGGTTCTGGGGAGATTCACTCCGGTATCAACAGGCGTCCAACCTGGCGTCGTTCATGTGGCGCATGAGCGGCTGGTATCAGCTTCCGGCCTGCGCTCTGGCGCTTCTGGTTGCGGGGCTCACCGTGGTTCCGCTGGAGCTGCAGCGCCGGATCATCGACGACGCGCTCGCCCAGGGGAACGCAGACCTGCTTCTCACCCTGGCGATGATCTATCTCGGCGTCATCAGCCTGAACGGCATCGTGAAGTTCACGCTGCGGGTCTATCAGGGCTGGCTGGCGGAGAGCGCCATCGCCTATTGCCGCCGCCACATCATCAACCTGCATGGCCGGGAGACCAAGGGCGAGGGGCGGAACGGCACCGCGGTCTCGATCGTCAATCACGAGCTGGAAGCCATCGGCGGCTTCGTCGGCGACGGCATCTCGGACCCGCTGGCCCAGGTCGGCGTTCTTGTCGCCATCGTCGTCTACATGGTGGCGGTGGAGCCGATGATCGCGCTGGTGAGCGTCGCCTTCCTCGGGCCGCAGATCCTCGTGATCCCTCTGATTCAGCGCAAGCTGAACGCTCTGGTGGACAAGCGGGTCGACCTGATCCGCTCGCTCAGCGAGGACGTGGCTGAACAGTCCGAGGACGAGGACGACCAGCGCCGGACCGACAACGACATCCGCCGGATCTTCGGCAACCGGATGCGGTTCTTCCTGTGGAAGTTCCTCGGCAAGGTGGTGCTCAACTTCCTCAACGCCGCGGCACCGCTGATGGTGCTGGGCTTCGGCGGCTGGATGGTGGTGCAGGGCAGGACCGAGGTCGGCGTGATCGTCGCCTTCATCTCCGGCTTCAACCGCATGGGCGAGCCGCTGCGAGACCTGATCAACTACTACCGCACCTACGCCCAGACCGACGTGAAGCACGACAAGGTGGCGAGCTGGATGGACGACCGGGCCGGCGCGGACGACAAAGCCGGCTGAGCGCGCGGCTCAGGCCGTGTTGGCGGCGACCGGCTTGCCGGCGGCTTCGTTCTGAACCAGCTCGAACAGCGGGAAGAACGCCTCCGGCTCCTGCGCCCCGGCCAGCGCGTAGCGCCGGTCGAAGATGAAGCAGGGCACGCCGTTGATACCGTTCTCATAGGCGAAACGGGTTTCCGCCAGCACGTCGGCCACCCCGTCGTTGCCGGTCAGGAAGGTCTCCGCCTCGTCCCGGTCGAGTCCGGCCTCGGCGGCGATGTCCGCCAGGGTCTGCACGTCGCCGATGTTCTTGCCGTCATAGAAGTAGCCGGTGAACAGCTTCTCCACCAGGGCGTCGGAGGCGCCGCGTTCCGTGGCGAAACGGATCAACCGGTGCGCCCGCACGGTGTTCGGCGTGGTGCCGATCTTCTCGAACTGGAAGTCCAGGCCTTCCTTGCGCCCGTTCTCGCGGATCGTGTCGTAGATCTGCGCCGCGCGCTCCGGTCCGCCGAACTTGGTCTGCAGGTAGGTCTGCCGCGGCATCCCCTGCACCGGCATGTCCGGGTTGAGCTGAAAGGCCCGCCAGTGGATCTCCACCTGATCCTGGGGCCGCTGGGCGAGGGCGCGCTCCAGCCGGCGCTTGCCGATGAAGCACCAGGGGCACACGACGTCTGAGAAAATATCGATACGCATGGTCAGACCCTAACGTGCACCCCCGGCGCAGACAACCGGTCTATGGCGACCGCGCCGGGGGAACGAACGGTTTAGATCGGATGGGAGTAGGCCCCACACTACCTAGTTCACGATCGGGTTACCGCCAGCCGTGGCTGTGGTGCAAAGAAGATCAGTGCCTGGGCCTGGGTACTCGAAAAGGTGATAGGAGGTGTAATCGTTCTGATTGTGATAGACGCGAACCGTCATGTGGTTCTTACCATTTCCGGGAATGCATTCCGTGCCGTCGTCGTGCCATCCCCAGGACACTCTGCATCTGTTGTTGTGGTAGGCATCCCGGACCGCCCGGGCGCTGGAACTGGCCGCATGTTCCTCAATGTCCGGGTCGATTGTCCCTCCGACGTCGCCGATGAGGGGGCAGCCTGCCGCGACGGCAGGATGTGGCATCGCGGCCATCGCGAGTAGGCCGATGACTCCCAATGCGAGCGTGACGACAACCGTCTTCATGGCGATTCCTTTCGATGTCTGATGACGCAAATGTCCGACCTGCGCGAGATCAGCGTCTGAAAAGAACCCCGAACGGATATCCCATCACCGGAGGGACGCTGACAGAGAAGCGGACTGGCTACAGAGCTAGTTGTTGACCACCACCACCTGATTGTTGATGACGGTGGTGGTGCAATAGCGGGCGTTGTTGTTCGCCACGGCGTAGCCGAAGACGTGATAGCGGACGCCGTTCACATCGACCGTGATGTGGTTGTTGCCCATGCCGCCGCGGCAGGCCGCTCCCGTCTGGTGGACCGTCGAGGCCAAGGTGCAGGTGGCATTGGCATAGGCGGTGCGAACTGCTGCGGCGCTGGACGTCGCCGGCCACTGATCCTCACCGTTGTGATACCGGAAATGGTTCTGCCCGATTGCGCAGGCTGCTGTAGCCGGCTTTGTGTCTGCCAGAAGGAGTGCTGAGGCGAGTGCGGCTATGCTGCAGGTCAACGCGAGGAATGAATGTCTCATCGTGGTCTCCTGTTGATCGTTCGGCCGCGTGCGGCCTCATCCCGCTGCTTCAAACAGTTGCGAATAACGGGATATTCATCGATAGTAGGTGCACGGTAAGATTGTGGCGCCTCCCATCCGGGAGGCCGTCCTTCGGCGGGTGCAGGAAGCGGTGAACGACGCGGCAGAGAACCAGTCGGGGGCGGCGGTCGGGGCGGTGATCGACGCGCTCGGCTTTCCCGCCGCCATCGTGGATGCCGGAAAGCGGGTCGTTCACGCCAACCGCCTGTTCCTCGACCTTCTAGCCTGCGACACCGGTGAGAGGATGTGGCGGCGGCTGAGGATCGACACGGCGTCCGGCTCCGGCACGCGGTTCGTGGTCGATCTGGGAGACGGAGCCGCCGGCCCCCGGATCGTCGGTGTGCGGGCGCTGGCAGGGTGCAATCACAAGGCGTATCTGGTCGCGGTCTCGACAGCCGGTCCCGCCGACCCGACCCTTGAGGGCGATATCACGCCGGCCGAACAGGCGGTTCTGTTCGGCATGCTCGCCGGGCGGAACCTGGCCGGAATCGCGCGGGACCGCGGCACCAAGGTCAGCACCGTGCGCTGGCACCTCAAGAACATCCAGTCGAAGCTCGGCATGACCGACAAGGCGGAGGTGATCGCCTGGATCGCCCGCAGCCCGGTCTGCTGGCTCGCCGGGAGGCCGGATCCCGGATCGGACGCTTGACCTTTGTCCGGCCCACGGAAATGGTTGAGGCTTCCGTCCCCGACGAATGCCCGCCAAGGACCGACCGACGATGACCGCCTCCATCTACGACCGCGACCTGGACCGCACGCCGGCCAACTACGCGCCGCTGACGCCGAGCGACTTCCTGGCGCGGGCCGCCCATACCTATCCGGACAAGGTCGCCGTCATCCACGGCACCCTGCGTCAGACCTATGCGCAGACCTATGCCCGGGCCCGGCGGCTGGCCTCGGCCCTGACCCGGCGCGGGATCGGGGTCGGCGACACCGTTGCGATCCTGGCGCCGAACACGCCGGCGATGCTGGAAGCGCATTACGGCGTGCCGATGTCCGGCGGCGTGCTGAACGCCATCAACACCCGGCTCGATGCCGCCACGGTGGCCTTCATCCTGGACCACGGTGCGGCCAAGATCGTGCTGGTCGATCGCGAGTTCACGGGCGTCATGTCCCAGGCCCTGTCGCAGTCGAAGGGCGATCCGACCGTGGTCTGGATCGACGACATCCTGGCCGAAAGCGGCGATCCGCTCGGCGAGTGCGAGTACGAGGCGTTCCTGGCCGAGGGCGATCCGGACTTCGCCTGGTCCTGGCCGGCGGACGAGTGGCAGGCGATCTGTCTGAACTACACCTCGGGCACCACCGGCGATCCCAAGGGCGTGGTCTATCACCACCGCGGCGCCTATCTGAACGGCATGGGCAACGCCATCGCCTTCCAGGTCGACCGGAACGCCCGGTATCTGTGGACCCTGCCGATGTTCCACTGCAACGGCTGGACCTTCACCTGGGGCGTCACGGCCGCCTGCGGCACCCATGTCTGCCTGCGCAAGGTCGACCCGAAGCTGATCTTCGAGCTGATCGGCGAGCACACGGTCACCCATATGTGCGGCGCGCCGATCGTGCTGACCATGCTGATCCACGCCCCGGACGACGTGAAGCGCCGCTTCGAGCACGAGATCCATATCGGCACCGGCGGCGCCGCCCCGCCCAGCGCGGTGATCTCCGGCATGGAGCAGATGGGCTTCAAGGTCGTGCATCTCTACGGCCTGACCGAGACCTACGGCCCGTCGGGCATCTGCGCCTGGCCGCCGGAATGGAACGAGCTGATGCTCGATGACAAGGCCCGCAAGATGGCCCGCCAGGGTGTCGGCTATCCGACGCTGGAGGGATTCCGCGTGGTCGATCCGGAGACCGGCGAGGACGTGCCGCGCGACGGGGCGACGATCGGCGAGATCGCCATCCGCGGCAACACGGTGATGAAGGGCTACCTGAAGAACCCGGCCGCCACCGCCAAGGCCTTCGTCGACGGCTGGTTCCGTTCCGGCGACCTGGCGGTGATGCATCCCGACGGCTATGCCGAGGTGAAGGACCGCTCCAAGGACATCATCATCTCCGGCGGCGAGAACATCTCGTCCCTGGAGGTGGAGGACGTGCTGTTCCGCCATCCCAAGATCATGGAGGCGGCGGTGGTCGCCCGGCCGGACGAGAAATGGGGCGAAACCCCCTGCGCCTTCGTCACCCCGAAGCCGGGAGCCGAGCTGACCGAGGAGGAGGTGGTGGCCTTCTGCCGGGAGAACATGGCGCATTTCAAGGTGCCGAAGACCATCGTCTTCACCGACCTGCCGAAGACCTCCACCGGCAAGATCCAGAAATTCGTCCTGCGCGAGCAGGCCGTCGCGATGTAGCGGAGGGGCGGCCATGGCTGCCGAGACCGGCTTCCAGATCCGCCGGCCCGGGTTCGCGGCGGACGACCGGTAGTCCTAGCGGCCGGCCCTTCGACACGTCCCCCGGATTGTCATCCGGGGTCCTGCTCAGGGCGAGGTCATTCTCAACACTTCACTTTTCGTCATCCCGAACTCGTTTCGGGACCTATGGACAGATGATGAAGCATGAGGTCCCGAAACGAGTTCGGGATGACGGTTGTTGTTTTGACCTCGCCCTGAGCAGCCCCGCAGGGGCGTGTCGAAGGGCCGGCCCACCCCTCTAGCTGTCCATCTCTCCGCCCTTCGGCGCCTGGTGGTCGAAGGCGGGTTCCGTCGGGACCGGGCCCAGCATGCGGTCCTGGACGTCGTCGCGCCGGAGCCGGGTGTCCGTGTGCGGCCGCGGGAAGGCGATGCCGGCGGCGCGCAGGCGCTCTGCCACCGCGAAATGCAGGTCGTTGGTCACCGTCAGGAAGTTGTTGATGTCGGTGAGATAGACGCGCAGCTGCAGCCGCATCGCCACGTCGTCGAACCCGTGGAAATACAGGTACGGCTCCGGCCAGGTGGCGACCATCGGGTGCTCGGACGCGATCTCGAGCAGCATGTCGCCGACCCGCTTGGGATCCTCGCCGTAGCTGACGGGGACCGCCACGTCGATCCGGCCGTACTTGTCCTTGTGGGTATAGTTGACCAGGGCCGAGGAAATCAGCTCCGAATTCGGGATGATCACCTCGGAGCGCTGGAAGGTCTGGATCTCGGTGGCGCGTACGTTGATGCGCTTCACGGTGCCCTCGAAGGCGCCGATCTTGATCCAGTCGCCGACCTTGATCGGCCGCTCCGCCAGCAGGATCAGGCCGGACACGAAGTTGTTGACGATCGCCTGCAGGCCGAACCCGATACCGACCGACAGCGCACCGGCGATCAGGGCGAGGTTCGACAGGTCGAAGCCGACCACCGCCACGCCGGTCAGCAGCGCCAGGGTCACGCCGACATACCCGATGCCGGCGGTCACCGAGTGCTGCACGCCCGTGTCGATATGGGTGTGCGGGAAGATCCGGCGCACCAGCCCGCGTTGGATCATCCGGGTGATCACCAGGGCCACGAAGAACGCCACCAGCCCGGCCAGCAGGCTGCCGGGCGAGATCCGGACCGAGCCGACGTCGAAGCCGTCGAGGGTGCGCAGGACGATCAGGTACAGATCCCCCGCGCTCATGCCGGCGATCAGCGCCACGCCGATCAGGGCGGCGGCGAAGGTCGCCAGATCGATCAGGATATTGAACCAGAAGATCGTCCGGGTGATCGCGGTGTCGCTCGCCCCGGCGATGCGCTGGATCCAGCGGTGGGGGCGGGTCTCCTGGTCGTCGACGATGCCGGCCAGATCACGGATCAGGCCGCGTGCCATGATCAGGGCGAGGGCGAGGAAGCTGATGTCGATCAGCTTCGACAGCACCCAGATCGCCGCCTCGCTGTAGCCGACGATGGCGAAGGCCACACCGGCGACGGCGACCAGGATCAGCACCCAGCGGATGACGGTTCCCGGATCGACCCCGGCGCGCGCATCGTCGGACTCGTCGTCGCCGAAGACCGTCTGCGCCTGGGGCTCCCAATAGACCCTGCGCAGCAGCGCGAGCAGGTTGGTGGCGATCAGCAGGCTGAACACCAGGGCGAAGCTCGAGCGCAGCTCCGGCGTGATGTCCAGGTTCTGGGCCACCTGGATCAGGAATAGGGCGACGTGCAGCGTCGTCAGCAGGATCAGCGAGCGCCGCCAGATCACCGAGACGGATGCGTCGGGAATGTCGGGCAGGCGCCAGGGGGTGTTGTGCGGCGACAGGGCGGCGCGGATCAGCCCGGTCAGCAACAGATAGCGCACCAGCGCTTCCTGGGCCGATACCAGGACGATGGCGGCGAACCCGGAGGCGAGCGCCAACTGGTCCGTCACGTAGATCGGTGCCGCGATCACCGCCGCCGGCGCCAGCCCGCGGGAGATCGCGACGACCACGGCGGCCAGCACCTTGCGGGAATAGGAGCCGGGCTCTCCATGGGGACCGAACCGCCGCTCCAGCCAGAACAGGGACGCCAGCCAGAAGGCCAGCGCGGCCAGCGTCACGGAGATCAGCGGCGGCAGCGCCGTGGTGCCGCGCTCGAGAAACCGGCGCAGATCCATCACCGGCGCCGAGACGATCCGCGCCAGCACGTCCAGCCCGTCGCGCAGGCCGGTCAGCAGCACGTCCGGGCGCAGCGGCGTCGGATACTGGGTGAACAGCCGGTCCCGCAGTTCCGCGACCCGGGCGACGCCGATCCGCTCCACGAGCTGGTCGGCCAGCTCGATCAGCAGGCCGATTTCCTTGTGCCGGCCTTCGATCTCGCGCAGCCGTTCCGTCAGCTCGCCGCGCCGGCGCAGGACCGCGTCCGGCTCCAGACCGTCCTCCGGGGCCGGGCCGAGGGAGGCGATCTGGGCGTTCAATTCTGAGATATGGGCGTCGAGCCGGCGCCGCTGTTCCTCGATCACCCCTTTGGTTTCGAGGATCTGGGTGCGGATGATCGCGAGCTGTTCCTGGCTCAGATCCGCCCGCCCGCCGATCAGGCGGAACATCTCCAGCGCCTGTTCCCAGCGGGTGATGTCGCTGTCCGCCTCGTCCAGAATGCCCTCGAGATCGGGGCTGGTGGCGGGGGCCAGGGAGCGCGACAGCGTCTCCTGCAGGCTGTTTCCGGACGGCGCACCGGTCGGCTGGGCGAGGGCCGGCTGGCCGTAGAGGCTCCATCCCAGGACCGCGAGGGCGAAGCCGACAAGGAGGGCAGGGCGCAACATGGGGGCGATGTGCCATGGCAGGCGCTTGCGCACAAGCGGCGTCTGGACCAGCCTCACGGCGTTGACAGGAGGTACGGATGACCGACCGGATCGCGATCGTCGGCTGCGGCTATTTCGCGGCGTTCCATCATGAGGCCTGGACCCGCATTCCCGGGGCGCGGGTGGTTGCGGTGTGCGACCGGGAACCCGCCCGGGCCGAGGCGGTCCGCGCCCGGCATCATCCGGAGGCCCGGGTGTTCGACGACGTGGCGCGGATGCTGGACGAGACCGGGCCGAGCCTGGTCGACATCGTCACCCCGCCGGCCACCCACGCCCCGCTGGTCGCCCTCTGCGCCGCCCGGGGCATCGACGTGATCTGCCAGAAGCCGCTGGCGCCGGACCTGGAGGCCGCCCGGCGGCTGGTGGACGACGCGGAGGCCGCCGGGATCCGGCTGGCGGTGCACGAGAACTTCCGCTTCCAGCCCTGGTTCCGCGAGGCCCGGCGGGCGATCGACGGCGGCCGGTTCGGCCGGCTGCACTCGGTCGCCTTCCGGATGCGGCCGGGGGACGGGCAGGGGCCGCGCGCCTATCTCGACCGCCAGCCCTATTTCCAGCAGATGACGCGGTTCCTGGTGCACGAGACCGTCGTGCATCTGATCGACACCTTCCGGATGCTGATGGGCGAGCCGGTGACGCTCTACGCGGACCTGCGGCGGATCAATCCGGTGCTCGCCGGCGAGGATGCGGGCTACATCCTGCTGGGCTTCGAGAGCGGGAGCACCGGCCTGGTCGACGGCAACCGGCTGAACGACCACGTGGCCGACAACACCCGGCTGACCATGGGCGAGATGTGGCTGGAGGGGGAGGGCGGCGTGCTGCGCCTCGACGGCGCCGGCCGGCTCTACTGGAAGCCCCATGGCGGGGCCGAGGCCGAGCACGCCTATGCCTGGGAGAACCGGGGCTTCGGCGGCGACAGCGTGTTCGCCACCAACGCCCATATCGTCGAGGCCTGGCGCGCCGGTACGCCGGCTCAGAACGAGGGCCGCGCCTATCTGCGCAACATGGAGCTGGTGGAGGCCGCCTACGCGTCCAGCGAGGCGGGGCGCCGGCTGGACGTCTGAGCGGTCAGCGCAGCCGCCAGACGCGGATCGGATGGGACACCCCGCGCAGGGCGCGCTCGCCGAGGCTCTGCGCGTCGGCGGGCGGGCCGCCGGCGTCGGTCACCGTGACGTCGCTGGCCAGAGCGACGATCTCGGCCGTTGGATCGACCTCCTTGCCGAGCTGCTCGATCCGGTTGGCGACGTTCACCGGTTCGCCGACCAGGGTGTAGTTGACCCGGCCCGGCGCCCCGATATTGCCGACCACGACGGTGCCGGAGTGCAGCCCGATGCGGATCCGCACCGGGGGCTCGTCCCCTGCGGTCCGCACCTCGTTCTCGGCATGGATCGCCCGGGCGATGGCGCCGGCGGCCCGGATCGCGCGGGCGGCGTGGTCCTCCTGCCGGCTCGGCGCGCCCCAGAACGCCATGACGCTGTCGCCGATATATTTGTCGATCGTGCCGTCCTCGGCCTCCACGCAGCGGGCTATCAGCGAGAAATGGGCGTTCAGAAGCTCGGAGATCTCGCGGGCATCCTTGCCGTCCGACAGCTCGGTGAAGCCCGTGATGTCGGTGAACATCACGGTGACCTCGCGGCTGCGGGTCGGATAGCCGTCGGTCTGGGGCGCGTCCATCAGCCGCTTGACCAGCCGGCGCGGCACGTACAGCTCGAACCAGCGCAGCGCCCTCACCATGCTGTAGAACGCCGCCGAGGCGTCGCGCAGCTCGGAGACCGTCGTCGCCGGCGCGTCGGGGATGTCGTCCAGATCGAGCCGCCGGATCGCGTCCGAGGCCAGCGCCAGAGCGGTCACCGGCTGGCGGACCGACTGGGCGACCCGCCACAGCAGGAACAGCGTCAGCGCCAGCACCGTGCCGCCGGCGATCAGGATCCCGTACAGCCGGGTGAACAGGATTTCCGAACTCTCCGTGCTGGCGACCACGCCGACCGTCCATTGCAGCGGCGCCACCGCGCGGAACGGCGCGGTGATGACCGCGTAGTCGATGTCGTCCCCGCGCACGACCGCGGAGTTCAGGTCCGGCAGCCCGCGCAGCAGGGTAGTCTTCTCGGTATCGCCGCGCACATAGGCGGCCAGAACCTCGTCGCCGATTTCCTCCGCCGTCGGCGCCACGTCGCTGTGGTCGCTGGGCAGGTTGAAGTTGGTGCGGTGGTGGGCGATGACCCGGTTCTCGGAATCGAGCAGGAAGGCGCGGACCGCCGGCGTCGACAGCCGCTCCAGGAAGGTGGACAGGTCGTCGGTCGTGATGCCGCTGGCGACGAAACCCAGGACCTCACCGTCGCGGCGGATCGGATAGCGGGCCACCACCAGGGCACGGCCGATATCCTTCGCCCAGATCGGGTCGGTCCAGGTGACGCTGTCCCCCGAGGTGACGGCGTCGAAGTTCTCCCGGGTCACGCCGATATCGGTCCAGGTCCCGCGGGCGACCAGATCCTCGCGCCCGATCCGGATGGTCCGGCCGTCCTTGAGGACGATGGCGGTGCCTCGGATCTGCGGAATCGCCGCCATGGTGAGCCGGACCCGGTCGATATCGCCGGAGCGGAAATCGAACTGCTCGGTCTCGATCATGCGGGCGACGGTCCGGGCATGGTCGGCGGCCGTGCGCAGATGCGTCTCCGTGCGCGTGGTGACGACGCGCATCACCTCCACCACCCGGTCCCGGATCAGTTCGACCGTGTTCTGCCCGGCGGCGATGAAGCCGGTGGCGAGCACGATGGCCAGGGACAGGGTCACGAGCGCGCCGACGCCGCCGAGCAGGAGCCAGGCGATAGGAACGCTGCGGGGGCGGAGCAGAGGTTTTTTGCGCGAGAACATCGGATAGGTGCATAAGCGCCCCGCGCCTCGGCGTCCAGCGCCGAGCCTTTACTTGATGATCACGGGCGCGGGGTTTATCTAGCGCCGGTCCAGATACCGAGCGGAAATGTCCATGCCCAGCCTGGCCGAGGAAGTGGATCGGCGTCGTACGTTTGCGATTATCTCGCACCCCGACGCCGGCAAGACGACCCTGACCGAAAAGCTTCTGCTGTTCGGAGGCGCCATCCAGTTGGCCGGTGCGGTGAAGGCGCGCGGCGATCGCCGGCGTGCGCGCTCGGACTGGATGAAGGTCGAGCAGGAGCGCGGCATCTCCGTCGCGTCCTCGGTCATGACCTACGAGTATATGGGCCGGACCTTCAATCTGCTCGACACGCCGGGCCACGAGGATTTCTCCGAGGACACCTATCGCACGCTGACCGCCGTCGACAGCGCGGTCATGGTGATCGATGCCGCCAAGGGCATCGAGGCGCAGACCCGCAAGCTGTTCGAGGTCTGCCGCCTGCGCGACGTGCCGATCGTCACCTTCGTCAATAAGCTGGACCGCGAGGGCCGCGATCCGTTCGAGCTGCTGGACGAGGTCGAGCAGACCCTGGCGCTCGACGTCACGCCGGCGAGCTGGCCGATCGGCATGGGGCGCAGCTTCAAGGGCTGCTACGACCTGTTCCGCGACCAGCTCATCCTGGTGGAGCGGGGCAACAACGACCGCCCGGCCGAGGGCATCCAGTGCAAGGGGCTGGACGACCCGAAACTGGACGAGCTGCTGCCCGCCGCCCAGGTCAAGGAGCTGCGCGAGCAGGTCGAAATGGCCCGTGGCCTGTGCCCGGAATTCGACCTTGAGGCGTTCCGCGAAGGGACGATGACGCCGGTCTATTTCGGCAGCGCGCTGAACAATTTCGGGGTGCGCGAGCTGCTGGAGGGGGTGGCCGAGTTCGCGCCGTCGCCGCGCCCGCAGCCGGCGGTCGAGCGGCCGATCCTCCCGTCGGAGGACAAGGTCTCGGCCTTCGTCTTCAAGATCCAGGCGAACATGGATCCCAAGCATCGGGACCGCATCGCCTTCGTGCGGCTCAGCTCCGGCCATTTCAAGCGCGGCATGAAGCTGAAGCACGTGCGCAGCGGCAAGATGATGACCATGCACAACCCGGTGCTGTTCCTGGCCCGCGACCGCGAGGTGGCGGAAGACGCCTGGCCGGGCGACATCATCGGCATTCCGAACCACGGCAACCTGCGGATCGGCGACACCCTCACCGAGGGCGAGGACCTGCACGTCAAGGGCATCCCCAGCTTCGCGCCGGAGCTTCTGCAGCGGGTACGTCCGCTGGATCCTATGAAAATGAAGCACTTGTCGCGCGCTGTTGAGCAATTGGCTGAAGAAGGTGCGGCCAAGGCGTTCAAGACCCGCCTGGGCAGCCAGTGGATCGTCGGCGTCGTCGGCGCCCTGCAGTTCGAGGTGCTCGCCGACCGCATCCGCACCGAGTACGACGTGCCGGTGACCTTCGAATCCGCCGGGCTGCACACCGCCCGGTGGATCGCCGCCGACGATCCGGCGGAGCTGAAGCGGTTCACCGACGCCCATGGCGGCGATCTGGCCGAGGATCACGACGGGGACCCGGTCTTCCTCGCGCGCAACGGCTGGCATCTGAACCATACGGCGGAGACCTGGCCGAAGCTGCGTCTGCTGGCCACGAAGGAGCCTGCGACCTGAGCGCAGGCGGCGCCGAAAACGGGGGCGTCATAAAAACGCATCTGACGGCAGGTTAAGTCAGTTGTTGGGAATCCGGGTTAGAGGCATGCTTCGGCTATGAGCGACGCGACCGTTGAGAGTTTTCTGGATCGGACCCTGCGCAACCTGAGGGGTGCCTGGTCCGACATTTCCGTTTCCACCCGCCATTACTGGACCGGCGAACCGCGGCCGGACCTGCCGTCCGACGATCTGGAGAAGATCCGCGGTCAGATGTCGGACTGCCTGTCCGACAAGGGCGGCGAGGTCACCGCGCGGGTGCGCGCGGCCGATCTGGGCCGTTCCTATCTGTCCCTGAACCAGATCGGACGGCACCGGTTCCTGGGGCTGCTGGCGACCGAGTTCGGCACCGACCATCAGGCGGTCGAGGTCGCCATGGCCAAGCTGCGCGAGGCCAAGGACGAGGCCGGCCGCCGCAAGGCCGAGCGGGCCCTGCGGGCGGCGCTGACGCCGCGCTGGCGGACCCTGCTGCGCCGCTTCACCGCCCTGCCGGAAGGGGTGAAGTTCCTGGTCGACCTGCGGGCCGAACTGCTGCCGCTGGCCCGCGAGACCCCGGAACTGGCCGATCTGGACGCCGACCTGAAGGATCTGCTGGCCGCCTGGTTCGATGTCGGGCTGCTGGAGATGAAGCGCATCACCTGGAGCGCGCCGGCCGCCCTGCTGGAGAAGCTGATCGCCTACGAGGCGGTGCACGCCATCCGGTCCTGGGAGGATCTGAAGAACCGGTTGGACAGCGACCGGCGCTGCTTCGCGTTCTTCCACCCCAACATGCCGGACGAGCCGCTGATCTTCGTCGAGGTGGCGCTGGTTGCCGGCATGTCCGACAACGTGCAGACCCTGCTGGACGAGGATGCGCCGGCCAGCGATCCGAAGAACGCCGACTCCGCGATCTTCTATTCGATCTCCAACGCCCAGCGCGGTCTGGCGGGAATCAGCTTCGGCAACTTCCTCATCAAACGCGTGGTCGACGTGCTGAAGAACGAACTGCCGAACCTGAAGATCTTCGCCACCCTGTCGCCGATTCCGGGTTACCGGCGCTGGCTCGGCGCCCGCCTGGACGAGGGCGAGGTGCCGGCGCTGACCGCTTCGGAGCGCAAGGCGCTGGTTCAGGCGCTCGAGCCCGGCAAGGAAGCGTCCGATGTGGAGCTGATCAAGGTCGCCCTCGGCACCGACGGCTGGTGGGACGACGAGGAGCTGTCGGAGGCGCTGAAGGGTCCGCTGATGCGCGGCGCCGCCAAGTACCTCACCACCGAGAAGCGGCGCGGCGGAAACGGCGCGGGCGACCCGGTGGCGCATTTCCACCTGTCGAACGGCGCCCGCATGGAGCGGCTCAACTGGCTGGGCGACCGCTCCGCCAACGGCTTCCGCCAGTCCTGCGGGATGATGATCAACTATCTCTACCGGCTGGCCGAGATCGACGACAACCACGAGGCCTATACCGACGATGGGCGGATCGCCCAGTCGTCGCAGATCCGCAGCCTGTCGAAAGGCTGACCCTGACGGCGTGACGTCCGGCGGGGGCCGCCGACAGGCGCTTTGCGGCGGTTGTCCAGGCGTTCGCCGGCCGCGCGGCCCCGGGCACGGTTGACGTCGCCCCCGCCGTCATATAGCAGTGCGCGTCCCCAATGTGGGCGCGTTTGCCCGGCGCGGGTGTGGTGGAAATGGTAGACACGCTGGATTTAGGTTCCAGTGGCGCAAGCCATGGGGGTTCAAGTCCCTCCACCCGCACCATGCGGCCAGGACGCGCGCTCAGCCGGGGAAGAGACACACTGGCCCACGCCACAAAAATGGCCCTGTTCGAGCGGGATTTTTCCTTATGCAAGTGAACGAAACCCTCAACGAGGGACTGACGCGCGAATTCACCATCATCATTCCGGCGGCGGATCTGGACGCGGAGCTGAACGGCCGTCTGGTCGAGCTCGCGCCGCAGGTGAATATGCCCGGCTTCCGTCCGGGCAAGGTGCCGCCGGCCCTGCTGCGCCAGCGCTACGGCGACTCGCTGCTGGGCGAGGTGATCGAGAAGTCGGTCAACGAGAGCTCCCAGCGCGCCCTCGACGAGCGCGACCTGCGTCCGGCCTCCCAGCCCAACGTGGAGATCACCTCCTACGAGAAGGGCAAGGACCTGGAGTACAAGCTCTCGGTCGAGCTGATGCCGGAGATCGAGACCGTCGATTTCTCCACGCTCGAGCTGGAGCGCGTCGTCGCCGAGCCGAGCGAGGACGACATCAACGACGCGCTGAAGCGCATGTCGGAAGGCCAGAAGGAGTCGGCCCCGATCGAGGAGGCCCGTCCGGCCGCCACCGGCGACGTCGTGGTCATCGATTTCGTCGGCAAGATCGACGGTGAGGCCTTCGACGGCGGCGCCGCCGAGGGGCATCACCTGGAGCTCGGCTCCAACACCTTCATTCCGGGCTTCGAGGACCAGCTCGTCGGCGTGAATGCCGGCGAGGAGAAGGCCGTCACCGTCAACTTCCCGGACGACTACCAGGCGTCGCACCTGGCCGGTAAGGAAGCGGTGTTCGACGTCACCGTGAAGGAAATCCGCGAGCCGAAGCCGGTCGAGATCGACGACGCCTTCGCCCAGCGCTTCGGCCTGGACACGCTGGACGCCCTGAAAGAGGCGATCGGCGAGCAGATGAAGGGCGAGTACCTGACCGCCACGCGCACCCGCATGAAGCGTCAGCTCCTCGATATCCTGGCCGAGAAGCACTCCTTCGAGGTTCCGCCGAAGATGGTGGAGGAGGAGTACAAGGGCATCGTGCATCAGGTCGTCCATCACTCGGGCGGCGAGGCGGCCCAGGATCACGACCATGACCATGACCATGACCATGACCATGATCACGGGCATGACCACGACCATGATCATGACCACGATCACGCCCATGATCATGATGCCGGTCACGACGCCGACGAGAAGAAGCTCAGCGAGGAAGACCGCGCCGAGTACCGCGGCATCGCCGAGCGCCGCGTGCGCCTGGGCCTGCTGCTGTCCGAGGTCGGCCGCCAGAACAACATCCAGGTGACCGACGAGGAAGTGTCCCGCGCGATCCAGGAGCAGGCTGCCCGATTCCCGGGTCAGGAGCGGTTCGTCTTCGACTACTACCAGAAGAACCCGCAGGCCCTGGCCCAGGTCCGTGCGCCGCTGTTCGAGGACAAGGTCGTCGACTTCGTGGTCGAGATGGCCAAGGTGACCGAGAAGACCGTCACCGCCGAGGAGCTGTTCCGCGATCCGGACGCCGAGGACGAGGGTGCGGAGACGGCGGACGACGCCGACAAGAAGCCGGCCAAGAAGAAGGCCGCGGCGAAGCCGAAGGCGGCTTCCTCCAAGGCGAAGACGGCCTCGAAGTCGAAGAAGAAGGCCGACGAGTCCGACGCCGAGGCGGACGGCGACGACTGACCGGAGCGCGCCGGCAACCGACACACTGGTGCCGGCGCTTCCGACGACCCATATTAAGGGGACGTGACAGTAGAGGGGTCGGGCAACGGCCCGCGACCAACCGGACGAAGGAAGAGGCACGATGGCCAACCCGGCCGATATCTACATGAACTCCCTGGTGCCGATGGTGGTCGAACAGACCAACCGCGGCGAGCGCGCGTACGACATCTACTCGCGCCTCCTCAAGGAGCGGATCATCTTCGTGATGGGTCCGGTGAACGACGCGGTCGCCAGCGTGGTCTGCGCTCAGCTTCTGTTCCTGGAAGCGGAGAACCCGACCAAGGACATCTCCATGTACATCAACTCGCCGGGCGGCGTGGTGACCTCGGGTCTCGCGATGTACGACACCATGGAGTACATCCGTCCCGACGTGTCGACCGTCTGCATCGGCCAGGCCGCCTCCATGGGCTCGCTGCTGCTGACCGCCGGTGCGCAGGGCAAGCGTTATGCGCTGCCGAACGCCCGGATCATGGTTCACCAGCCGTCCGGCGGGTTCCAGGGCCAGGCGACCGACATCGAGATCCATGCCCGCGAGATCCTCGCGGTGCGTGCCCGTCTGAACGAGATCTACGTGAAGCACACGGGTCAGAAGCTTGACGATATCGAGAAGGCCATGGAGCGCGACAACTTCATGACTCCGGAGGCCGCGAAGGGCTTCGGCATTATCGATCAGGTGATCGACAAGCGTGCGAGTCCCGTGGAAGACGGCGCCGGCTGACGGTCGCGGATTGTCCTTCCTATACGAAAAGCTGAATCCGGTTTCTCGCGGTATACCGCTGGTAAGGGGTTATTTACCGGCGTCGTGGGATATTTCGCATTGTGACTATGCGGGCCGGGTGGCTAACATAGAACCGATGGAACAGGTAAACAGGGCCGAGAACCATGAGCAAATCTGGTAGCGGCAGCGGCTCCAGCGAGTCCAAGAACACCCTCTACTGCTCCTTCTGCGGAAAGAGTCAGCACGAGGTCCGCAAGCTTATCGCGGGCCCGACGGTGTTCATCTGCGACGAGTGTGTCGAGCTGTGCATGGACATCATCCGCGAGGAACATAAGACCACGCTGGTGAAGTCCCGCGACGGTGTGCCCACCCCCCAGGATATCTGCACGGTGCTGGACGATTACGTGATCGGCCAGTACACCGCGAAGCGTATCCTGTCGGTGGCGGTGCATAACCACTACAAGCGCTTGGCCCACGGGGCGAAGAACAACGATGTGGAGCTGGCGAAGTCCAACATCCTGCTGATCGGCCCGACCGGCTGCGGCAAGACCCTGTTGGCGCAGACGCTGGCCCGGATCATCGACGTTCCGTTCACGATGGCCGACGCGACCACCCTCACCGAAGCCGGCTATGTCGGCGAGGATGTGGAGAACATCATCCTCAAGCTGCTGCAGTCGGCCGACTACAACGTCGAGCGGGCGCAGCGCGGCATCGTCTATATCGACGAGGTCGACAAGATCAGCCGCAAGTCGGACAACCCCTCGATCACCCGCGACGTGTCGGGCGAGGGCGTGCAGCAGGCGCTGCTGAAGATCATGGAAGGCACGGTCGCCAGCGTGCCCCCCCAGGGCGGCCGCAAACATCCGCAGCAGGAGTTCCTGCAGGTGGATACGACCAACATCCTGTTCATCTGCGGCGGTGCCTTCGCCGGGCTGGAGAAGATCATCTCCAACCGCTCCAAGGGCTCGTCCATCGGCTTCGGCGCCGATGTCCGGGCGCCGGACGACCGCCGCACGGGCGAGATCCTGCGCGAGGTCGAGCCGGAGGATCTGCTGAAGTTCGGTCTGATCCCGGAATTCGTGGGCCGTCTGCCGGTCATTGCGACCCTGGAGGACCTGGACGAAGAGGCGCTGATCGAGATCCTCACCAAGCCGAAGAACGCCCTGGTCAAGCAGTACCAGCGGCTGTTCGAGATGGAGGACGTGAAGCTCGAGTTCCGCGAGGACGCGCTGTCAGCCATCGCCAAGAAGGCCATCGAGCGCAAGACCGGCGCCCGCGGCCTGCGGTCGATCATGGAGAGCATTCTGCTCGATCCCATGTACGACTTGCCGGGGGCCGACGACGTCGAGGAGATCATCATCAACGGTGATGTGGTCTCTGCGGGCGCGAAGCCGATCTTCGTCCATGGCGAACGCCGAGAGGACGCAAACGCGGGCGCGTGAGCCGGACGCCTTGATCCTCGGGGGTCCGCGCGCCACTTAATGTCCTCGTGCGCAGGGTTCATCCCCCGCCCTGTGTGACGCCGATACACTTTCGACACGGGGGAGGCGCTTATATCGAGGCCATTTGACGTGACCGCAGGAAACGAGGTCTACCCCGTCCTCCCGCTCCGGGACATCGTGGTGTTCCCGCACATGATCGTGCCGCTCTTCGTAGGGCGCGATAAGTCGGTGCGGGCGCTCGAGGACGTGATGCAGGACGACAAGAAGATCCTGCTCGTAACGCAGCGCAATGCCGCTGACGACGATCCCGCGCCGGGCGACATCTACGACATCGGCACGATCGGGACCGTTCTGCAGCTGCTGAAGCTCCCGGACGGCACCGTTAAGGTGCTGGTCGAGGGCGGACAGCGCGCGAAGATCCACCGCTACACCTCCACCGTCGCCTTTTTCGAGGCCGAGGCGGAGATCATCGATGAAGACGCCGGCGACGACCAGGAGGTCGAAGCCCTGTCCCGCGCGGTGGTGGGTCAGTTCGAGCAGTACATCAAACTCAACAAGAAGATCCCGCCGGAAGTCCTGGTGTCGGTGAACCAGATCGAGGAGCCGGCGAAGCTCGCCGATACGGTCGCCTCGCATCTCGCGCTGAAGATTTCCGACAAGCAGGAACTGCTGGAAACCGCCGCCGTGATGGACCGCCTGGAGCGTGTCTACGGCTTCATGGAAGGCGAGATCGGCGTTCTCCAGGTCGAAAAGCGCATCCGCACCCGCGTGAAGCGGCAGATGGAGAAGACCCAGCGCGAGTACTATTTGAATGAGCAGATGAAGGCCATTCAGAAGGAACTCGGCGAGTCTGACGACGGCCGCGACGACCTGGCGGAGCTGGAAGAGCAGATCCACAAGACCAAGCTGTCCAAGGAAGCCAAGGACAAGGCGCTGCAGGAGTTCAAGAAGCTCCGCAACATGAGCCCGATGTCCGCCGAAGCGACGGTGGTGCGCAACTACCTCGACTGGCTGGTCAACATTCCCTGGAAGAAGCGCTCCAAGGTGAAGAAGGACATCTCCCATGCCGAGGTCGTGCTCGATGCCGACCATTACGGTCTGGAGAAGGTCAAGGAACGGATCCTGGAGTATCTCGCCGTGCAGGCCCGCGTCGGCAAGGTGAAGGGCCCGATCCTGTGCCTCGTCGGCCCTCCGGGTGTCGGCAAGACCTCGCTCGGCAAGTCGATCGCCAAGGCGACCGGCCGCAACTTCGTGCGCATGTCGCTCGGCGGCGTGCGGGACGAGGCCGAGATCCGCGGTCACCGGCGGACCTATATCGGCGCGCTGCCGGGCAAGGTCATCCAGGGCATGAAGAAGGCCAAGACCTCGAACCCGCTGTTCCTGCTCGACGAGATCGACAAGCTCGGCCAGGACTATCGGGGCGACCCGTCCTCGGCGCTTCTGGAAGTGCTCGATCCGGAGCAGAACAACAGCTTCCAGGACCACTATCTGGAGGTCGATTACGACCTGTCGGACGTGATGTTCGTGACCACGGCGAACACGCTGCGCATGCCGCAGCCGCTGCTCGACCGCATGGAGATCATCCGGCTCTCGGGCTACACCGAGGACGAGAAGGTCCAGATCGCGCGCCGTCACTTGATCGAGAAGCAGATCGTCGATCATGGTCTGCGCAAGGGCGAGTGGACGATCACAGACGAGGCTTTGTACGACCTGATCCGCTACTACACCCGCGAGGCGGGCGTGCGGAACCTGGAGCGCGAGCTGGCCAATCTGGCCCGTAAGGCGGTCAAGGAGATCGTGCAGAACGGCAAGAAGAAGGTCGCCGTCACGCCGAAGAACCTGGACAAGTTCGCGGGCGTGCGTCGCTACCGCTATGGCGAGGTCGAGGAAACCGATCTGGTCGGCGTGACCACCGGTCTGGCCTGGACCGAAGTCGGCGGCGAGCTGCTGTCGATAGAGGCGCTGACCCTGCCGGGCAAGGGCAAGGTCACCTCCACCGGCAAGCTCGGGGACGTCATGAAGGAATCGGTCCAGGCGGCCGAGTCGTTCGTGAAGTCGCGCTCGCTGACCTTCGGCATCCAGCCCAAGGTGATCGAGACCCGCGACATCCACGTGCACGTTCCCGAAGGGGCGACCCCGAAGGACGGTCCGTCGGCCGGCGTGGCGATGGTGACGTCGATCGTCTCGGTGCTCACCGGAATTCCGGTGCGCCGGGACGTGGCGATGACCGGCGAGATCACGCTGCGCGGCCGGGTTCTGCCGATCGGCGGGCTGAAGGAGAAGCTTCTGGCCGCCCTGCGCGGGGGTCTGAAGACCGTCCTGATCCCGCGCGATAACGAGAAGGACCTCACGGAGATTCCGGATAACGTCAAGCAGGGCATGAAGATTATCCCTGTGGGCACGGTCGACGAGGTGATCGGCCATGCGCTGACGTCGCAGCCGGTTCCGATCGATCCGGCGACCCTCGATCCGGATAAGGCCGATATCGAAGGTCTGTCGAAGACACCGAAAGGCGAAGGGGTCGAAGGCGTCGTGACGCACTAAACCCTTGCGCTCCCTATATGCTTCTCCGGCCGCTTGCCCAGTGCAGCGGCCGGTTGCATTTGGGAGGTCGGGTGGGGATCTTGCTTTGAAGTCAAGCTCGAAAACCGCAGAAAACCTTGAATTCTGGTCCTCAGGAACGTTGACGGACGCGGAATGAGCGGCATAGAGTCTGGGCCGCTAGCGTTGCCCAGACGACGCCATTTATGATTTACCCAGCCACATTGGGGGGCTCTTAAAGTGAACAAGAATGATCTCATTGCTCAGGTCGCCGAGGCGGCCGATCTCTCCAAGTCCGACGCGGCCAAGGCTGTTGACGCAGTGTTCGACTCCATCACCGGCGTTCTGAAGTCCGGCGGCGACGTTCGCCTCGTCGGTTTTGGCACTTTCTCCGTGGCGGCCCGTGCCGCCAGCGAGGGCCGCAACCCGCGCACCGGCGAAAAGATCAGCATTCCGGCTTCCAAGCTGCCCAAGTTCAAGCCGGGCAAGGGCCTGAAGGACGCCGTCAACTAAGACGGTTTCCTGGAGTACAAAAACGCCAGCCTTCTGCGGGGGGCTGGCGTTTTCTTTTCCGGCGCGCGGCCTGCTGTGCGAAAGTCGGGGAAGTCTCTTTGGGGGCGGTTAGCTCAGCTGGGAGAGCGAGCGGTTTACACCCGCTAGGTCGGCGGTTCGAACCCGTCACCGCCCACCATCCACCCTTACAGCGTCGGGATACGATCAGGCTGCGGTGTCTTCCGCGGCCTTGAGCTGTTCCACCTGCTCGCTATGCGCCCGCAGGCTCGCCTCACCGGCCTCGGTGAGCCGGTAGGTGCCGCGGGCGATGCGTTCGAACCAGCCGTAATGGTTCTTCTGCAGGATGTCGGCCGCCCGCTCGACGCGGGCACCGGCGCGAATCGCCTTGACCGCGAGCGGGCCGGAAGCGAGGGCCGCCGCGCAGCGAATCGCGTCCTGCCGGTAGGCGGTGACGATGGTGCGCCGGGTGATCCCACCGAGATTGGGATCGCCGACGCGGGCGGCGAACTCCGTGGCCAGCCGGTGATGGGCCTTGCGGTCGCGGCGCGGCTTGTAGGGGCCCGGATCGACGACGATCTCCACCGCCCGCGTCGCATCCGCGGCGACCGGGTCCACCAGCATCAGTCCGAGCTCCAGGCGCCGGCAGAGCCGCAGCAGGGCGCGCCGACGGCCGCGCCAGTTCCTGCGCTTGGCCGGAGTGTCCGGCGTCGGCACGGCCAGGTAGACGTCGTCGGAGAGCCGCTGGCGGCTGATCCCCTGGAGCACCAGCTCCAGGGAGAAGGCGGTCTTCAGCTCGACCACCAGGGGAGGGGTGTCCGGATCCGGCAGGCGGGCGACCACGTCGCAGCCCTTCACCTCCGCCTTCACGGCATAGCCGCGCGCCTCCAGGAAGCGCTTTACCGGCAGATAGAGGTCCGATTCCTTCACCGATTGTCTCTTCCCGGCCGGTGTCCCGGCTCAGATTCGCGTCCGGCGCAGGATGGCGTAGTTGTACATGGTCTGCAGTTCGCCGCGGGCCGCCGGGGTGAGCCGGCCGGCCTTGATGGCGTCGGCGAGCCGTCGGATGTCGCGCTTGGCGTCCACCGACACGTTCCCGCTGGCCAGCAGCAGGTCGTACATCTGCTGCGGCGTGGCCTGGCCCAGGGGCGGGGGACCGATGGTCTCCGGATCCGCCGGGGCGGCCGCCGCGGCTTCCTCCGGCGCATTGGCGCGCACCGGCAGCAGCTTGCGCGGCAGCAGAATGTCGCTCCAGGCGAGGCCGTGGGCATTGAGCAGCCGGTTGATCGCCATTGTGGCGTTCAGCACCTCGCCGTCGCTGTCGCTGCCCAGCATGTTGATCAGCTTGAGGAGGCGCTCGTAGTCGCCGGCATTCATCTGGTCCAACAGGCGCCCTCCCAAGGCCGTCTTCATGGTGCCCGAACAGTTTAGCGTCTTTTGCCCGCAAGGGGACAGCGCCCGGCATGGGGCGGCCCGGCACCGTCGGGCGAAAATTTCAGGACCGGATCGGCAGGATCCCTTGGGTCTGTGAGACCCGCGGACGACCGGATGGGGAAACCGTCAAAAAAGCGTAGCGAGGGTTGTTGACAGCCCCCAGGGTAGCGAGTACACCACGGCCCTCGACGCCGGGCGGCAAACACTTCGAACCGCCCCGACGTCTCCCGGAGGGGGTGTAGCTCAGTTGGTTAGAGCGCTGGCCTGTCACGCCAGAGGCCGCGGGTTCGAGTCCCGTCACTCCCGCCACTCTTCGACATAGCGATGACGTCGGAAACCTCCCCGCCCGGGGACGTATCGCCTTGCGCGAACGGCCGTTCCGCGCGCTTAAGCCGCGCCTCGAAATCGACCAACGGCCTTCCGAAACGGGTTGCACCGCACTATAGTCCGCCGCATTGTGCGGTGCGCGACCGGACCTCGTCCCGGTGCGCAGGAAAACGGCACTAAAGCCGTAGAGACAAAAGGGGACTTCCCCATGAACGCCATGCTGACCGAATACCTGCCCATCCTGGTGTTCCTGGTGATCGCGATCGGATTGTCGGCCGTCTTCGTGGCCGCATCCTTCGTCGTCGGTCACCAGCGGCCCGACTCCGAAAAGCTCTCCGCCTACGAGTGCGGATTCGAGGCTTTCGATGATTCGCGCCGGCAGTTCGACGTGCGGTTCTACCTGGTCGCCATCCTGTTCATCATCTTCGACCTCGAAGTGGCCTTCCTGTTCCCCTGGGCGGTGTCGCTCGGGGATATCGGGCTGTTCGGCTTCTGGTCGATGATGGCGTTCCTCGGGGTGCTGACGATCGGCTTCGTCTACGAATGGAAGAAGGGAGCCCTGGAATGGGAGTGATGCAGTCCGACCGTCCGGTTCCGGCGGGCGCCGACCAGGACGCGGTTCTTTCCGCCGTCGGCGATGAACTGCAGGAGAAGGGCTTCGTCGTCGCTCAGGCCGACAAGCTGTTCAACTGGGCGCGCACCGGGTCCCTGTGGCCGATGACCTTCGGTCTGGCCTGCTGCGCGGTTGAAATGATGCACACCGCGGCCAGCCGCTACGACCTGGACCGTTTCGGCATCATCTTCCGGCCGTCGCCGCGGCAGTCCGACGTCATGATCGTCGCCGGCACGCTGACCAACAAGATGGCGCCGGCCCTGCGCAAGGTCTACGACCAGATGGCCGAGCCGCGCTGGGTGATCTCGATGGGCTCCTGCGCCAATGGCGGCGGGTACTATCACTATTCCTATTCCGTCGTGCGCGGCTGCGACCGGATCGTTCCGGTTGACATCTACGTGCCGGGCTGTCCGCCGACGGCGGAAGCGCTTCTGTATGGGGTGATGCAGCTCCAGCGGAAAATCCGCCGCACGGCGACGATCGCCCGCTGACCGCGGGTTCTGGGGCGCCCGCGGACCGCGGGCTCAGGGACAAGTCGGCGGGCTGCCGCCGCTAACAGCGAGGACGGGGCGAGCGACGACATGGAGACGGCGACGCCAAATCAGACGGCTTCCGCGCTCAAGGAGCTGGCGGGCTATATCGAGGCCCAGCTCGGGAGCGACGTGAGCGACGTGGCGGTCAGCAACGGCGAGCTTTCGCTGCGCTGCGCGTCGAACAACCTCATCAAGGTCCTGACCTTCCTGCGCGACGACAACCAGTGCCAGTTCAAGGCGCTGATGGATGTGTGCGGCGTCGATCATCCGGAGCGCGAGCCCCGGTTCGACGTGGTCTACAACCTGCTTTCGATCAGCCAGAACAACCGCATCCGCCTGAAGACGGCGACCGATGAGAACACCCCGGTGCCGTCGGCCACCGCGGTCTTCCATTCCGCCAACTGGTGGGAGCGCGAGGCCTGGGACATGTACGGCATTTTCTTCGCCGATCACCCGGACCTGCGTCGGATCCTGACGGATTACGGGTTCGAGGGGCATCCGATGCGCAAGGATTTCCCGCTGACCGGCTATGTCGAGGTCCGCTACGACGACGAGCAGAAGCGGGTCGTGTACGAGCCGGTGAAGCTGGTCCAGGAATTCCGCAATTTCGACTTCCTGAGTCCGTGGGAAGGCGCGCAGTCGCTGCTCCCGGGTGACGAGAAGGCTGAGGAAGAGGCGGCGAACTGATGGCCGAATCGCAGATCAAACCGCTCACCATGAACTTCGGGCCGCAGCACCCTGCGGCCCACGGGGTGTTGCGTCTCGTGTTGGAAATGGACGGCGAGGTGGTCGAGCGCGCCGATCCGCATATCGGTCTGCTGCACCGCGGCACCGAGAAGCTGATCGAGCACAAGACCTACCTGCAGGCGGTCCCGTATTTTGACCGGCTCGACTACGTGGCGCCGATGAACCAGGAGCATGCCTATGCCCTGGCCGTCGAGAAGCTGCTGGGTCTGGAAGTGCCGAAGCGCGGCCAGTACATCCGCGTTCTCTATGCCGAGATCGGCCGGCTGCTGAACCACCTGCTGAACATCACCACCTTCGCGCTCGACGTCGGCGCCATGACGCCGCTGCTCTGGGGCTTCGAGGAGCGCGAGAAGCTCATGGAGTTCTACGAGCGGGCCTCCGGCGCGCGTCTCCATGCGGCGTATTTCCGTCCGGGCGGCGTCCATCAGGACCTGCCGGCCGGTCTGCTCGAGGACATCAAGGCCTGGGCCGAACGGTTCCCGAACTTCATCGACGACCTGGAAAGCCTGCTGACCGAGAACCGGATCTTCAAGCAGCGCACCGTCGATATCGGCGTGGTGACCCGCGCGGAGGCCCTGGATCTGGGTTTCTCCGGTCCGGTGCTGCGCGGGGCAGGGGTGGCCTGGGATCTGCGCACCGCGCAGGCCTACGATTCGTACGACGATTTCGACTTCGACATCCCCATCGGCAAGACCGGCGACTGCTACGCGCGCTATCTGGTCCGCGTTGAGGAGATGCGCCAGTCGCTGAAGATCATCCACCAGTGCATCGAGAAGATGCCGGGCGGACCGGTCAAATCGCTGGACCGGAAGGTGACGCCGCCGAAGCGCGGCGAGATGAAGCGCTCGATGGAAGCGCTCATCCACCACTTCAAGCTCTATACCGAGGGCTATCACGTGCCCGCCGGCGAGACCTACACGGCGGTCGAGGCGCCGAAGGGCGAGTTCGGCGTGTTCCTGATGTCCGACGGGTCCAACAAGCCGTATCGCTGCAAGATCCGCGCGCCGGGATTCGCCTTCCTGGCCGCCATGGACTTCCTGGGACGCGGACACATGCTGGCGGACACGGTGGCGATCATCGGGTCGCTGGACATCGTGTTCGGGGAGATCGACCGATGAGTACCAAACCGATCGCCGAGGCCCATCTCCAGCCGGCGACCTTCGAGTGGACGGCCGAGAGCAAGGCCAAGATCGAGACGATCGTGGCCAAGTATCCCGCCGGCCGGCAGGCCAGCGCGGTGATCCCGCTCCTCGACCTCGCCCAGCGCCAGCACGACAACTGGATTCCGCTGAAGGCGATGGACGCGATCGCGGCGACCCTCGACATGCCGCGCATCCGCGTGATGGAGGTGGCGACCTTCTACACGATGTTCAACCTCGCCCCGGTGGGGAAGTGGTTCCTGCAGGCCTGCACCACGACCCCGTGCTGGCTGCGCGGGTCGGACGACGTGATGCGCTGCATCAAGGACAAGCTCGGCCTGTCGAAGAACTACACCACCACGGCGGACGGTCAGTTCACCCTGCTCGAGGTCGAGTGCCTCGGCGTCTGCGCCAACGCGCCGGTGGTGCAGGTGAACGACGACGTCTACGAGGACCTGGACTACGAGCTGACGGCGAAGCTGATCGACGACCTGAAGGCCGGCAAGGCGCCCGAGGTCGGCTCGATGTCCGGCCGTCGTGGCTCGATGTCCAAGGACGGCCCGACCTCGCTGGTGTCCCTCAAGGACAGCGACGGAGTTCCCGCCTGGTTCGCCGAGAAGCAGGCCTCTGGCGGCGGAGACGACTGAGATGCTCAAGGACGAAGATCGCATCTTCACCAACCTTTACGGCTGGTTCGACCCGAGCCTCGCCGGTGCGCGTAAGCGCGGCGACTGGTCCACGACCAAGGAGATCCTGGCGATGTCCCCGGAGGACATCGTCGAGGTGATCAAGGCGTCCGGCCTGCGCGGCCGCGGCGGCGCGGGCTTCCCGACGGGCCTCAAGTGGTCCTTCATGCCGAAGGAAGTGAAGGACAAGCCGCATTACCTGGTCGTCAACGCGGACGAGTCGGAGCCCGGCACCTGTAAGGACCGGGAGATCATGCGCCACGATCCGCACAAGCTGATCGAGGGCTGCGTGGTCGGCGGCTACGCCATGCGCGCCCGGGCTGCCTACATCTACATCCGCGGCGAGTTCTACAACGAGGCCGTGGCTCTGCAGCGCGCCATCGACGAGGCGTATGACGCGGGGCTCATCGGCAAGAACGCCTGCGGCTCGGGCTACGATTTCGACGTGGTGCTGCACCGCGGTGCGGGCGCCTATATCTGCGGCGAGGAAACCGCGCTGCTGGAGTCGCTGGAAGGCAAGAAGGGCCAGCCGCGCCTGAAGCCGCCGTTCCCGGCGGGTGTGGGCCTGTACGGCTGCCCGACCACGGTGAACAACGTCGAGTCGATCGCCGTCACCCCGACCATCATGCGCCGCGGCGCGGAATGGTTCGCGGGCATCGGCCGGCCGAAGAATTCCGGCCCGAAGATCTTCTCGATCTCCGGCCACGTGAACAACCCGTGCAACGTCGAGGAAGAGCTCGGCATTCCGCTGCGCGAGCTGATCGAGAAGCATGCCGGCGGCGTGATCGGCGGCTGGGACAACCTGCTTGCGGTGATCCCGGGCGGCTCGTCGGTGCCGCTGATGCCGAAATCGACCTGCGACGACATCCTCATGGACTTCGATTCGCTGCGCGAGGTCCGCTCGGGCCTCGGCACCGCGGCGGTCATCGTCATGAACAAGCAGACCGACGTGGTGAAGGCGATCGCCCGGTTGAGCGCCTTCTACAAGCACGAGAGCTGCGGCCAGTGCACCCCGTGCCGAGAGGGCACCGGCTGGATGTACCGGGTGATGCAGCGCATGGTGCGCGGCGAGGCGGATGTCGAGGAAATCGACACGCTGGAGGAGGTGACCCGCCAGGTGGAGGGTCACACGATCTGCGCATTGGGTGATGCGGCCGCGTGGCCGATCCAGGGCCTGATCCGGCACTTCCGCCCGGAGATGGAACGTCGGATCGCGGCGTACAAGGCGGGCCAGCCGGTGACGGCGGTCGCCCAGGCTGCTGAGTAACGGCCAGGAACGGTCGGGAGAGAGGGCACGATGCCGAAGCTGACAGTCGACGGAATTGAGGTCGAGGTCCCCCAGGGAGCCACCGTCCTGCAGGCCTGCGAGGCCGCGGGCGCCGAGGTGCCGCGCTTCTGCTTCCACGACCGCCTGTCGGTCGCGGGCAACTGCCGCATGTGCCTGGTGGAGATGGAGAAGGCGCCGAAGCCGATCGCGTCCTGCGCCTTTCCGGCCGGCGACGGCATGGTGATCCACACCAAGTCCGACGTCGCCCGCAAGGCCCAGAAGGGCACGATGGAATTCCTGCTGATCAACCACCCGCTGGATTGCCCGATCTGCGACCAGGGCGGCGAGTGCGACCTGCAGGACCAGGCCATGGGCTACGGCTACCACTCGACGCGCTACGACGAGAACAAGCGCGCGGTGACCGACAAGTACATGGGCCCGCTGGTCAAGACGATCATGACCCGCTGCATCCACTGCACCCGCTGCGTGCGCTTCTCGACCGAGATCGCCGGCGTGACCGACATGGGCATGCTGAACCGCGGCGAGGATGCCGAGATCACCACCTATCTGGAGAAGGCGCTCGACAGCGAGCTGTCGGCCAACGTGATCGACCTCTGCCCGGTCGGCGCCCTGACCTCCAAGCCCTATGCCTTCGTCGCCCGCCCGTGGGAGCTGAAGAAGACCGAGACTGTCGACGTGATGGACGCGGTCGGCTCCAACATCCGGGTCGACGCCCGCGGTGCCGAAGTGCTGCGCGTGCTGCCGCGGCTGCATGAGGACGTCAACGAGGAGTGGATCTCCGACAAGACCCGCTACGCCTGCGACGGCCTGAAGCGCCAGCGGCTCGACCGCCCGTATGTCCGCAAGGACGGCAAGCTGCAGCCGGCTAGCTGGCCGGAGGCCTTCGCCGCCGTGGCCGGCGCCATGAAGGGCCTGAAGGGCGACCAGATGGCCGCCATCGCCGGCGACACCGTCGACGCCGAGTCGATGTACGCGCTGAAGCGCCTGATGGGCGAGCTGGGCAGCGCCAATATCGACTGCCGCCAGGACGGCGCGAAGGTCGGCGGCGGGGCCCGCTCCGGCCACCTGTTCAACACCACCATCGCCGGCATCGAAGAGGCCGACGCCATCCTGCTGGTCGGCACCAACCCGCGCTGGGAAGCCGCCTTGGTCAACGCCCGCATCCGCAAGCGCTGGATGGCGGGTCCGGTGGCCATCGGCCTGATCGGTGCGCCGGTCGACCTGACCTACGACTACGAGCACCTGGGTGCCGACCCGAAGACCCTGGCCGAGGTCGCCGACGGCTCCCATGACTTCGCCAAGCTGCTGAAGGACGCCAAGCGGCCGATGATCATCGTCGGCATGGGCGCGCTGGCCCGCGAGGACGGTGCCGCCGTGCTCGCCGCCGCCCGCAAGATCGCCGACGACACCGGCATGATCGTGGCCGCCTCGGAAGACGAGGAAGGCAACGAGATCGCCGGCTGGAACGGCTTCAACGTCCTGCACACCGCCGCCTCCCGGGTCGCGGGCCTGGACATGGGCTTCCTGCCGGGCGAGGGCGGCCGCGACGTGGCCGGCATCGTCGAAGGGGCGACGTCGGGTGCGGTGAAGCTGGTCTATCTGCTGGCCGCCGACGAGGTCGACAGCGATTTCGGCGACGCCTTCGTGGTCTATCAGGGCCATCACGGCGACAACGGTGCCCATGGCGCCGACGTCATCCTGCCGGGGGCGGCCTATACCGAGAAGGACGGCCTCTACGTCAACACCGAGGGCCGGATGCAGCTCGGCGTCGCCGCGACGTTCCCGCCGGGCGAGGCGCGGGAGGACTGGAAGATCCTGCGCGCGCTGTCCGAAGCGGTCGGCAAGACGCTGCCCTTCACCACGCTGGAGGATGTCCGTTCCGCCCTGCGGGCCGACCATCCGACCTTCGCGGCGATCGACACGATCGAGCCGGCCGAGTGGGGCGCGTTCGGCGCCGCCGGTGCGACCGACGACACGCCGTTTGCGTATCCGGTCGATAACTTCTACATGACCGACCCGATCAGCCGCGCGTCGAAGACGATGGCCGAGTGCACGGAAGCCTTCGTGCTGCCGAAGCGCGCCGGCGCGGCGACCGGAACCAACGGATAAGCGGCGGGGCAGGGCGCGGGTAATGGAGTTTGTCGATACATACGTGATCCCGGGCGCGATCATCGTCGCCCAGATCCTGGCCGTCGTGGTGCCGCTGCTGGTCGCGGTCGCCTATCTCACCTACTTCGAACGCAAGGTGATCGGCGCCATTCAGCTGCGCAAGGGACCGAACGTGGTCGGGCCGTTCGGCCTGTTCCAGCCGTTCGCCGACGCGCTGAAGCTGATGTCGAAGGAGACGATCCTTCCGGCCGGCGCCAACAAGGTGATCTTCATCCTGGCGCCGATGCTGACCTTCATCCTCAGCCTGATCGCCTGGGCGGTGATCCCGTTCGGCGAGGGCATGGTGCTGGCCGACATCAATGTCGGCGTGCTCTACCTGTTCGCGATCAGCTCGCTCGGCGTCTACGGCGTGATCATGTCGGGCTGGGCCTCGAACTCGAAATACGCCTTCCTCGGCGCCCTGCGCTCGGCCGCCCAGATGGTCTCCTACGAGGTCTCCATCGGCTTCGTGATCATCACCGTGCTGCTCTGCGTCGGCTCGCTGAACCTGACCGCCATCGTCGAGGCGCAGCGTACCGTGTGGTTCGCCATTCCGCTGCTGCCGATGTTCGTGGTGTTCTTCATCTCGGCCCTGGCCGAGACCAACCGCGCGCCGTTCGACCTGCCGGAAGGCGAGTCGGAGCTGGTGGCCGGCTACTTCGTCGAATACTCGTCGATGAGCTTCGCGCTCTTCTTCCTCGGCGAATACGCCAACATGATCCTGATGAGCGGCATCACCGTGGTGCTGTTCCTGGGCGGCTGGCTGGCGCCGTTCGACGTCGCCCCGTTCAACTGGGTCCCGGGACCGATCTGGTTCATCCTGAAGATCTCCCTGGTCCTGTTCGTCTTCTTGTGGGTCCGCGCCACGTTCCCGCGCTATCGCTACGACCAGCTCATGCGTCTCGGTTGGAAGGTCTTCCTGCCGCTGTCGCTGCTGTGGGTGGTGATCACGGCCGGCGTGCTGGTGACCTTCGACTGGGTTCCGTGAGGAAAGGAAGAGGCTGAGCCATGGCTTCCGTCCAATACCGCGCCAAGAGCATGCTGCTGACCGAGCTGGTCAGCGGCATGGCGCTGACGCTGAAGTACTTCTTCCGTCCCAAGGTGACGCTGAACTACCCCTACGAGAAGGGGCCGCTCAGCCCGCGCTTCCGGGGCGAGCACGCGCTGCGCCGCTATCCGAACGGCGAAGAGCGCTGCATCGCGTGCAAGCTGTGCGAGGCGATCTGCCCCGCCCAGGCCATCACCATCGAGGCCGAGCCGCGCGCCGACGGGTCGCGCCGCACGACGCGCTACGACATCGACATGACGAAATGCATCTACTGCGGCTTCTGCCAGGAAGCCTGCCCGGTGGACGCCATCGTCGAGGGTCCGAATTTCGAGTTCGCGACGGAGACCCGCGAGGAGCTGTTCTACAACAAGGACAAGCTGCTCGCGAACGGCGACCGCTGGGAAGTCGAGATCAGCCGGAACCTGACGGCCGACGCGCCGTACCGCTGATTGCGCGGCGCTCGGGTTTAGGTTTCGGTTTAGGAATGCGGGATAACCGATTGTATTTGATCGGTGACGGGTCGAAAGACCGGGGAAAGGGATCGGCATGGCTCTACAGGCCTTAGTCTTCTACCTGTTCGCCTTCGTGGCGGTCGCATCGGGCGTGATGGTCGTCACATCGCGCAATCCGGTGCATTCGGTGCTGTTCCTGATCCTGGCGTTCTTCAATGCCGCGGGCCTCTTCGTCCTGATGGGCGCGGAGTTCCTGGCGATGATCCTGGTCGTCGTCTATGTCGGCGCCGTCGCCGTGCTGTTCCTGTTCGTGGTCATGATGCTCGACATCAACTTCGTCGAGTTGCGCCAGGGCTTCGCGCGCTATCTGCCGGTCGGCGGGCTGATCGGCCTGGTGCTGCTGGCCGAGCTGATCCTGGTGGTCGGGGTGTGGAGCTTCGCGCCCGAGGTTGCGGTCGTCGCCGCCTCGCCGATCCCGGCCGAAGTGACGAACACCGAGGCCATCGGCCAGGTGATCTACACCCACTACGTTCTGGCCTTCCAGACCGCGGGTATCGTGCTGCTGGTCGCCATGATCGGCGCCATCGTGCTGACCCTGCGCCACCGTCCGGACGTCAAGCGCCAGTCGATCGACAAGCAGAACCTGCGCCGTCCCGAGGATGTCGTCGAGGTCGTGAAGGTGACCCGCGGGGGAGGGGTCTGAGATGGAAATCGCTCTGGGCCATTACCTCACGGTCGCCGCGATCCTGTTCACCCTGGGGATCTTCGGCATTTTCCTGAACCGGAAGAACGTGATCATCATCCTGATGTCGGTCGAGCTCATGCTGCTCGCCGTCAACATCAACTTCGTGGCGTTCTCCACCCATCTCGGCGATCTGGTCGGCCAGGTCTTCGCCGTGTTCGTGCTGACGGTCGCCGCGGCCGAGGCGGCCATCGGGCTCGCCATCCTGGTGGTGTTCTTCCGCAACCGCGGCTCCATCGCGGTCGACGACATCAATCTGATGAAGGGCTGAGCCGATGTACGCCGCCATCGTCTTTCTTCCGCTCATCGGCGCGCTGATCGCCGGGTTCGGAAACAAGAAACTGGGGGATCGGGGCGCGCAGATCGTGACCTGCGCCGCCATGGTGACCTCCGCAGTCCTCGGCGTCATCGCCTTCTGGGAAGTCGCGCTGAACGGCCAGTCCCAGACCGTGGAACTCTTCACCTGGATCGACAGCGGCAGCTTCGAGGCGAGCTGGGCCCTGCGCTGGGACACGCTGACCGCCGTCATGGTGATCGTCGTGACCGTCGTGTCGTCCTGCGTGCACGTCTATTCCGTCGGCTACATGAGCCACGACCCGTCGATCCCGCGGTTCATGGCCTATCTGTCGTTCTTCACCTTCGCCATGCTGATGCTGGTGACCTCGGACAACCTGATCCAGATGTTCTTCGGCTGGGAGGGCGTGGGTGTCGCCTCCTACCTGCTGATCGGGTTCTGGTATGACCGGCCGTCCGCCAACGCCGCCGCCATCAAGGCCTTCGTGGTCAACCGCGTCGGCGATTTCGGCTTCGCCCTCGGCATCTTCGGCTGCTTCCTGCTGTTCGATGCGGTGAGTTTCGACGCGATCTTCGCCGCGGCGCCGGAAATGGCCGGCACGACCTTCGACTTCCTGTGGTTCTCCGATGTCGACGCGCTGACGGTCATCGCCATCCTGCTGTTCATCGGCGCCATGGGTAAGTCGGCCCAGCTCGGCCTGCACACCTGGCTGCCGGACGCCATGGAAGGCCCGACGCCGGTCTCCGCGCTGATCCACGCCGCCACCATGGTGACCGCCGGCGTGTTCCTGGTCGCGCGGATGTCGCCGCTGTTCGAATACGCGCCCGACGCCCTGGTCGTGGTGACCATCGTCGGTGCCGCCACCGCCTTCTTCGCGGCGACGGTCGGCACGACCCAGAACGACATCAAGCGGGTCATCGCCTATTCGACCTGTTCCCAGCTCGGCTACATGTTCTTCGCCCTCGGCGTCTCGGCCTATCCGGCGGCGATCTTCCACCTGATGACCCACGCCTTCTTCAAGGCGCTGCTGTTCCTGTCGGCCGGCTCGGTGATCCATGCCCTGCACGACGAGCAGGACATGCGGAACATGGGCGGCATCTGGCGCAAGATCCCCTGGACCTACGCCATGTTCTGGATCGGCAGCCTGGCGCTGGCCGGCATCCCGTTCTTCGCCGGCTACTACTCCAAGGACATGATCCTGGAGTCCGCCTTCGCCGCCCATACCGGCGCGGGTGAGTTCGCCTTCTGGGCCGGCATCGTCGCCGCCCTGCTGACCGCGTTCTATTCCTGGCGCCTGCTGTTCATGACCTTCCACGGCAAGCCTCGGATGGACCAGCACACCTTCGACCATGCGCATGAATCGCCGCCGGTGATGCTGATCCCGCTGCTGGTGCTGGCGGTCGGTGCGGTGTTCAGCGGCTTCATCGGCTACGAGTATTTCGTCGGCCACCACATGGACGCGTTCTGGGGCTCTTCCATCAAGATCCTGGAAGAGAACAACGTGATCGAGGCGGCCCACCATTCGCCGCTCTGGGTCAAGCTGGCGCCCCTGGTGGTCGGCATCATCGGCATCGCCTCGGCCTATGTGGCCTACATCCTGAACCCGGGCATCCCGGCCAAGGTCACCAGCGCGATCCGTCCGGTCTACCTGTTCCTGCTGAACAAGTGGTACTTCGACGAGCTGTACGACTGGCTGTTCGTGAAGCGCTCCTGGCAGGCCGGCATGATGTTCTGGAAGACCGGCGACGGCACCATCATCAACGGTTTCGGTCCGGACGGCGTGAGTGCCATGACCCGCTGGTGCGCGGGGCAGGTGGCCCGGCTGCAGACCGGTTACCTCTATCACTACGCATTCGCCATGCTGATCGGTGTCGTGGCGCTGGTCTCCTGGTACCTGGCCTTCGGGGGTTGAGCTGATGCTCGAACAATGGCTTCTGACGATCGTGACGTTCGGCCCCCTGCTCGGGGTGGCGTTCATTCTGACGGTCCGCGGCACCCCGGAGCAGGTCGCGAGCTCCTCGCGCTGGCTGGCCCTGGTGGCGTCGGGCTCGGTGTTCCTGATCTCCCTGCTGATCCTGACCTATTTCGACCCGGCCACCGCTGAGTTCCAGCTGGTCCAGAAGGTCGAGTGGATCCCGGGCTCGTCGATCGCCTATCACATGGGCGTGGACGGCATCTCGGTCTGGTTCGTGCTGCTGTCGACCCTGCTGACGCCGATCTGCATCCTGGCGAGCTGGGAAGCGGTGCAGAAGCGGGTGCGCGAGTACATGATCGCCTTCCTGGTCCTGGAGACCATGATGGTGGGCATGTTCTGCGCCCTGGACATCTTCCTGTTCTACATCTTCTTCGAAGCCGTCCTGATCCCGATGTTCCTGATAATCGGCGTGTGGGGCGGGGCGCGTCGGGTCTACGCCGCCTTCAAGTTCTTCCTGTACACCCTGGCCGGCTCGGTGCTGATGATGCTGGCGGTCCTGGCGATGTACTGGCAGGCCGGCACCACCGACATCCCGACGCTGATGGCGACCCGCTTCCTGCCGGACGTGCAGACCTGGCTGTGGCTGGCCTTCTTCGCCTCCTTCGCGGTGAAGGTGCCGATGTGGCCGGTGCATACCTGGCTGCCGGACGCCCACGTGGAGGCGCCGACCGCCGGCTCCGTGATCCTGGCCGGCGTGCTGCTGAAGATGGGCGGCTACGGCTTCCTGCGCTTCTCCATCCCGATGTTCCCGGAGGCCTCGGCCGATTTCGCGCCGCTGGTCTACACCCTGAGCGTGGTGGCGGTGATCTACACCTCGCTGGTGGCGCTGGTGCAGCAGGACATGAAGAAGCTGATCGCCTACTCGTCGGTCGCCCATATGGGCTTCGTGACGGTCGGCATGTTCACCATGACCACCCAGGGCGTGGAAGGCTCGATCTTCCAGATGCTGTCCCACGGCATCGTGTCGGGCGCGCTGTTCCTGTGCGTCGGCGTGGTCTACGACCGGATGCACACCCGCGATATCGACGCCTATGGCGGTCTGGCCAACAACATGCCGCGCTACGCGCTGATCTTCATGCTGTTCATGATGGCCTCGGTCGGCTTGCCCGGCACCTCCGGCTTCGTGGGCGAGCTGCTGATCCTGGCCGGCGCGTTCCAGACCAACACTTGGCTCGCCGCCTTCACGGCGACCGGCTTGGTCCTGGGTGCCGCCTACATGCTCTACCTCTACCGCCGGGTGATCTTCGGCAAGCTCGAGAAGGAGCAGCTCAAGGCGCTGCTCGATCTCAGCCCGCGGGAGATCGCGGTCTTCGCGCCGCTCGTCGTCCTGGTGCTGTGGATGGGCATCTATCCTTCGACCTTCACCGACCTGATGTCGGCCTCGGTGGAGAACCTGATCACGAATTACAAGGTGGCGCTCGGCGAAGCCGGCACCGCCCTGGCGGCCCGCTAAAGCGGCCGGGAGCACGGATATGGACGCGGCAACGACCCTTCCGATCATGGCGCCGGCCTCGGCGGAGATCTTTCTGGCCATCGCCGGCCTTGCACTGCTCATGGTGGGCGTGTTCAAGGGCGAGGGCAGCCTCAAGATGCTGTCCTGGGCGACCATCGCCGCCCTGGTGGTGGCGGCCGTCCTGGTCGTGGTGAAAGGCGGCGAGGCGCTGGCCTTCCAGGGCCTGTTCGTCACCGACAGCTTCGCCCAATACGCCAAGATCCTGATCCTGTTGGGATCGGCCTTCTCGATCGTCCTGTCGCTCGGCTATCTGGAGCGCGAGCAGGCCGGCCGGTTCGAGTATCCGGTGCTGATCCTGTTCGCCACGCTCGGCATGATGCTGATGGTCTCCGCCAAGGACCTGATCATGCTGTACATGGGCCTGGAGCTGCAGAGCCTGGCGCTCTACGTGGTCGCCTCGATCCGGCGCGACACGCTGAAATCGACCGAGGCGGGCCTGAAGTACTTCGTGCTGGGCGCGCTCAGCTCGGGGCTGCTGCTGTACGGCTGTTCGATGATCTACGGCTTCACCGGCACCACCAGCTTCGAGATCCTCGCCACCGTGCTCGGCACCGGCGAGGCGCCGTCGACCGGTCTGGTGGTCGGCCTGGTGTTCCTGGTCTGCGGCCTGGCTTTCAAGGTCTCGGCCGTGCCGTTCCACATGTGGACGCCGGACGTCTACGAAGGTGCGCCGACCCCGGTGACGGCCCTGTTCGCCGTCGCCCCGAAGGTCGCCGCCATCGCCCTGTTCCTGCGGGTGATGATCGACCCGTTCGGCGATCTTCTGGCCTCCTGGCAGCAGGTGGTGGTGTTCGTGTCGCTCGCCTCCATGGTGGTGGGCGCGCTGGCCGCGATCATGCAGACCAACATCAAGCGCCTGATGGCCTACAGCTCGATCGGCCATATGGGCTATGCCCTGGTCGGTCTCGCCGCCGGCACCGAGGCCGGGGTGACGGGCGTCATGATCTACATGGCGACCTACATCTTCATGAATATCGGCACCTTCGCCGTGATCCTCGGCATGCGCCGCGACGGCCGTCTGGTGGAGAACCTGTCGGATCTCGCCGGCCTGTCGCGCACCCATCCGATGATGGCGCTGGCGCTGCTGATCTTCATGTTCTCCATGGCCGGCATCCCGCCGCTCGCCGGCTTCTTCGGCAAGTGGTACGTGTTCATGGCCGCGGTGAATGCCGGCCTCTACGGCCTCGCCGTGGTCGGCGTGCTGGCGAGCGTGATCGGTGCGTTCTACTATCTGCGGATCGTGAAGATCATGTATTTCGACGAGGCTCAGCAGCCGCTGGACGGCGCGGTGGCCGGCGACCTGCGGCTGATCCTGTACGGCTCGGCGATCGTCACGGTCCTGTTCTTCCTCGGCCTGTCGCCGATCTACGATACGGCGGCGGCCGCCGCCGCCAGCCTGATCGGCGCCTGATCGCCGTCAGGCAGAGAGGGGCCGGGTGGACGGCGAACCAGGGATCCGCCCGGTATTCCGTCATGGCCGGGATAGTTAGATGCTGCTGGTGATCGACTGCGGGAACACCAACACGGTGTTCGCCGTCTACGAAGACGGGCGCGAGGAGCCGGTCGGCTCCTGGCGGACCTCGACCAACGCCGACCGGACGGCTGACGAATACGCCGTCTGGCTGACCCAGCTCATGGCGCTCGACGCGCTGAACACCGGCGGGATCGACAGCGTGATGATCGCCACCGTGGTGCCGGCGACGCTGTTCAACCTGAAGACCCTGTGCCGGAAGCATTTCGGCATCGATCCCATGGTGATCGGCGAGCGGCCGACGGAGCTGGGGATCGAGGTCAGGATCGACCGGCCGGAAGAGGTCGGCGCCGACCGGGTTGTAAACGCCGTGGCGGCGCACAAGCTCTACGGCGGTCCGCTGATCGTCGTCGATTTCGGCACGGCCACCACGTTCGACGTGGTGGAGGACGACGGCGGCTATGCCGGCGGCATCATCTGCCCGGGCATCAACCTGAGCCTCGATGCGCTCTATATGGCCGCGGCCCAGCTCCCCCGGGTGGCGATCCGGCCGCCGGAGCGGATGCCCGGCGACAACGATCCGGTCCGGGTGATCGGCAAGAACACGCGCGCGGCCATGCATTCCGGGATCTTCTGGGGATACGTGGCGATGATCGAGGGATTGGTCGAGCGCATCCGAGCGGAATATGGCCGGCCCATGAAGGTGGTCGGCACCGGGGGCCTGGCGGCGCTGTTCGCCGACTGGACCGCGGTCATCGAAATCGTGGACGACGATCTGACACTGACGGGGCTGCGCATGATACATGACCGAAATCGGGCCCAGACGGGCGTCGCATGACCCTGAAGCTCGATCCCAACGACGACGACCTGTATTTCCTCCCGCTCGGCGGGTCCGACGAGATCGGGATGAATGTCAACCTGTACGGCTATGCCGGACAGTGGCTGATGGTCGATCTCGGCATCACGTTCGGCGACGACACCACGCCCGGCGTGGACGTCATCCTGCCGGACATCTCGTCCATCGAGCCCCACAAGGACACGCTCTGCGGTCTGCTGCTGACCCATGGTCACGAGGACCATATCGGCGCGGTGCCTTACCTGTGGGAACGGCTCGGCTGCCCGATCTACTGCACCCCGTTCACTGCCTCGCTGGTCCGCCGCAAGCTGGTCGATGTCGGCCTGCTGGAGAAGGTCGAGCTGATCGAGATCCCCGTCAGCGGTTCCGCGGTCATCGGGCCGTTCGAGATCGAGATGATCCGGGTCACCCACTCGATTCCCGAGCCGAACATGATCGTCCTGCGCTGCGGCGCCGGCACCGTCGTGCATAGCGGCGACTGGAAGTTCGATCCCACGCCCTTCATCGGCGGGCCGACCGATTTCGACGCCATCCGCGCGGTCGGCGACGAGGGGGTGCTGGCGCTGATGGGCGACAGCACCAACGTGTTCGTGCCCGGCCGCACCGGCTCCGAGGCCGAGGTCCGCATGGCGCTGACCGAACTGTTCGCCCAATACGACGGGCAGGGCCGGATCGCGGTCGCCTGCTTCGCCTCCAATGTCGCCCGGCTGGAGAGCGTCGCCATGGCGGCGGCGGCCAACGACCGGCAGTGTGCCCTGATCGGCCGGTCGCTCTGGCGGATGCACGACGCCGCCAAGGAGAACGGCTATCTGCAGGACGCCCCGACCTTCGTGAAGGAGGACGAGGCCGGCTACTTCCCGGAGGACAAGATCGTCCTGATCTGCACCGGGAGCCAGGGCGAGTCCCGGGCCGCCCTGTCGCGGATCTCCGACGGCGCCCATCCGCATGTGTCCTTGGGCGAGGGCGATATCTGCATCTTCTCCTCGCGCCAGATCCCCGGCAACGAGCGGGCGATCGGCCGGGTGCAGAACCGGCTCTCGGCCCGCGGGGTGGAGATCATCACCACCGAGGACCAGCCCGGCATCCACGTCTCCGGTCACCCGGCCCGCGAGGAGCTGGCCGAGATGTACCAGATGCTGCGCCCGAAGATCGCGATCCCGGTGCATGGCGACGCCCGCCACCTGCGCGAGCACGCCCGGCTGGCCAAGGCCTGCCAGGTCCCGGAAACCGTGGTGCCTTCCAACGGCAGCCTGATCCGCCTGGCCGCCGGCCATGCCGAGATCATCGACTGGATCAAAGGCGAGGGGGCCCAGGTCGTCGATGACGGCCAGATCCTCGGCCTGCAGTCCGAAACCCTGCGCGACCGGCGGCGGATGCTGCACAACGGGGCGGCGACGGTCACCCTGGTGCTGGACGCCAAGGGCAACCTTCAGGCGGACCCGCTCGTCTCCCTGGTGGGCATCGCCGGTCCGGAGGATGCCGAGGACGTCGCCCTCGATGCGGCGGACGCGATCCAGGACAACCTGCGCAAGCTGTCCAACCGGGACCGGCGCGAGGACGAGGCGGTCCGCGAGTCGGCCCGCCGGACGGTGCGTCGCATCGTGCGCGACGAGTTCAACAAGCGCCCGGTGACCGACGTCCATATCGTAAGGATCTGACGGAGCTCGATACCATGATCGGCCGATTGAACCATGTCGCCATCGCCGTTCCCGACCTTCCGGCGGCCACGGCGACCTATCGCGATACCCTGGGTGCCGCGGTGTCGCAGCCGCTGGACCTGCCGGAGCACGGCGTGACCGTGGTGTTCGTCGAACTGCCCAACACCAAGATCGAGCTGCTCCACCCGCTGGGCGAGGGCTCGCCGATCGCCGGGTTCCTGGAGAAGAACGCCTCGGGCGGCATCCACCATGTCTGCTACGAGGTGGACGACATCCTGGCGGCGCGCGACCGGCTGCGGGCCGAGGGTGCGCGGGTGCTGGGCGACGGGGAGCCGAAGATCGGCGCCCACGGCAAGCCGGTCCTGTTCCTGCACCCCAAGGACTTCACGGGGACCCTGGTCGAACTCGAGCAGGTCTGAGGGCGCCATGGATCTGGTTTCCGGAATCGTCGTCTACGTCATTCTGTGGTGGTGGATCCTGTTCATGGTTCTGCCGGTCGGCGTGCGCCGGGAAGACGACGTGCAGCAGGGCAACGACGCCGGCGCGCCGAAGAAGCCGATGCTGGCGGTCAAGCTGCTGGCGACCACCGTCATCGCCGCCCTGGTCTGGGTGGGGGTGGACCTGGTCGTTCGCTCCGACCTGATCTCGTTCCGCGAGATGATTCGGGATTGGCCCTGACCGGCGAACGCCGGGGGCCGCCCACTCTCATTTTCTCCCAGTACTCGAAGCCTTTGGCCGGGCTCGGCGAGACGCGGGCCGGAGCGCCTGCTTGAGCGATCCGGGCGCTGCGGCATCGCCGCGTCCGCCCCCGCAGCGGGCCGGAGCGACGGCGGTCCTGTTTTGCAGCGCGGCGATTGTGTTGCGATGCACAATACTGTGCCAAACACCCGCCGCTAAAAGTGACAATTGCACAAAAAATGAACAATGATATGCTTTTTGCCAAAAAAAAGAGCGGCTGAGGCGATAAAGCCTTGCCACTCCCTTTTGTCAGGCCTATTTTCCTGACTGTGATCGTTGGCGATCACATACGCCTGATGGCGTTTCCTCCCTAAACTCGGGCCGTGCCGGCTACGCCGGTGCGGTCTTTTCTTTGCCCGGGAAAGATAGGGGAACCAACCGAGCGCGTCGACCAAAAAAAGCGCTTTGCGGACAATTTTTGAACATGTTCGCATCCTAACGAGTATGTTTGTATCTCGCTGTTAGGAGAGACGGTCATGAACGCCCGACGGTTTCCATTCCAAAGGTCGTCGCGACGCTTGAACCGCCTGCTTGTCGCCGCAACCGTCGGTGTTTTCTGTCTCGCTGCCCACGACTCGCCCGTTGCCGCCTCGACGATTACCGTGACGGCCACCGACTGCCAGCGCCTGGTGGCGCACCAGCCCGCGGCCGACGTGGCCTACAAGCCCGGCGTGGACGTGAACGGCAACGCGGTGGCACCGGCCGACCTGCCGGGCTCGGTGACGATCAAGACGCCGACCGAGGTCACCTTCGACATCACCTACGATCTTCTGTCGAATTACGGCGTGGCCTCGGACACGGCACTCGCGCCGCGTGGCGAGGCGGTGATCGGCACGGTGAAATACGACCTGCTGTCCGGCGCGCTCACCTTCAACGGCGAGACGCTGGGCGATGCCGAGACCGCGGCGCTGCGCGAACTCTGCAAGGCGGCGGAGGGGCAGTAGCGACCCCATACCGTCATTCTGATGCACGTCAGGATCAAGCAGCCTGCGTCCGGAGACCCGCAGATCCTGACGGTCGTCAGTATGACGGGGGAGGGAACAGGGAATAAAAAAAGGGCCCCGCCGGAGCGAGGCCCTTTCGTCGTTCGGTGGCTCGTGGGGCGAACCCCCTTCGTTACCCGGTGAACGCCTGCAGGCCGGTCTGGGCGCGGCCCAGGATCAGCGCGTGCACGTCGTGGGTGCCCTCGTAGGTGTTCACGGCCTCCAGGTTCAGCACGTGGCGGATCACGCCGTACTCGTCGGAGATGCCGTTGCCGCCGTGCATGTCGCGGGCCATGCGGGCGATGTCGAGCGCCTTGCCGCAGGAGTTGCGCTTAGCCAGCGAGATCGCCTCCGGCGCGCCGCGGCCCTCGTCCAGCAGACGGCCCAGACGCAGGCAGGCCTGGAGACCGATGGTGATCTCGGTCTGCATGTCGGCCAGCTTCTTCTGGATCAGCTGGTTGGCGGCCAGCGGCCGGCCGAACTGGGTGCGCTCCATGGTGTAGTCGCGCGCCGCGTGCCAGCAGGCCTCGGCCGCGCCGAGCGCGCCCCAGGAAATGCCGTACCGCGCCTTGTTCAGGCAGCCGAAGGGGCCGCCCAGGCCGGAGATGTTCGGCAGCAGGTTCTCTTCCGGCACGAAGACGCCGTCCATGACGATTTCGCCGGTGATGGAGGCGCGCAGGCTGAACTTGCCCTCGATCTTCGGTGCGGACAGACCCTCCATGCCCTTCTCGAGCACGAAGCCGCGGATCTTGCCGTCCTCGGTCTTGCCCCAGACCACGAACACGTCGGCGATCGGCGAGTTGGTGATCCACATCTTGGCGCCGGACAGCTTGTAGCCGCCGTCGACCTTCACCGCGCGGGTCTTCATGCCGCCCGGATCGGAGCCGTGGTCCGGCTCGGTCAGGCCGAAGCAGCCGACCCACTCGCCGCTGGCGAGCTTCGGCAGGTACTTCTTGCGCTGTTCTTCGGAGCCGTAGGTGTAGATCGGGTGCATGACCAGGCTGGACTGCACGCTCATGGCGGAGCGGTAGCCCGAGTCGACCCGCTCGACCTCGCGGGCGATCAGGCCGTAGCAGACGTGGTTCACGCCGGCGCCGCCGTATTCCTCGGGGATGGTCGCGCCGAGCAGGCCGAGCGCGCCCATTTCGGTCATGATGTCCCGGTCGAAGACTTCGTGGCGGAAACCCTCGTGGACGCGCGTCAGGAGCTTCTCCTGACAATAGTCGCGGGCCGCGTCTCGGATCATCCGCTCTTCTTCGGTGAGCTGGTCGTCCAGCAGGAGCGGATCATCCCAGGCGAAATCGGGACGCTTCTTGATTTCGGACGCCGGCTTGTCAGCGACGGCGGCGACGGGCGGGGCCATGTCGATCTACCTCGTAATCTTGGTGCGTTCGTTCTTATATACGGTAGTGCGCGGCGTCCAAACATCCAGAGACGAGAATGCCTCCAAGAAGCGACGGACGAGTGATCCTGGAGTTCATCCCCAGGGGCGCCTACGTGAAGGTAAGCGCCATTGATACGGTGACCGGAACCGAAGTGTCCATCGTCGGAGATCCGACGCGCGGCGAGGCCGCCCTGCGGCAATTGGCCATCCGGAAGCTCGAATACGTGATGAACAAGCAAAAAAAATGACGGCCGCCGGGGATCCGACGGCCGTCCGATAGACTCAATGTCGCGTGACGGGCGCTCAGGCGCTCTTGCGACGGCCTCCGCGGCGGGAGGTCTGACGGCCGAGGCCGATCTTCTTGGCGAACTCGGAACGCTGGGCGGCGTAGTTCGGGGCGACCATCGGGTAATCGGCCGGCAGTCCCCACTTCGCCCGGTAGTCTTCCGGCGTCATGTCGTAGGTGGTGCGCAGGTGACGCTTCAGCATCTTCAGCTGCTTGCCGTCTTCCAGGCAGACGATGTAGTCGGGGGTCACCGACTTCTTGACCGGAACGGCCGGCTTCAACGGCTCCGGCTCCGGCTCGCCGCCGCCTTCAGTCAGATTGTTCAGCGCGTCGTGCACCGTATTGATCACCTCCGCGATTTGATTGGAGGCGACCGAGTTGTTGCTCAGATAAGCCGCGACGACCTGGGTCGTCATCTCGATCATCGATTTACCGGCGGCTGATTCAGTCTTGGTCTCGTCGCTCATTGAAAGGCTCAATTTTGTGGGGGACGTTTCATAATGCATGGCTGACACACGACAAAAGGCAAGTCAATACACTCGTCAAGAATTTCAGTGGCTAACTTTAAGTATGGCGCAGCACTTATTGCATGGATGTTGAAATAATTTCCCTACGAAATTTGTCGCTGAAATCAGTCCCGCCCGGAATCGCGAACGTTCGGACCCAGTCGGGCAGGTAGGGAAAGAGTTAAGGAATTCAACACCGACTCGCGCCAGCTTTTGTGGCATCGGACCGGCAAGTTGGCTTATATAGGGGCGAACTTGTCTCGGAGCCATAGAATATGACCTCTGCCGCGATCGCCGTTGCATCCGATCATGCCGGTTTTCCGCTCAAGTCCGATCTCGCGGAATTTCTGCGTGATAAAGGATTCGAGGTGGTGGATCTCGGCACCGACGGCTCGGAGTCCGTCGATTATCCGGATTTCGCTTTCGAGATGGCGCGCGCCCTGAAGGACGGCCGGGTGGCGCGGGGCGTTCTCGTTTGCGGCACCGGGCTTGGAATCAGCATCGCCGCCAACAGATATCCCTGGGTGCGCGCCGCCCTGTGCCACGACGTGACCACCGCGCGGCTGTGCCGGGAGCATAACGACGCCAACGTGATCGCCCTGGGCGGGCGGCTGATCGGCGTCGAGCTGGCACGGGACTGCGTGGAGACGTTCCTGGCCACCGAATTCGGCGGCGACCGCCACGCCCGGCGCGTCGGCAAGATGACCAATCCGCCGGAGTTGTAGGGCGCCGCTAGAGGGCGCTCGCCGGAACCGGCGCGCGCCGCACCATTCGCTATCACCTGACCCAGACTGAGGTCCGAAGGAGACCGATCTCTTCATGACCCTCGCTACCGATCTTCATACCGATGCCGAAAGCTTCTTCGGCGCGACCCTGGCCGAGAGCGACGCCGAGCTGCTCGGTTCGATCACCAAGGAACTGCACCGCCAGCAGTCGCAGATCGAGCTGATCGCCTCGGAGAACATCGTCTCCCGCGCCGTGCTGGAGGCCCAGGGCTCGGTCCTGACCAACAAATACGCCGAAGGCTATCCGGGACGGCGCTATTATGGCGGCTGCGAGTTCGTCGACATCGCCGAACAGCTCGCCATCGACCGGGCGAAGAAGCTGTTCGACTGCGCCTTCGCCAATGTGCAGCCCCATTGCGGCGCGTCCGCCAACCAGGCGGTGTTCCTGGCCCTGCTGAAGCCGGGCGACACGATTCTCGGCATGTCGCTCGATGCCGGCGGCCACCTGACCCATGGCGCCAAGCCGAACCTGTCGGGCAAGTGGTTCAACGCCATCGGCTACGGCGTGACCAAGGAAGAGGGCGTCATCGACTACGACCAGGTCGAAGCCCTCGCCAAGGAGCACAAGCCGGCCCTGATCATCGCCGGTGGTTCCGCCTATCCGCGCGAGATCGACTTCCCGCGCTTCCGCAAGATCGCCGACAGCGTGGGTGCGCTGTTCATGGTCGACATGGCGCATTTCGCCGGTCTGGTCGCCGGCGGCGTGCTGCCGAGCCCGCTGCCCCATGCCGATGTGGTGACCACCACCACCCACAAGACCCTGCGCGGTCCGCGCGGCGGCATGATCCTGTCGCGCGACGAGGATATCGGGAAGAAGATCAACTCCGCCGTCTTCCCCGGCCTGCAGGGCGGTCCGCTGATGCATGTGATCGCCGCCAAGGCGGTCGCCTTCGGCGAGGCGCTGCGGCCCGAGTTCAAGGCCTATGCCCAGGCCGTCGTGGACAACGCCAAGGCCCTGGCCGAGGTGCTGAAGAGCCGCGGTCTCGACATCGTGTCCGGCGGCACCGACAGCCACCTGATGCTGGTCGACCTGCGGCCCAAGGGCCTGACCGGCCGCGATACCGAGCACGCCCTGGAGCGCGCCGGCATCACCTGCAACAAGAACGGCGTGCCGTTCGACCCGCAGAAGCCGATGGTGACCTCCGGCGTGCGTCTCGGCACCCCGGCCGGCACCACCCGCGGCTTCGGTGTGGCCGAGTTCCGTCTTGTCGGCGAGCTGATCGGCGACGTGGTCGACGGTCTGGCCCGCAACCCCGAGGGCGACGGCCAGGTCGAAGCCCAGGTCCGGGCCAAAGTCGAGGAGCTCTGCAACCGCTTCCCGATCTACCCGGGCGCGGCCTGAGCGAGCGAGGGAGTAGAGGCATGCGCTGTCCGTTCTGCGGGAATGAAGACACTCAGGTGAAGGACTCCCGTCCCACCGAGGACAACACCGCCATAAGGCGCCGCCGGTTCTGCCCGGAATGCAGCGCCCGCTTCACCACGTTCGAGCGGGTTCAGCTTCGCGAGCTGACGGTGGTCAAGAAGACGGGCAAGCGCGCGCCCTTCGACCGGGACAAGCTGGCGCGGTCGATCCAGATCGCCCTGCGCAAACGCCCGGTCGAACCCGAGCGCATCGAGCGCCTGGTGACCGGCATCGTCCGGCGCCTGGAAAGCATGGGGGAGAGCGAGATCCCGTCCGACGTGATCGGCGAGATGGTCATGGACGCGCTCGCCAATGTGGACCCGGTCGCCTATGTGCGCTTCGCCTCGGTCTACAAGAACTTCCGCGAGGCGAAGGATTTCGAGAACTTCGTCGAAGAAATCCAGAGCGGCGGCAACTACATCGACGACTGACCGCCGGAACCTGCGGCGGCCTGTCATGACCACCGATCCCTCCATCGCTGCAGCCGACCGCGCCTTCATGGCGGTCGCGCTGCGGCTCGCCCGGCGTGGGACAGGGCGCACGGCGGACAACCCCTCCGTCGGCTGCGTCCTGGTGCGCGACGGCCGGATCGTCGCCCGCGCCCGCACCTCCGACGGCGGCCGGCCCCATGCCGAGGCGAACGCCCTGGCCCTGGCCGGGGAGGCGGCGCGCGGCGCCACCGCCTATGTCACCCTCGAACCCTGCGCCCATTGGGGCCGCACGCCGCCCTGTTCCAAGGCGCTGATCGAGGCCGGCATCGCCCGGGTCGTGGTCGCCGTGGAGGATCCGGATCCGAGGGTCGACGGCGGCGGCTTGGCGATGCTGCGCGCGGCCGGCATCGAGGTCGTGACCGGGGTGGAGACGGCGGCGGCCGAATCGGTGCTCGCGGGCTACCTGAAACGCCGCCGCACCGGCCGGCCGGCCGTCACCCTGAAGCTCGCCGCCAGCCTGGACGGCCGCATCGCCACTGCAACCGGCGCCAGCCGCTGGATCACCGGTCCCGAAGCGCGGGCGAGGGGGCATCTGATGCGCGCCCGCCATGACGCCATCCTGATCGGCGCGGGTACCGCCGCGGCCGACGATCCGGAGCTGACCTGCCGTCTGCCGGGACTGGAGGCGCAGTCTCCCGTGCGGGTGGTTCTGGACAGCAATCTGTCCCTGTCGCCGACCAGCCGCCTGATGGCGACGGCGGGGCAGGTCCCGACCTGGCTGGTCTGCCGCGGCGACGTGCCGGACCGGCGCCAGGCCGACTGCAGTCGGTTCGGCGCCACGGTCCTGCCGGTGGCGGGCGACGGGGAGGGCAGGCCGGCGGTGGACGCGGTCCTGGCGGTTCTGGCGGGGGGCGGCATCAACAGCGTGCTGGTCGAGGGCGGGGCCGCCGTGGCGGCCGCATTCCTGCGGGCCGACGCGGTGGACATCCTGGCGCTGTTCCGGGCGCCGGTGGCGATCGGCGGCGACGGCAGAGCGGCCCTGGACGGGCTCGGCGTGACCGATCTGGCCGGCGCGCCGCGATTCCGGTCGCACGGGATCGAGTGTCTTGGTGCGGATACGCTGGAAACATTGCGTCGAGCGACATAGGTTGCGGCCATGTTCACAGGCATCATCACAGATATCGGCCGCGTGCGGTCGGTCGAGCAGCGCGGCGACACGCGTTTCGTCATCGCCACCGGCTACGCCATGGACAGCGTCGATATCGGCGCCTCCATCGCCTGCGGCGGCGCCTGTCTGACCGTGGTCGAGAAGACGGCGGACAGTTTCACCGTCGACGTCTCGGGCGAGACCCTGTCGAAAACCACCCTGGGCACCTGGGCGGAAGGCACGCCGGTCAACCTGGAGCGCTCGCTGACTCTGGGCTCCGAGCTGGGCGGCCATCTGGTCACCGGCCATGTGGACGGACTGGCGAAGCTGGTCGCGGTCGAGCGGGACGGGGACAGCCACCGGCTGTCGGTGGAAGCGCCCGAGGGGCTGGAGGGCTTCGTCGCCACCAAGGGCTCGGTCTGCCTCGACGGCGTGTCGCTGACCGTGAACGCTGTCCAGGGGCGCCGGTTCGAGCTCAACCTGATCCCCCATACCTGGGATCACACCACCTTCCGCGAGCGGTCGGTCGGGGACAATTTGAACATGGAAGTGGATTTACTTGCGCGGTACGTTGCGCGCCTCGCCGAGACCGGGACCGTGCCCGTCTCGTCGCTGATCAGCCGAACGAATGGATCGTGATGTCCGAGCAGCAACCGCAATCCCTGTCGGAGGTCTATACCGGCGCGCTCTCCTCCATCGAGGAAGTCGTCGAGGAGGCCCGCTCCGGACGGATGTTCATCCTGGTCGATGACGAGAACCGGGAGAACGAAGGCGATATCTGCGTGGTCGCCCAAATGGCCACGCCGGAAGTCATCAACTTCATGGCCAAGCATGCGCGCGGGCTGATCTGCCTGTCGCTGACCCGCGAGCGGATCGACAAGCTCGGCCTGCCGCTGATGTCGTCGCGCAACGAGACCCGGCACGAGACCGCCTTCACCGTCTCCATCGAGGCGCGCGACGGCGTGACCACCGGCATCTCGGCCCATGACCGCGCCCATACCATCCAGGTCGCCATCGATCCGCAGCGCGGCCGCGAGGATATCGTCACGCCGGGCCACGTCTTCCCGCTGATGGCGCGCGAGGGCGGCACCCTGGTGCGCGCCGGCCATACCGAGGCGGTGGTCGACATTGCCCGCATGGCCGGGCTGAACCCGTCCGGCGTGATCTGCGAGATCATGAACGACGACGGCACCATGGCGCGGCTGCCGGACCTGGTGCAGTTCGCCCAGTTCCACAACATGAAGATCGCCACGATCGCCGACCTGATCGCCTATCGCCGGCGCACCGAGAGCGTCGTCGACCGCGCGGTGGAGACCACCCTGCGCAGCAAGTTCGGCGGCGACTGGCGGATGATCGTCTACACCAACAAGGTGACCTACGCCGAGCATGTGGTGCTGGTGAAGGGCGACATCACCACCAAGGATCCCGTGCTGGTCCGCATGCACGCGCTGAACGTCCTGGACGACGTGCTCGGCGATGCCAGCGGCAAGCGCGGCGGTACTCTCGGGGCGGCCATGAAGCTGATCGGCGAGGCCGGGCGCGGCGTGGTCGTGCTGATCCGCGAGCCGAGCCCGACCTCCCTGTCCGACCGGGTGCGCGACAAGCTGCGCGCCGAGGCGGAAGGGCGCACGCCCCACGCCGAGCTGCGAGACTACGGCGTCGGCGCCCAGATCCTGCTGGACCTCGGCATCCACGAGATGGTGCTGCTGTCCAACACCAAACGCACCATCATCGGGCTCGACGGCTACGGCCTGAGCGTCGTCGAACAGCGCCCGATTCCCGTGGACGAGTGAGAAGAAGACCATGCCCCGAGTCCTGATCGTTGAAGCCAGGTTTTACGAGGACATCGCCGACGAGCTCGTCCGCGGCGCCATCCAGCATCTGGAGGCCGAAGGCGTGGAGTTCGACCGGGTGACCGTGCCCGGCGCCTTCGAGATCCCCGGCGCCATCTCCATGGCCCACCAGGGCGCGTTGAAGGGCGGGGCCGCCTATGACGGCTATGTCGCGCTCGGCTGCGTGATCCGCGGCGAGACCACCCATTACGACTATGTCTGCGGCGAGAGCGCCCGCGGGCTGATGGATCTCGCCGTGCGCGAGAACCTGGCGATCGGCTACGGCATCCTGACCGTGGAGAACGGCGACCAGGCCTGGGCCCGCGCCCGGGTCACCGAGAAGAACAAGGGCAAGGATGCCGCCGAGGCCTGCCTGGCCATGGTCTCCCTGCGTCACCAGTTCTCCCTGTCATGACCGAATCCGCCAAATCCGGTCCCCGCGGCCGCGGCAAGACCGTCGCCCGCCGGCTGGCCCGTCTCGCCGCCGCCCAGGCGCTGTACGAGATCGAAGTCGCCAAGGCCTCGCCCCACGAGGTCGTGCCGGCCTTCGTGTCGCGCGGCTTCAGCGGCATCGTTGACGACGCCGAGTCGCGCCCGGTCGACGCGCTGTTTTTCGAGAAGCTGGTCCTCGGCGCCTATGGCGACACCCCGACCATCGACCCGATGCTGAGCAACGCCCTGGAGCCGGAATTCAAGCTCGGCCGCCTGGAGGTGCTGCTGCGCGCGATCCTGCGCCTGGGCGCCTACGAGCTCCTGTCCTTCGGCGACGTCCCGGCCAAGGTCGTGATCACCGAGTATGTGGAGCTCGGCCGCGACTTCTTCTCCGGCCGCGAGCCGGCGCTGGTGAACGCCGTCCTCGACCGGCTCGCGCGCCTGCTGCGCGAGGGCGAGGTCTCCGACCGGACCGAGTGACGGGCGGGGCGGGCGAGCGGGATGACCGATGACGCGGCCCCGATGGGCGAGTTCGACCGGATCGCCCGGTTCTTCGCGCCGCTGGCCGAGGGAGCGCCCGGCGCCTACGGGCTGACCGACGACGCCGCGGCCCTCCCGGATGCCGGTGCCGATCGCGAATGGGTGGTCACGGTCGATGCCCTGGTGTCGGCGGTGCATTTCCTGGCCGACGACGCGCCCGACCTGGTGGCGCGCAAGGCGCTGCGGGTCAATCTGTCGGATCTGGCGGCCATGGGCGCCGTACCCTACGGCTATACCCTCGCCCTGGCCCTGCCGAAGGACATGGCCGAGCCGGCGGCCTGGTTGGAGGCGTTCTGCCGCGGCCTGGCGGACGACCAGGCGGAATTCGGCATCCATCTGCTCGGCGGCGACAGCGTGTCGACGCCGGGCCCGATCACTCTCTCGATCACCGCCTTCGGCCTGGGCGTGCGCGGCAAGGCGCTGCGGCGGAGCGGCGCGCGCCCGGGCGACGACCTGTGGGTCAGCGGCACCATCGGCGACGGCGCCCTCGGGCTGCTGGTCGCCCAGGGGCGGTTCCCCGGCCGGTTCTCCGATTTGGCCGACCGCTACCGCCTGCCGCAACCGCGGGTGGGCCTGGGCAGCCGGCTGGTCGACGCCGCCGGCGCGGCCATGGACGTGTCCGACGGGCTGCTGCAGGACGCCGGACACCTGGCGACCCATTCCGGCTGCCGGCTGGTCATCGACGGGCCGCGCGTGCCGCTGTCCGCTTCGGCGGCCGAGTTGATCAGCGACGATCCGGACCTCTTCGCCCTGGCGCTGTCGGGCGGGGACGACTACGAACTGCTGTTCACCGCCCCGGCGGACGCGGCGTCGGCCGTCGAGGCAGCGGGCCGCGAGGCGGGCGTATCCGTCACCCGCATCGGTCGGGTAGAGTCCGGCACCGGTGTCGAGGTCCTCGACCATCGCGGTCACCCCCTGGACGGCCTGACGGCACGGGGTTGGCGCCACTTCTGACGGAGCGCTGAACGATGAAGATCGTGATCATCCTCGTCGTCCTGCTCGCGCTTGTCGGCGGCGGGCTGTTCGGCGTGGCATCCTTCGCGCCCCAGCTCCTGCCGCCGCAACTGCAGACCCTGATGGGGATCGAGGTGCCGGAACCGACCGAGCCGGTGGAGGAGAAGAAGCCGGAGAACACCGCGCTGATCGACGTCGAGGCGCTGACCATCCCGATCTTCGAGGACGGCGACGTGAACCGGTTCCTCGTGATGGACATCCTGCTCGAGGTCGAGGCCGGTCCCAAGCAGGCCTACGTCACCCAGCAGATGCCGCGGATCATCGACACGATCCTCACCCATGTCCACGCGCTGGCTGCCTTGGACATCGAGCCGGGCATCGCCGACCGACAGTTTCTCAAGGAGCGTCTGCTGGCGAAACTGGATGAGGTAATAGGTAAGGACTATGTCCTTAACATTCTGTTTCAGAACCTTTTCGAGCGACCTCTGGGGTGAGGTCATAGGGGCCGTGCTGGCGCACATGCTCCTTGAACGGCAGATCGTCCACCGGCAGGTCGTGCAGCGGGATGTGGGACTCGGTGATGGTGCCGTCGGTCAACGCGATCTGGGTGAAATGGAAGCCGTCCTCGACGGCTGACGGCGCGGCCTCGTCGGTCCGCACCGCGCTGGTCGTGCTCAGCGACAGGAGCCCGAGAAGCTGGAGCGTGCCGTTGCGGCGGACCGGGAGCAGCAGGCGCTCGAACTCGGCCGCCCTCAGACCCGTATGGATCACGTAGCCCTTGAAGATGCAGGCCTTGAGGTCGAACACGTCGAAGAAATACGGCGCCACCAGACTGTAGATGGCGGGAGGCACGACCTGGCTCAGGGTCTTGCCGATATGGCTGGAGAAGAAAAGGTCGTTGACCGACTCGCCCGACACCCGATAGCGCAGCGCGTCGCCGTCGCGCTCGAGAATATAGACGTGCGGCAGCAGGGGGGCTGCATCCATCGGATCGAAGCCCGGCAACTCGCCCGGCGGCATCCGAAGGAAGGAGGCGGCCCAGTGCTCCGCCAGCGCCAGCGTCGGCTTGAAGCGCAGCCGCCGGCGGCAGAGTGCCAGAAAGGCCTCTCCGGACCGGACCGCATCGGGCTCGTCAGTGTGCGGCATGGCGGAACCTGATCCGGGCTCGTTGCAACATTTTTAGTTACCTGAAAATGTCTAATAACGTGATTACCGGGTGAGGCGCTACCCGCGGTGTCCCGGCGGGCCCGATCGGGCCGGGTCGAAACCGCCGAACGGAATGCGCTCCAACCGGTTGAATCGAGGAGGAATCCAGGCGATCCGGCCGCTGCGTCAGATTGTGACCGGCGCCAGTTCGGGGCTGGACGCCATGGGCTGCGGGGAGTAGGGGACTGATCCTTCCCTCTTCCGGTATCCGCCCGAGTGTCGCGGACCTCCGCTCTTCCTGGAGCCTGATTCATGTCTTTCCGCGACCCCTCGGTCAAAAACGTCGTGCTTCTGGCGATCTGCCAGGCTCTGTCGATGTCCGGCATGATCATGAACATGACGGTCACGGCGCTCGCCGGCGAGACGCTGGCGCCGGATCCGGCCTATGCGACGCTGCCGCTGGCCTTCCAGTTCACGGCGACCATGCTGACGACGATGCCGGCCGCGCTGTTCATGCGCCATGTGGGCCGCCGTCTCGGGTTCATGACCGGGGTGCTGATCGGTGTGACGGGGGCGTTCATCGGCGTCTCGGCGATCTTCTCGGGCAACTTCATCCTGTTCTGCCTCGCGTCGATGCTGATCGGATCGTTCCAGGGCTTTGCGGTGCTCTACCGCTACGCGGCGGCGGATACCGCGTCGGACACGTTCCGGCCGCGGGCGATCTCGCTGGTGCTCGCCGGCGGCGTGGTCGCGGCGCTGCTGGGGCCGGAGCTGGCCAAGGCGTCCTACGACTGGTTCGCGCCGGTCATGTTCGCCGGCAGCTTCGTCGCCATCGCCGTCGTGCAGTCCCTCAGCCTGCTGTTCCTGGCCTTCGTGCAGATCCCGCGCCCGACCGCCGAAAGCCGCGCCGAGAGCGGCCGGCCGCTGATGGAGATCGTGCGCCAGCCGACCTTCCTGGTGGCCGTCATGGGCGCGATGGTCGGCTACGGCAGCATGACCTTCGTGATGACGGCGACGCCGCTGGCGATGGAGGATTGCGGCTTCGCGTTTCAGGATTCCGCCTTCGTCATCCAATGGCATGCGGTCGGGATGTTCCTGCCGTCCTTCTTCACCGGGTCGCTGATCAACCGGTTCGGGGTGATCCGGGTGATGCTGACCGGCGTGCTGGCCTACCTGCTCTGCATCGCCATCAACTTCTCCGGCATCGAGATCCTGCAGTTCTTCTCCGCCCTGGTTCTGCTCGGCATCGGCTGGAACTTCCTGTTCATCGGCGGCACCACGCTGCTGACCGAGTCGTACCGGCCGGCCGAGCGCGCGAAGGTTCAGGGCTTCGGCGATTTCCTCGTCTTCTCGGCCTCCACCGTGGCCGCTTTCTCCTCCGGTTACATCAACCACAACTTCGGATGGCAGGCGGTGAATCTCGGCATCCTGCCGCTCGCCGTGGCCGTCGGCGTCGCCCTTCTGTGGTACGGGAGCCGCCGCCGCGCCGCGGCTGTCTGAAAGCCCTAGAAAAACCGGGGATAGTTGAATGGACAATATTATTTGCTATTGTCCATTGGGCTTCTGAACCGGGGGCAGAGGCCCGCGAATACTACCCTCCGGCTGTTGTCATGAGAGGTCTCGCCAAGCCGTCGCAAAAGATCGGCACCGGGATCTCCTTAGAGGGATGGAAGGGCTTCCAAAGATGGATGAGAAACTTCTGTTCGTAGTCCTGTGCGGCGTGGCCGCCTTGATCTACGGCTGGTGGGCGAGCAGGTCGATCCTGTCTGCGAGTGCTGGGTCCGAGCGCATGCAGGAAATCGCCGGTGCCATTCAGGAGGGGGCGAGCGCCTACCTGAACCGTCAGTACACGACCATCGCCATCGTCGGCGCCGTCGTGACGGTCATTCTGCTCGTGACGCTGGGGATGACGGTCGCCCTCGGCTTCGTCATCGGCGCCGTGCTGTCCGGCGTGGCCGGCTATGTCGGCATGAACGTGTCGGTGCGCGCGAACGTCCGCACCACCCAGGCGGCGACCAAGTCGATGGTCGCGGCCCTGGACGTCGCGTTCAAGTCCGGCGCGGTCACCGGCATGCTGGTGGTCGGCCTCGGCCTGCTGGGCGTGTCGGTCTACTACCTGGTGCTGCAGACGATCTACGACGCCGGCGATCCCGTCGGCCTGCGGCATATCCTGGAAGCCCTGGTGGCCTTGAGCTTCGGCGCCTCCCTGATTTCCATCTTCGCCCGTCTCGGCGGCGGCATCTTCACCAAGGGCGCGGACGTGGGCGCCGACCTCGTCGGCAAGGTCGAGGCCGGTATCCCCGAGGACGATCCCCGCAACCCGGCGGTGATCGCCGACAACGTGGGCGACAATGTCGGCGACTGCGCCGGCATGGCCGCCGACCTGTTCGAGACCTATGCCGTGACCGTCGTCGCCACCATGCTGCTGGCGGCGATCTTCTTCACCGGGGCCGACGTCGTCGCCATGATGACCTACCCGCTGATGATCTGCGCGGTGTGCATCCTGTCCTCGGTGATCGGCACGTTCTTCGTCAAGCTGGGATCCAGCCAGAAGATCATGGCGGCCCTCTACAAGGGCTTCATCGTCTCCGCCGTGCTGTCGGCGGTGCTGATCGCCGGCCTTACCTTCTACCTGTTCGGCACCACCGAGGCGATCGCCATGGGCGACACCACGGTGAACGGACGGTTCCTGTTCTACTGCGCCCTGACCGGCCTGGTGGTGACCGGGCTGCTGATCTGGGTGACCGAGTACTACACCTCCACCGAGTTCCGGCCGGTGCGCTCGATCGCCAAGTCGTCGGAAACCGGCCACGGCACCAACGTCATCCAGGGCCTCGCGGTCTCCATGGAGGCCTGTGCCCTGCCGGCGATCATCATCTCCGGCGGCATCATCGTCTCCTACCTGTGTGCCGGCGTGTTCGGCATCGGCGTGGCGGCGACCACGATGCTGGCCCTGGCCGGCATGGTCGTGGCGCTCGACGCCTACGGTCCGGTGACGGACAACGCCGGCGGCATCGCCGAGATGGCGGAACTGCCGGAAGAGGTGCGCACCATCACCGACGCCCTGGACGCTGTCGGCAACACCACCAAGGCGGTCACCAAGGGTTATGCCATCGGCTCCGCCGGTCTGGCGGCCCTGGTGCTGTTCGCGGCCTATACCGAGGATCTGAAATACTACTTCCCGGATCTGGAGGTGCAGTTCCGCCTGCAGGATCCGTTCGTGGTGGTCGGCCTCTTCATCGGCGGCATGCTGCCCTACCTGTTCGGCGCGCTCGGCATGCAGTCGGTCGGCCGCGCGGGCGGTGCGGTCGTCGAGGAGGTCCGCCGGCAGTTCCGCGAGAAGCCCGGCATCATGCAGGGCACGGACAAGCCGGAATACGGCACCTGCGTCGACATGCTGACCAAGGCGGCGATCAAGGAGATGATCATCCCTTCGATGCTGCCGGTGCTGGCACCGCCGGTGATGTACTTCGTCGTGCTGTGGATCGCCGGCCAGTCGGCCGCGTTCACCGCGCTGGGCGCGATGCTGCTGGGCACGATCGTGACCGGCATCTTCGTGGCGATATCCATGACCGCCGGCGGCGGCGCCTGGGACAACGCCAAGAAGTACATCGAGGACGGCAACCACGGCGGCAAGGGCTCCGAAGCCCATAAGGCCGCGGTGACCGGCGACACGGTCGGCGATCCCTACAAGGACACCGCCGGCCCCGCCGTGAACCCGATGATCAAGATCATCAACATCGTGGCGATCCTGCTGCTGGCGGCCCTGGCGGCCTGATCCGCCCGGCCGTCCGCAACGGACCCAAGAACGGCGAAGGCCCCGGAGACGATCCGGGGCCTTCGTCTTTGAGCCGTCTGCATCGGCAGCGGAGGAGAGCTCGGAGGCTCAGTCGGTCGGGGAGAACCGGCCGACGTTGCCGATCAGCTGCTTCAGAAGGGTGATGCGCTGGCCGGCGGTCGGCGTCTCGCGGTCGACGATCGCGATCTTCTTGCCGTCCTCGAGATCCAGCGTGCCGATCGACTTCACGGTGCCGGCGGGCTCGAAATCGACATAGACGACCCGGCGCTCGATCGTCTCCGGACGATAGAACGCCTGGCGTTCGGTGAGCTGCCCGATGTAGTACCATGTCGGCTCGCCGAAATTCGCCTGACTGGACGGCGATCCGAGCAGGGCCAGAACCTCGGATTGAGGCGTTCTGCCCGGTTCGATCTTGGCGAGGGCGTCCACATCCACCATGTTGCCGTGTGTCGCGATCTGCGGGCTGCAGGCGGCGACCGTGACCGCCAGGGCCACGCCGGCCAGGGCGGAGCGGAAAACTGAGGACGTGACAGGCGGGCGCATCGCGGATCCTGGTATCTGGGTATCCCGCAAGGAACGGGGCGACGGTATGGTCGCTTTCGGAGTAACGGAGAACAAAGATTTTCGCACGGTTTTTCAAGAGGGACGAGACCCGCCTTGCGGTCGACCGTCTGTATGACGCGATCGTCGACCAGGCGCGCGTGCCCGCTTTCTATGCCGACTTCGAGGTCGCCGACCAGTTGGAGGGCCGTTTCGATCTCCTGGTGCTGCATCTTCACCTGGTCATCCGCCGGCTGTCCGCCACCGACGATCCGGCCGCGCGCAAGATCGCCCAGGCCCTGTTCGACACCTTCTTCCACGACATGGACCGCACGCTGCGGGCCATGGGCGTCGGCGACATGAGCGTCGGCAAGAAGGTGAAAGACATGGTGCGGGCCTATTACGGCCGGTGCGCCGCCTATGAGGAGGCGCTGACGGGCGAGGGGGATCTGGCCGAGGCGATCCGGCGCAACGTGTACGAGGGCGCCCAGCACGCGCCGCAGGCGCCCGCCCTGGCCGCCTACGTGCTCCGGGCCCGCGACGGGATCGACGCCCTGCCGCTCGACGCCCTGAAGCGCGGGGCCGTGTCGTTTCCGGCGCCGTCCGCCGACGACCATGCTGCGGCCCCTGCTGAGGAAAAGCGATGACCGAGCCGACCGCCGTTACCCTGGTGGAGCCGATTCCGGTCACCCGGATCGGCCAGCCCGCCAAGACCATCCGTTTCGAGGCCGGCCCCGAAGACCGGGCCGTGCTGGCGCGGCGCTTCGGGCTGATCGAGCTGACCGCCTTCAGCGCCGAGGCCACCCTGCGCCGCCGCCGCGATACCGGCTGGATCGAGCTGAAGGGCAGGCTGAAGGCCAGCGTGGTGCAGGAATGCGTCGTCACCCTCGAGCCGGTTCCGGCGGAGGTCGAGGAGGAGATCGACGAACTGTTCGACGACAGCCGGGAGGTCGACGGATTCGAGGTCGAGCTCGACCCGGTCGCCGAGGATCCCGAACCGCTGGAGGGCGAGGTGCTGGACGTGGGCGAGGTGATTGCCCAGATCCTGTCCCTGGCCCTCGATCCCTATCCCCGCGCACCCGGCGTGCCCCCGGTGGGCGAGCCGTTGGCGGAGGATGGAGCAGAGGACGGGGCCGGGGAGGCGGCCGAGGACGAGGCCCCGGCGTCTCCCTTCGCCGCCCTGGCCGCGCTGAAGGACAGGGATGTCAAGAAACGGTAACGTGGTTGTCCGGTGGGGCAGATGTGGCGTACAAGACGCGCCCGGTTCGCGAGAGCCGGGCGGGCCGGGGAGTTTTTCCGGCAGCGGTCGACGCGCGGCGGCTGGAAGGCTAGAGTCCGCACGATCGATTCAACCGGTCTGGGGGGACTGGGGACCGTTGGAGAAGCGACGATGAGGGTCGACGAGTGTCGGACGGTCTGACGATCGCACTGGACGCTATGGGTGGGGATAAGGCACCGGACATGGTCGTCCAAGGTGCCGAAATCGCTCTGGAGCGGAGCCCCGATCTCAAGATCATCCTGGTGGGCGACGAGGCACGCCTGCGACCGCTGGTGGACAAGACCAAGCGGCTGAAGGCGCAGTCGCCGGAGATCATCCATACGGACAAGGTCATTGCCGACGAGGACAAGCCGTCCGTGGCGCTGCGCCAGGGCAAGGGCTCGAGCATGCGCCTGGCCATCGACCTGGTCGGCCAGGGCAAGGCCGACGGCGTGGTCTCCGCCGGCAACACGGGTGCGCTGATGGCCATCGCCAAGCTCGTGCTGCGGCCGATGCCGGGGATCGACCGGCCGGCGATCGCCGGGTTCTTCCCGACCCGGCGCGGCGAAAGCGCCATGCTGGACCTGGGCGCCAACATCACCTGCGACGCGACCAACCTCGTGCAGTTCGCCATCATGGGCCAGATTTTCGTGCGCACGGTGCTGGGGCTGGAGCGGCCGGTGGTCGGCATCCTCAACGTCGGCATCGAGGAGCAGAAGGGCAACGACTCGGTCCGCGAGGCGGCGACCATCCTGCGCGGCATGACGGACATGCCCTTCGAGTTCCACGGATTCGTCGAGGGCGACGACATTCCGGCCGGCACGGTCGACGTGGTCGTGACCGACGGTTTCTCCGGCAACATCGCGCTGAAGACGGCGGAAGGCACCTCGCGGCTCATCGGCCAGTTTCTGCGCGACGCGTTCCGCAATTCGCTGCTGTCCAAGCTCGGCTACCTGTTCGCCCGCGGCGCGGTCGGCCAGCTCCGGCAGCGCATGGACCCGCGGCGCTACAACGGCGCGATGTTCCTCGGCCTCAACGGCATCGCGGTGAAGAGCCATGGCGGTACCGACGCGCTCGGCTTCGCCAACGCGATCGGCGTCGCGGCGGACATGAAGCGTTATGGATTCCTTGAGAAAGTCCGCGAAGAATTGACCAACGGCCGCCTCGATCGGCCGGACGAGCAACCAACAGCGGTGGCAACGGCATGATGAAACGGTCCCTGATGATCGCGACCGGGTCCTATCTCCCCGAGCGCGTGGTCAGCAATGAGGAGCTGTCGACCTGGGTCGATACCTCGGACGACTGGATCCGCCAGCGCACCGGGATCCGGCAACGCCATCTCGCCGCCGAGGGCGAACTGACCAGCGACCTGGCGATCAAGGCGGCGCGCAACGCCCTCGACATGGCGGGGCTGGAAGGCGAGGACATCGACCTGATCGTCGTCGCCACCACCACGCCGGACGACACCTTCCCGGCGACGGCGACCAAGGTCCAGAAGGCGCTGGGCGCTTTCAACGGTGCCGCGTTCGACGTCCAGGCGGTCTGCGCCGGCTTCGTCTATGCGCTCGCGGTGGCGGACAACTTCCTGAAGGCGGGCCAGGCCCGCACCGCCCTGGTGATCGGCGCCGAGACCTTCTCCCGGCTGCTCGACTGGGAGGACCGCACCACCTGCGTGCTGTTCGGCGACGGGGCGGGCGCGGTGCTGCTGCGCGCCACCGATGCGGCCGGCGACGGCTGGGGCGTGCTCTCCACCCATCTGCATTCCGACGGCCGCGAGCGCGACATCCTCTATGTGGACGGCGGTCCGTCCGCCACCGGGACCGTCGGCCATGTGCGCATGAACGGCAAGGAAGTGTTCCGCCACGCCGTCTCCAAGCTGTCCGGCGTGATCGACGAATCCCTCGACGCCAACGGCCTGTCGGCCGCCGACGTGGACTGGCTGATCCCGCATCAGGCCAACCGCCGGATCATCGACGCGATGGCCAACCGGATGAAGCTGCCGGCCGAGAAGGTGGTGGTTTCGATCGAGCGCCACGCCAATACCTCGGCCGCGTCCGTGCCGCTGGCGCTGGACGAAGCGGTGCGCGACGGCCGGGTCCGGCCGGGCGATCTGCTGCTGCTGGAGGCCATCGGCGGCGGGCTCGCCTGGGGCGCCGGGCTGGTCCGTTTCGGCATTCCGGCGCGCATGGAGAGGTCCGGGACCGAGACGGCACGCGAGGAAGTCGCGCCAATCGCCTGAAATCACCTAATTAATTGACGGTTCGATTCGTTCGGGGTACCGTTCTGTTCCACAACGGGGGTGCGCATGACCGGCGAAACGATCACCCGCGCTCATTTGAGCGAGGCCGTCTACCAGGAAGTCGGCCTGTCCCGAAACGAATCGGCGGATCTCGTCGAGTCGGTTCTTGATGAAATGATTGAAGCGCTGGTTCGCGGGGAGATGGTCAAGATCTCGTCGTTCGGCAGCTTCTCGGTCCGCCAGAAGGGCGAGCGGATCGGCCGTAATCCCAAGACGGGCGAGGAGGTTCCGATCCTGCCGCGCCGTGTCCTGGTGTTCCGTCCGTCCCATGTCCTGAAGAACCGGATCAACCGAGAGTCGGAGGACTGACCCCGGGGGGGTAGGGCGCAATGGCCGACACGCAAGCAACCTCCTCTGCGCCTCGCCGCAACGGCAAGTCGGCGGCGGCTTTCCGCACGATCAGCGAAGTCGCCGACGATCTGGATGTCCCGCCGCATGTGCTGCGGTTCTGGGAAACCAAGTTCAATCAGGTCCGGCCGCTGAAGCGCGGCGGCGGGCGGCGCTATTACCGCCCCGAGGATATCGCGCTGCTGCGCCGGATCCGGGAGCTGCTGTACCGCGAGGGCTACACCATCAAGGGCGTGCAGAAGCTTCTGCGCGAAGGCGCGGTGCGGATGCCGACCGCCGGCGAGACCGCCCGGGCTGTGCAGTCCGGCGATGCCGAGATGGCTCCGGCGCCGAGCAACGGCAACGGTAATGGTAACGGCCATGAGGGTGATGCCGAGCCGGCCGCGGCGGCCGGCGAGGAAGCGGATGTGCCGGCGACCGTGGACCGCAGCGCGATCAAGGCCGTGCTGGACGAACTGACCGCCCTGAAAAAGCTGCTGGCGGCCGCGCGCAGCTGAGACGACGCGTCCGGCGGGATCGGCGCCTGCCGTGCTGTTCCGGACCCCGTTTCACCCGTCGGACAAATCATCAAAAAGAGCTGAAATTCTGGGCCGCTTCGTGTTGTGGCCCCATGGCGGATCGCCTATAGTCCGCCGCGTCGGAGCGTAGCGCAGCCTGGTAGCGCACCACACTGGGGGTGTGGGGGTCGTGGGTTCGAATCCCGCCGCTCCGACCATCTTGATCTCTCGACGCCCCCATCCTCCCCCGATACCTTGTTCCGAGCTGTTTCACGCCCGGTCATTGTCGGGCCGGATATCGTTGGAGAGACCCATGTCGCTTGCCGCCGTTCCCGAGTCCGAGGGCCTCGACGCCCGCGCCAAGACCCGCATCGAGCTGGCGGCCGCCCTGCGCTGGGCCGTGCGCATGGGCATGCACGAGGGGATCTGCAATCACTTCTCCGCGGTGATCCCGGGCGAGGACGACCGCTTCCTGCTGAACCCGCACGGCTATCACTGGTCGGAGGTGCGGGCGAGCGATCTGGTGGAAGTCGACGCCGAGGGCAATGCCGTCGACGGCAAGGAGCCGCCGGAGCCGACCGCCTTCTTCATCCACTATCACATCCACCGGCTGGTGCCGGACGCCAAGGTCGTGCTGCACACCCACATGCCCTACGCCACGGCGATCACCATGCTGGAGGCGGGGCGGCTGGAGCCGGTGCTGCAGACCTCGCTGAAGTTCTACGACCAGATCGCCTATGACGACCTGTACAACGGGTTGGCGTTGGACGATTCCGAGGGCGAGCGCATCGCCGCGTCCCTGCAGGGCGGCAAGCGGGTGGCGTTCCTGGCCAATCACGGCGTGGTGGTGACCGGCCGCAACATCGCCGAGGCCTTCGACGATCTCTATTACCTGGAGCGTGCCGCTCAGGCGCAGGTCATCGCCATGTCGACCCATGCGCCGCTGCGCCGGGTGCCTCAGGACGTGGCCCGGATGACCGCCGACCAGATGTCGTCCAATTCCGAGCGGGCCCAGGCGCACCGGCATTTCGCCGCGCTGATGCGGCTGCTGGACCGGGACGAGCCCGACTACAAGGACTGATCCGGCCGCCGGACAGGTCGGAACGACAACGCCTTCATCTGAGAGATCGGATGAATGCGTTCGTTTATCTCACTGAATTTAAACGACTCAAGGCCAGGGCTGGCTGTCGACCTGCATGCCTACGCGCTTGAAGTAGGAGTCGAAATTGGTCTCCGGCCCGACGAGCTGGTGCACCAGCTTGGCGATGGTCACGCGGCGCTGCGGCACCTTGAAGACCGGGCCGGTCTCGTTGACCGGCTGGGGCAGGATGCAGCGCCAGCCGTCGACCGCCACCAGCATGTCGCGGTAGACCATGGCGCCGTTGAACAGGAAATCGATCAGCACGCCCTGGGCCCGCTTGTTGGGCAGCTTGTCGACCCATTCCTCCTTGTAGTTCTTGTCGCCGACCAGCCCCCAGGCCATGCCGAAGCGCACGTCGCGCAGGAAGGTGAGGGTGGTGGTGTGCTCCTGCAGCTCGAAATCGACGGTGCCGCCGCCGGAGGCTCGGATCGGCACGACCCGGAACATGAAGGTCGGCAGCACCGTGGCGCGCCAGTCGTCCGGCTTGCTGGCGGCGATCACGGTCAGGTAGTCGTCGAGCGTCATGCGGTCCCCCGTGCGGCCCCCCTAAGGCCGAGGGATAGTGGCCGGGGGAAGGGAGCCTGTCCAGCGGGTGAAGTGCCGTAAGTTACTGACCGCCGACGATCCTGCGACCATTCCGGGTCAGTTTGCAGACCAGCCAGTCGGGTTTGAGCGGGTTCTCGAACCAGGGCTCCGCCCATCCCCGGTCGAGGCAGGCCCGCACCATCCGGGCGTTCACCCGCTGGCCGTTTCGGTCGAAGAGCGGCAGCTTGCCGCCGGGCTGGTCGAGGCCGCGGGCGAGCCAGGCCCGCTGGGCGGCCGTCGGCCCGGGCGTGGCCGCCGAGCCTTTACCAGCCGGTTTCTTTGCCGCCGCCTTTCCGCTCGATGTCCCCGATCCCGCCATGGATCCGACTCTAGAAAGCCCGATGGCCCACCGCAAGCGCATGGCGGCGTCTTGTCGCCACTTTGCGTTGCGTGGGATAACGGACGAAAGAGGAAGCGCCCATGTCCAGCCCCGTCTCGCCCGTGCCCGTTTCGTCCATGCCGGTCTCGTCCCGGTTTGCGCTCGGCTTCTCCTGTGTCGGCCATACCTTCTCGCATCTGCTGATGCTGCTCTATCCGACGGTCGTCCTGTCGCTGGAGAGCGCCTGGGACATGCGGTTCGGCGACCTGATCGCGCTGATGCTGGTCAGCCAGATCCTGTTCGGCGCCGCCGCGGTCCCCGCCGGCTGGCTGGCCGACCGGTGGAGCGCGCCGGGGATGATGGCGTTGTTCTTCCTGGGCACCGGCGGCATGTGCGTCGCCACCGGCTTCGCCGACGGGCCGTTCGCCATGGCGGTCGGCCTGGGCGGCATCGGGCTGTTCGCCTCGATCTACCACCCGGTCGGCATCGCCTGGGTCACCCGCGACCCGGCGACCCGGGGCCGCGCGCTCGGCATCAACGGCGTGTTCGGCTCGCTGGGGACCGCCGGCGGGGCCGTGGTCGCCGGCACGCTCGCCGCCGCCTTCGGCTGGCAGTGGGCGTTCTTCGTGCCCGGGGCGATCTGCGTGCTGGTCGGCGTCGGCTTGGTCGTCTCGATCCTGTTCGGTCTGGTGGAGGACAACCGGGCGGTCCATCACGCAGCCGCCAGGGAGGCCAGCCGTGGCGACATGCTGCGCGGCGCCCTGGTGCTGATGGTGACGATCGCCCTGTCCGGTCTGATCTACCAGTCGACCTCCTTCGCCATGCCCAAGCTGTTCGACCAGCGGCTGGTCGGCATGGTCGAGACCACCGCCGGGGTCGGCGTGCTGGTCTCGCTGATCTACGCGGTGTCGGCGCTGGCGCAGGTGCTGGGCGGCTGGATGGCCGACCGGTTCGACCTGAAGCGGGTCTACATCACCTGCTGGGCGCTGCAGATCCCGTTCCTGGCGGTGGCCGCGACCCTGGCCGGGCCGCTGCTGCTGCCGGTGGCGGCGATGATGGTGCTGACCAACACCGCCTTCGTGCCGGCCGAGAACAGCCTGTTCGCCCGCTACTCGCCGCCGGCCTGGCGCGGCACCGCCTTCGGGGTGAAGTTCCTGGTGTCGCTGGGCGTGTCGGCGATCAGCGTGCCGCTGGTGGGCCAGCTTTACGACATGGCCGGCGATTTCGAGCCGCTGCTAGTGCTGCTGGCCCTGTTCGCGGCGGGTGGCGCTGTTGCGGGGCTGCTGCTGCCGGCGGGGCGGCGCACCGAGCCGGTGGCCCAGCCGGCGGAGTAGGGGCTACCCACTCATCCGTTTTAACCGTCATCCCGAACTTGTTTCGGGACCTCCAACGGCATCGACGCACGTGAGGTCCCGAAACGAGTTCGGGATGACACATGTTTAGAGATTAGGCGGGTCAGCTCCGCCTTGCCGCGAAGCGCACCGCTTCCTGGGCCGCGCGGATGAGGGCGCGGGCCTTGTTCTGGGTTTCCTGCCATTCGGCCTCGGGGTCGCTGTCGGCGACCACGCCGCCGCCGGCCTGGACGTACATGGTGCCGTCCTTCACCAGGGCGGTGCGCAGGGCGATGCAGGTGTCCATGGCGTTGGCCGAGAGATAGCCCACGGCCCCCGCATAGACGCCGCGGCGCGACACTTCCAGCTCGTCGATGATCTCCATCGCCCGGACCTTGGGCGCGCCGGACACCGTGCCCGCCGGGAAGCCGGCGAACAGGGCTTCCAGCACGTCCTTGTCCTCGGCCAGCTCGCCGTCCACGTGGCTGGCGATGTGCATGACGTGGCTGTAGCGCTCGATGGTGAACTGGTCCTTCACCTCCACCGTGCCGATCTTGGCCACCCGGCCCACGTCGTTGCGGCCCAGATCGAGCAGCATGAGATGCTCGGCCCGTTCCTTCGGATCAGCCAGCAGCTCCTCGGCCAGGGCCTTGTCCTCTTCCGGGGTCTCGCCGCGCTTGCGGGTGCCGGCGAGCGGGCGGATCGTCACCACCCCGTCGCGCAGCCGCACCAGGATCTCCGGGCTGGAGCCGACGATCGAATAGGCGCCGAAATCGAAGAAGAACAGGAAGGGCGAGGGATTCAGCCGCCGCAGCGAGCGGTACAGCGCGAAGGGCGGCAGGGTGAACGGCACCGACATCCGGTGCGACGGCACCACCTGGAAGGCGTCGCCGGCGTTGATGTACTCGACGGTCCGGCGGACCATCTCGTGATACTGCTCGCGTCCGGTATTGGAGACCGGCTCCGGCAGGGCGTCGACCGCCCCCGGCCGCTCGCGGCGGTAGGGCAGGGAGCGCTCGAAATCGGAGACCACGTCGGCCAGCCGCTCCGCCGCCGCCGCATAGGCCGCCCGCGCGCCCATCTCGGCGTCCGGATAGACCGGGGTGATGATGGTGACCATGTCGTCGATGTTGTCGAACACGCAGACGATGGTCGGCCGCAGCATGATGCCGTCCTGGATGCCGAGGGTGTCCGGGTTGTTGTCCGGAATGTCCTCGAACAGGCGGATGGCGTCGTAGCCCATATAGCCGAACAGGCCGGCCGCCATCGGCGGCACCTCGGCCGGCAGGTCGATGCGGCTCTCGGCGATCAGCGCCCGCAGGGAGGCCAGCGGCGGCTCCGACAGCGGCTCGAAGGCGTCGGTGTCGACCCGGGCCTGCCGGTTGATCTCCGCCTTGTCCTTGTAGAACCGCCAGATCAGGTCCGGCTTCAGGCCGATGATCGAGTAGCGGCCGCGCACCGCGCCGCCCTCGACGGATTCCAGCAGGAAGGCGTTCGCCCGGCCGTCCGCCAGCTTCATCATGGCGGAGACCGGCGTCTCCAGATCGGCGACCAGGGTGGTCCAGACCACCTGCGCCCGTCCTGCGTCGTAGGCCTCTCGGAACGCGTCGAAATCGGGACTGGTGGTCATTGCGCGCCTTCGTTCACGGTGAAGAGCTGACGCACGGCACCCGGATTGACGGTGACCTCGTGGCGGCTTTCCAGATCGGCGAGCAGCAGCTCGATCAGGTCGTTGGAGACGGCGCCGGCAATCTCGGCCCGGACCTGGTCCTGCGGCCCCGCCATGGAGCCGCCGCCCTCGATGACCTCGACCAGGGTGACCACGGCGGCGCCCTGGTCGCTGCTGACGGCGCTGGCGCCGCCGGCCTTCTGCTCGAACAGGGCGCCCGCGACGGCCGGCGGCCAGCCGGGGGTCAGGCCCTGGCCCTGGCGGGTGATCGCCGGCAGACGCTCGACCGTCAGGTCGTGCTCGGCGGCGGCCTCGGCGAGCGGCGTGCCGGCCTTCACGGCGGCGACGATCTCGTCGGCGATGTCCTCCGCCCGCTCCAGACGCTGTTCCGTGTCCCAATCGGCGAGCACCGCCGGGCGGACCTGCCCGAGTTCGGGAATCCGCGGCGGCTCGACGCCATCGACGCGCAGGATGAAATAGGTGCCGTCGCGGGTTTCGGTCAGCGTGCTCTGGGTGCCCGTCTCGGTCTCGAAGGCGGTCCGCAGGAACGGCTCGCCGGGCAGGGTGGTGACGATGCCGCCGGCCGGCTGACTGCCGTCGCGGGCGACGAAGGGGATCTGGTTCAGCGGGATGTTCAGCGACCGGGCCGCTTCCTCCAGGGTGGACCCGGCGGCGAGCGCGTCCTCCACGGCGTTGGAGCGCTCGAAGACCTCGTCATAGGCCCGTTCCAGGGCGACTTCGCGCCTCAGGTCGTCGCGCACGTCCTCGAAGCTTGCCGGCGCGCCGACCTCGGCCTCGCGGATGCGGAACAGGTGCCAGCCGAACGGGCTTTCCACCGGCTCCGTCACCGAGCCCGGCTCGGTGAGGGCGAAGACCGCCTCGGCGGTGCCTTCGGGCAGGTCGCTGCGGGTCACCTGACCGAAATCGAGTTCGGCGGCGGACATGCCGGTGACCTCTTCGGCCACCGCGGCGAAATCCTCGCCCGCCTGGATCCGGTCATAGGCGGCGCCGGCCGCGTCCTGGTCGGCGAACAGGGCCTGGTCGACCGTGCGCGTTCCCCGGGTGTCGAAGCTCGCCTTGCGCTCCTCGAACAGCTCCCGCAGCTCGTCCTCGGGGATCTCCATGGACTGGGCGATCGACTGGGGCGAGACCGCCAGCCAGCTCACGCCGCGGTATTCCGGCGTCTCGTAGTCCTTCTTGCGCTCTTCGTAATAGGCGCTCAGCGCCGCCTCGTCCGGCTGCTCGGGGGCGGGCAGGGCGGAGGCGTCGATGCGCACCGCCGCCGCGATCCGGCGCTCCTCGCGATAGTCGTGCAGCGTCTTAACGATCGCGTCAGGCACGGTCTTCTCGCTGCCGGCGGCCACGGCGCCGATGAGCTGGTTGCGGGCCAGGTCGCGGCGGGCGCGGGAGACGAACTCCGACTCGCTCCAGCCGTTCGAGGCCAGGAAGGTCTGGTAGGCGGTGCGATCGAACTGACCCAGGCTGTCGCGGAACTGCCGGTGGATGAGCTGGACGATCTGCTCGTCGCTCGCGGACAGGCCGAGCCGGTTGGTCGCCACGACCATCAGGCTCTGCACCGTCAGGTTCTGCAGGGTCTGGTCGAGCAGGCCGAGCTGGATCGCCTGATCCACGGTCAGCGGAATGCCCAGACGCCGGCGCGACCGGTCGAACTCCTCCGCCGCCTCGACCGCGGTGACCCGCACGTCGCCGTCGACCTCGACCGCGGCGCGGCCGGCGGGGCTGCCGAAGATCGTGTCGCCGATGCCCCAGATCGCGAAGCTCGCGATCAGCAGGACGAACAGAATCTTGACGAAGATCGAGGAGACCTTGGAACGAATAAACTGGAGCATGATACGGCGGCCTGATGCAGCGGGTCGCGAATGGTCGTTCGGATCAGGGTTGTAGGCTCCGTCCCCCTTAGAACGCAAGGCTTCGGGCAGGGCGGGGGATCGGGCCGGGGATCGGGCGAGGGATCGGACGGGGGATCGGCGGGTGGCGGGCACCCTTGCCCCGTGCTAGAGCGTCCCCACGTTTCAAAGCATCCAGTGACGACCAAGGAGGGTTTCGCCGTGGCTCCACGCGCGCTGATTGCCGGCAATTGGAAGATGAACATGGACCGCGTCTCCAGCGAGGTTCTGGCCGAGGCGCTGGCCCGCAACGTCGGCAAGGTGGCGGTGGAACTCGTGGTCTGCCCGCCGTCGGTCTATCTGTCGCCGGTCAGCGTCATGCTCGGTTCCAGCGGCGTCGCCCTGGGCGGCCAGGACTGCCACACCGCGGAGAGCGGCGCCCATACAGGCGACGTCTCCCCGGAGATGCTGGCCGATCTCGGCTGCACCTATGTCATCGTCGGCCATTCCGAGCGCCGCGCCGATCACGGCGAGACCGATGCGGAGGTCCGCGCCAAGGCCGAGGCGGCCCGCCGGGCCGGCCTGGTGCCCATCGTCTGCGTCGGCGAGACCGAGGCCGAGCGCGATGCCGGCAAGGCGCTTGAGGTGGTCGAGAGTCAGGTCCGCGGCTCGGTGCCCGAGGGGCTGACCGGCGAGACGCTGGTCGTGGCCTACGAGCCGGTCTGGGCGATCGGCACCGGCCGCACGCCGACCGCCGAGGACGTCGCCGCCGTCCATGCGCATATCCGCAAGGTGCTGGACGATATCTGCGGCGACGCGGCCAACGTCCGGCTGCTCTATGGCGGCTCGGTGAAGCCGGGGAACGCCAAGGAACTGATGTCGGTGGCCAACGTGAACGGCGCCCTGGTCGGCGGCGCGTCGCTCAAAGCGGAGGACTTCCTCGGCATCGCCCAGGCGACCCCGTGACCGCGTGTCTGAGATAGACGCACGACAGACTGGCCAACCGGCGCTGGAAACGTTACAACCCGCGCCGACCGAAGACCGGGGTTCGACATGCAACTGATCATTCTCACCGTACATCTCATGATCGCGCTGGCGCTGATCGTCACCGTGCTGCTTCAGCGCAGCGAGGGCGGCGGCCTGGGCATCGGCGGTGGCGGCGGCGGTGGCGGCGGCCTCGGGTCCTTCATGTCGGCGCGCGGCACCGCAAACCTGCTGACCCGGACCACGGCGATTCTGGCCGCCTGCTTCATGGCGACCAGCCTGACATTGGCGATTCTCGCCTCCCAGACCAAGAAGGCGTCCATCGTCGATCAGGTTCCGGCGGTCTCGACGCCGGCCGAGCCGACGGCTCCCGCCGCGCCTCTCTCGCAGTAACACATTGATTCGGCGGGAAATTCCCGCCCGTTCTCGACCGGCATCGCATTCGTGGCGCCGGATGGTCACAACGCGTGCTTGGATCGCACTCGATGATGTATAAGGAACGCCCATGACGCGGTTTATCTTCATTACCGGCGGCGTGGTCTCCTCCCTGGGAAAAGGTCTCGCCTCTGCCGCCCTTGGCGCGCTGCTTCAGGCACGCGGCTATAAAGTCCGGCTGCGCAAGCTGGACCCCTATCTGAACGTGGATCCGGGCACCATGAGCCCGTATCAACACGGCGAGGTCTACGTCACCGACGACGGGGCGGAGACCGATCTCGATCTCGGCCATTACGAGCGCTTCACCGGCGTCTCGGCCCGCAAGAGCGACAACGTGACCACCGGCCAGATCTATATGGACGTGATCACGCGCGAGCGGCGCGGCGACTATCTCGGCGCCACGATCCAGGTCATCCCGCACGTCACCGACGCGATCAAGGAGTTCGCCAAGGGCGACATCACGGACGAGGATTTCGTCCTGTGCGAGATCGGCGGCACGGTCGGCGACATCGAGGGCCTGCCCTTCCTGGAGGCGATTCGCCAGCTCGGCAACGAGCTCGGCCACGAGCGCTCGCTGTTCCTGCACCTGACCCTGGTGCCCTACATCCCCTCGGCCGGCGAGTTGAAGACCAAGCCGACCCAGCACTCGGTGAAGGAGCTGCAGAGCGTCGGTATCCAGCCGGACATCCTGCTGTGCCGGTGCGACCGGGAGATTCCGAGCGACCAGCGCCGCAAGATCGGCCAGTTCTGCAACATCCGTCCCGAAGCGGTGATCCCGGCGCTCGACGCCTCGTCGATCTACGAGGTGCCGCTGCGCTACCATGAGGACGGGCTGGACACCGAGGTGCTGCGCCATTTCGGCCTGCTGCAGGACGAGAGCGAGCCGAATCTGGAGCGCTGGACCGGCATCATGGACCGGGTCGCCAATCCGGAAGGTCATGTGAAGATCGCCGTGGTCGGCAAGTACACGAGCCTGCTGGACAGCTACAAGTCGCTGGCCGAGGCGTTGACTCATGGCGGCATCGCCAACAACGTGAAGGTCGAGCTCGACTGGATCGACAGCGAGATCTTCGAGACCGAGAGCGAAGCGGTCATGCGGCTGGAGGATGTCCACGGCATCCTGGTGCCGGGCGGCTTCGGCGAGCGCGGTTCCGAGGGCAAGATCGCGGCGGTCACCTTCGCCCGCGAGCGGCGGATTCCCTATTTCGGCATCTGCTTCGGCATGCAGATGGCCTGCATCGAAGCGGCGCGCTCCGGCGGCGGCATTGCGGGTGCGGGTTCCACCGAGTTCGGTCCCTGCGATGAGCCGGTCGTCGGCCTGCTCACCGAATGGACCCGGGGCAATGTCACCGAGACCCGCGATGCGGGCGGCGACTACGGCGGCACCATGCGTCTCGGCGCCTATGAGTGCCGGCTCGAGGACGGCAGCCGGGTACACGACATCTACGGCGACGCCCTGATCCATGAGCGCCACCGGCACCGCTATGAGGTCAACATCAACTACAAGCCGGCTCTGGAGCAGGCGGGTCTGCGCTTCTCCGGCATGTCGCCGGACGGTGTGCTTCCGGAAATCATCGAGCGGCCGGACCATCCGTGGTTCGTCGGCGTCCAGTTCCACCCGGAATTGAAGTCCAAGCCGTTCGACCCACATCCGCTGTTCACCAGCTTCATCGCCGCGGCGGTGGAGCAGTCGCGTCTGGTCTGATCCAGCAAAGGGCTGATCCCATGGTTGCCTCCCGCACCGTCCGCATCGGCGACCTCGCCGTCGCCAACGACCGCCCGTTCACCCTGATCGCCGGTCCGTGCCAGATCGAGAGCCGGGAGCACGCGCTGGAGATCGCCGAGGAACTGGTGAAGGTCTGCGCGGCGGCCGAGGTCCCGCTGATCTTCAAGTCGTCCTACGACAAGGCGAACCGGACCAGCCTGAATGCCGGCCGCGGCGTCGGCATCGACCAGGGTCTGGCGATCCTGGTCGAGGTGCGCGAGAAGTTCGGCTGCCCGGTGCTGACCGACGTGCATGAGCCGGCGCAATGCGCCATCGCGGCGCAGGCGGTGGACGTGCTGCAGATCCCGGCCTTCCTGTGCCGCCAGACCGACCTCGTGGTCGCCGCCGGCGAGACCGGCAAGACCGTGAACATCAAGAAGGGCCAGTTCCTGGCCCCCTGGGACGTGGCCAACATCGCAGCCAAGGTGGTCGCCACCGGCAACCAGAACATCCTGCTGACCGACCGGGGCACCAGCTTCGGCTACAACACCCTGGTCTCCGACATGCGCGGTCTGCCGGAAATGGCCCGCGACGGCTATCCGGTGGTGATCGACGCAACCCATTCGGTGCAGCAGCCGGGCGGCAAGGGCGGCTCGTCGGGCGGCCAGCGCGAATTCGTCCCGGTCATCGCCCGCGCGGCCCTGGCCGTCGGCGTGGCCGCCGTGTTCATGGAATGCCACCCGGAGCCGGACAGCGCCCCGTCCGATGGCCCGAACATGGTGCCGCTCGATCAGGTCGGCGGCCTGTTGGCGACCTTCAAAGCCTTCGATAGCATAGCCAAAGCGAACCCGATCACGCTCGACTGAGGGCGGACAAGGAGCTTCATGGCACTCCAGGAAGGCCGCTACGGCCTGACCTACACCAGCGCGCGCCCGGAGGCTGTGGAGGCCTTCGACGGCATGGTGACCTCCTATCTCGGCTTCGGCAGGGATATCGGCGACCGGCTGAAGCAGGTGTTCTCCGCCGATCCGGACATGCCGATGGCCCACGTGGCCAAGGGGTATCTGTTCAAGCTGTTCGGCAGCGGCGCCATGGCTGAGCGCGCGAAGAAGGCGCTGGCCGAGGCCAAGACCCGGGCGGAAACCCAGGGCGTGACCGAGCGCGAGGCGCTGCACCTGGCCGCCCTGGACGCCTGGTGTGCCGAGGATATCGACCGCACCACCGCCTGCTGGGAGCGGGCGGTTCTCGAATACCCCAAGGACGCGCTCGCCCTGCGGCTGGCCCATTTCAACCATTTCTACGCCGGCGAGGGCCGGATGATGCGCGACAGCACCGCCCGGGTGCTGCCGGACTGGAGCAAAGACGACCCGGATTACGGGTTCCTGCTCGGCATGCATGCCTTCGGGCTGGAGGAGGCCGGCGACTACGCCGCGGCCGAGCCGTTCGGCCGCATGGCGGTGGAGCAGAACCCGGCCGATGCCTGGGCCGTGCATGCGGTCGCCCATATCATGGAGATGCAGGGTCGCCACCGCGAGGGCGTGGACTGGGTCTCGGGTCTGGAGCCGTCCTGGTCGGCCACCAACAACTTCCGCTTCCATCTCTACTGGCACCAGGCGCTGTTCCACCTGGAGCGCCACGAGTTCGGCGCGGTGCTGGCGCTCTATGACCGGCAGATCGCCTCCGATCTCGACGCCGACATGTATCTCGACGTCTGCAATGGTGCGTCGCTGCTGTGGCGGCTGGAGATGTACGGCGTCGATGTGGGCGATCGCTGGAAGGACCTGGCGCGGGTCTCCCTGCGCCATGCCGAGGACCACGAGCTGATCTTCGTGTCGCTGCATTATCTGATGGCGCTGATCAAGGGTGGGGAGCCGCAGGCTGCGGCCACGCTCGCTGGGCATCTGGAGAGCTACGCCAACGCCGCGACAACGCAAGGCCGGGTCGCCGCCCGGGTCGGGACCGCCACGGCGGAGGCCATGGCGGCCCTGGCCGCCGGCGATGCGGCCACGGTCGTGGAGGCGCTCTATCCGGTGCGCTACGACCTGTACTGCATGGGCGGCAGCCACGCCCAGCGCGACGTGTTCGAGGAGATGCTGGTCACCGCCGCGGTGGAGGCCGATCCGATGCTGGCCCGGGCCCTGCTGGCTGAGCGCACGGCGGCGAAGCCGAACTCGGCCTGGAGCTGGCAGAACTACGCCACCGCGCTCAAGGCCACTGGCCGCGACCAAGCCGCCGATCTGGCGAAGGCGCGGGCTGCGGCCTTGGTGTCGGCAGCGTCGGGCTAGGGCGCGGTCTCATAGGTGCGCGCCTAACCGCGGCGAGGAGATCGATCTCGTGAGCCGGGACGGATTTTTCGACGAGGGGATCGCGGAAACCTACGATCGGGACCATGGCGGCACCGACCCTGACTTAATCCGGCAGACCGTCGAGTGTCTGATCGACTTGTCCGAGGGCGGGGAGATCCTCGAATTCGCCGTCGGCACGGGCCGGATAGCCATCCCCCTGGCCGAGCGAGGCGCGGTCGTGAAGGGGATCGAGCTTTCGCGGGCCATGGTCGAAAAGCTGCGGGCGAAGGAAACCGCGGCACCCATGGAGGTCGCGATCGGCGACATGACCTCGGTGCGGGTTGCCGGGAGTTTTTCGCTCGTCTTCCTTGTTTTCAACACCATCGACAATCTGACGACACAGCAGGCGCAGGTTGCCTGTTTCAAGAACGCTGCGGTGCATCTGCGGCCAGGAGGGCGGTTTCTCGTCGAGACGCAGGTCCCGCCCCTCCAGAAGTTGGCGTTCGGCGAGACCAGGCTGGCCTTCGCGAGCGATCCCCGACATTTCGGTGTCGATGTGTTCGATGTTGCGACGCAGAGCTACCGGTCGAACCACGTCTGGATGGACGGCGACCGCCACACGCACCTTTCGATCCCCTTCCGCTATGCGTGGCCGTCCGAACTCGATCTGATGGCAGAGCTCGCCGGTATGACGCTGGAGTTTCGGTGGGCCGATTGGAATCGCTCACCCTTCGACCGTCTGAGCGGCAAACACGTATCGGTGTGGCGCAAGCTCTGAGCCGATCCCGGCCTGGGGCGGGAGCAACTAGGCGCCGCCGCTGAAGGTCACCGGTGCATCCTCTTCCGACTTCCTGGACGTTCCCGGCGCAAAGCCGGGGGCGATCCAGGACCGTGTCCCCCGCGTCGATGCCAGGGTCCTGGATCGACCTCCGTCCCGGCTGGGCGCAGGGGTGGAGGTCGTCCAGGAAGTCGGTGAGGGGGAAGTCGGTGGGGGGGAAGGGGGAGATGGGGGGAGGCGCTGAACCCTGCGTTCCCGGCCACAAGGAGGGCTCCCGCCCGCGTCAGTCGTCCTGACCTGCAACCTTTCCGACTTCCTGGACGCTCCCGGCGCGATGCAGGGGGCGATCCAGGACCGTGCCTCTGGCGTCGAGACCAGGGTCCTGGATCGACCTCCGCCCCGGCTGGGCGCCAGGGTCGGAGCTCGTCCAGGAAATCGGGGAGGGGGAAGTCGGTGAGTGCGGAAGTCGGTGAAGGGTAACGGGCAAGGAGTCCGGTCGCCGCCTCCCAGGCCGCCCCGGGCTTGCCGACCCAATCAGTATGGAACCGCGCTGACGACCCAGCCGTTCCTGAAGGCGAGGACGGCCTCGTTTCCGAGTCAGGAGACGGCTTCGGCGTCTCATTCGTCCGGTCGTTCAGAGCCGATGGCGAAGGTCACGACGACCCCCGCTGAGAATACGCGCAAAGGAGAACAGTATGCATACCACATTGCTTGAAGACTTCGTGGTGGCGTCAAATTCAGACAACCGTATTGAGGCATTCTACATCGACACCGAGACGGCAACGGTCATGCATACATGGCAGCTGGAGCCGGATAATCCTGCTTCGTGGTCAAGTCCCGAGCCGCTATACGGGACGAATTCTTCGGGTGGAGGGTCGAACGCTTCCCTAACGGGCGCGCACCGTGTCGAGGCAACGACGGATGCCGATGGGCAGATCCATGTGGTCGCGTCGACAACCGACAACAAATATCATGTCTGCTATCAAACTCCCGGCAAGTGGAATGGGTGGTTCGAGATTCAGCAAAAATAGCTGGCCTGGCCTTCTGGGCCACAGACATCACGGTCGTTTCGGCGTGGCGGGCGTTTGACAGTGACGGCCGGTCACTCCGCCTTCTGGATCACCGAGCCGTCGCTGCGGCGCACGAAGTATTCCGCGCCATCGATCCAGCGCACCGCCATGTCGATGTCCGAATAGTCGACCTCGTCGCCCTCGGTGCGGTCGCCGATCTCCAGATAGGTCGCTTCCGCATCCGAGCGGTTCTGCAGGGCATGGCCGTCGCCGGTACCCTTGGGGAAGGCGGCACAGTCGCCCGCGCGCAGCACGCGCTCGCCCGCATCGGTCTGCAGCACCAGCTCGCCGGTCAGCACCATGACGAACTCGTCCTGCCGGGTGTGCCAGTGGCGCAGCGCCGACTGGCACCCGGCGGGCAGGGTGACGTGGTTGACGCCGAAATTGCCGATGCCGCCGTGATTGCCGAGCTTGCGCTTGATCCGGGCCGCCGAAGATCTGGCATAGGCGTCCGGATAGCCGTTGCCGGTTTCCGGCGGAACCGAAAGGGCGGCGTAGGTGGGCGTGGTGGGGTTATCCGTCATCGGTCATCCGTTGCGGAGGGAGCGCTGCCCCCAGTCTATCGCGACGGACTGAAATGAAAAACGGCGGCCCGAAGGCCGCCAGGGGAAACAAGAACGGCGGGCCGAAGGCCCGCTGGGGGAAACAAAAACGGCGGCCCGAAGGCCGCCGGGGATCCTGGGTCGGAAACGCGGTCAGACGAAGACGGAAACGCCGCCCGTCGCACCGGTGCCGCTGCGGTCGCTGGCGCCCGGAAGCAGCGAGTTCGTGCTGTTCGGCGCTGCGGCCTCTTCCTGCCGCTCCTCGTCCTCGCTGGCGGCCTGGGCGCTGTCGGTCTGGCCGGTACCGGTCTGGGCCGGGCCGGTGTCCTGTTCTTGGGTCGCCTGGATCAGCGCGCTCAGGGACTCGCTCGCCAGCGACGTGCTCGGAACGCTGCTGCCCTGTCCCGGAAGCGGGGAGGCGGCATCGCCGAACCGCTCCTCACGGGCCTCGACCTGCGAGGTGTCGGACGTTCCGAACCGGGCGTCCTGGGACTCCTGGGCTCGGTTTTCCTCAGCGCGGCTCGGCTGCTGAGTGTTGCGAAGGGCGCTAAGCTGCGAGCTGCCCTGGGTATCGACGCCGGCGATGGCCATGTCGCACTCCTAAATCGTCGCTTCCCGACATGCCAGCCGGGAGACACCGGAGAATTTAGTCCTTCTGCGGCGGAAATACAAATCCGCCGCGCACCTGGAAACCCGCCGGCCGGTCACGACCTGTTGAACTTGGCGTGTTGAATGCTGCCGGGAGCAAGGCTATTGAGAGCGCGCCGAACGCACCGACGCCGACCGCACGCGCCGCCACCCATCCTGCCCACCCCTTCTGTGTAGAGGACAGACATGAGCGCCATTATCGACATCACCGCCCGCGAAGTCCTGGACAGCCGAGGCAATCCGACCGTCGAGGTCGATGTGGCTCTGGAGACCGGCGCCATCGGCCGCGCCGCGGTTCCGTCCGGTGCCTCCACCGGCGCCTACGAGGCGGTGGAGAAGCGCGACGGCGATCCCAAGCGGTATGGCGGCAAGGGCGTGCTCGCCGCCGTCGATGCGGTGAACGGCGAGATCTTCGACACCCTGTCCGGCCGCGAGGCCTGCGAGCAGCTTCTCATCGACCGGGCGCTGATCGACCTGGACGGCACCGAGAACAAGAGCCGGCTGGGCGCCAATGCGCTGCTGGGCGTGTCCATGGCCGTCGCCAAGGCCTCGGCCGCCGAGATGGAGCAGCCGCTGTGGCGCTACCTGGGCGGCGCCTACGCCCATGTGCTGCCGACGCCGATGATGAACATCGTCAACGGCGGCGCGCATGCGGACAACCCGATCGACTTCCAGGAATTCATGATCATGCCGGTTTCGGCGCCGACCTTCGCCGAGGCGCTGCGCTGCGGCGCCGAGGTGTTCCAGGCGCTGAAGAAGCGGCTGGTCGCCGACGGCCACAACACCAATGTGGGTGACGAGGGCGGCTTCGCGCCGAACCTGTCGACCGCCGACGAAGCGCTGGGCGCCATCATGAAGTCGATCGAGGCGGCCGGCTACAAGCCCGGCGAGGACGTGATGATCGCCCTCGACCCGGCCTCCACCGAGTTCTTCAAGGACGGCAAGTACGTGCTGGCGGGCGAGGGCAAGACCCTCGACACCGAGGGCATGATCAAGCTCTACGCCGACCTGTGCTCGCGCTACCCGATCGTGTCGATCGAGGACGCCCTGTCCGAGGACGACTGGGACGGCTTCAAGGCGCTGACCGCCGAGATCGGCAAGAAGGTGCAGATCGTCGGCGACGACCTCTACGTCACCAATCCGAAGCGCCTGAAGCGCGGCATCGCCGAGGACAGCGGCAACGCGATCCTGGTGAAGGTCAACCAGATCGGCACCCTGTCGGAGACCCTGGAGACCATCCACACCGCCCAGGCCGCCCGCTTCGGCACGGTGATCTCGCACCGCTCCGGCGAGACCGAGGACACCACCATCGCCGACATCGCGGTGGCGACCAATGCCGGCCAGATCAAGACCGGTTCCCTGTCCCGCTCCGACCGGATCGCCAAGTACAACCAGCTCCTGCGGATCGAGCAGGCGCTCGGCCCGGCAGCCCGCTACGCCGGCCGCCAGTCGCTCGCCCCGCTGGCCGGCTAAAGGCCCGACCGGAAAGGCCATCCCGTGGCCGAGAAACCGCGTACCCATCCGTCCCGGCTCGGCGACAGCGCCACGCTGAAGCTGCCGGGATGGCGCCGCGGGGTGTTCCCGTTCGCCTGCGCCGTGGTGGTCGCCTCGGGGTTCGGGCTGATGTCCGGCGAGGAGCCGCGCCTGGAGACCGGGGCGGCGATGGTCGGCATCGGCATGGTCGCCGGCTCCCTGTTCCTGCTGGCGACCAACGCCTGGAACCGCCTGCAGGTGCATCTGGACCGCGAGGGCCTGACCGTCGCCAAGCTCTGGACCGTGCGCCGCTACCGCTGGGACGAGGTGTCGGAATTCACCGTCTCCGGCCGCGGCAATGCCCGGGGCGCGAAGCTGGCCTATGTGGTGTTCGATGCGGACCGGGGCACCGGCATGGGCCGGGCGATGAACCGCTTCCTGACCGGCAAGAGCCAGATCCTGCCCGTGGGGCTGGTCTTCGAGGACGGCTCCGGCGATGCCATCATCATCGCCGACGTGCTGAACGCCTGGCGGAGCCGCGCGCTCAAACACGCCCGCAAAGCCTGAGTCATTTCTGCAACACCGTGCCGGATTCGCCCTTTGGCGGGTTTCGATTCGCGTTCTGTTCACGGTGACCGTTAATCGGCTTCATGATTCAATGCGTCGTATTCGCAGATTGGAGGGTTCGGTGTCCCTGTCCGCTGAACTGAAGCGACGCGTTCCCAAGGTACTCGGCCCGCTGATGGCGTCGCTGCTGATGGCGTATTTCGCCTATCACGCGGTCGAGGGCGATCGCGGTCTGCGCGCGTGGCAGCGGCTCGACATCGAGATCGCCGAGGCGAGCGACGTGCTCGCGGAGGTTTCGGCCGAGCGCGAGGCCCTAGAGAACAAGGTCGCCCGTCTGAACCCCGCCAACCTGGACACCGACATGCTCGAGGAGCGGGCCCGTCTGGTGCTCGGATATATCCCGTCGAATTCCGTGGTCATCGGCAACGGCCTCGTTCCGAAGGACGGACTGGTGCTGAACGTGGCGGTTCGCTGAGTGATTTCGACGGCTTAACCAAAATCAAGTTAAGTGACGTTTTTGCGTTGCAACACAAGATGTTAGGCATCTTGAAAATGTGACGTGTTTCCCTTAGTTGTGTGGGTACCGAGTTGGTGCGGACTGAACGCGCCCCGGACACGTACAGGGGGAGACCCATGGCCCGTGCAGCCACGACGAAATCGGCCTCGAATTCCTCGGGTGCCGCGAAGAAGCCCGCCGCCACCAAACGCACGTCCCGATCCACCAAATCCGCGTCCGCGAAACCGGAGATGCCGTCCAAGGACGAGCTCGTCGGCTACTATCGCGACATGCTGGTGATCCGACGCTTCGAGGAGAAGGCGGGTCAGCTCTACGGCATGGGCCTGATCGGCGGCTTCTGCCACCTCTATATCGGCCAGGAAGCGGTCGTCGTCGGCATGCAGGCGGCGATCGAGGACGGCGACACGGTCGTCACCTCCTACCGCGATCACGGCCACATGCTCGCCTGCGGGATGGAAGCCCGCGGCGTGATGGCGGAGCTGACCGGACGCATCGGCGGCTACTCCAAGGGCAAGGGCGGCTCGATGCACATGTTCAGCCGCGAGAAGAACTTCTTCGGCGGCCACGGCATCGTCGGCGCCCAGGTGCCGATCGGCACCGGCCTCGGCTTCAACCACCGCTACCGCAAGACCGACCGGGTCTCGCTCACCTATCTCGGCGACGGGGCGGTGAACCAGGGCCAGGTCTACGAGAGCTTCAACATGGCGGCGCTGTGGAAGCTTCCGGTGATCTTCATCATCGAGAACAACAAGTACGCCATGGGCACCTCGCAGCAGCGCGCGGCGGCCGGTCCGTCCCTGGCGCAGCGCGGTCACGCCTACGGCATCCCCGGCGAAGAGGTCGACGGGATGGACGTTCTGGCGGTCAAGGCCGCCGGCGAGAAGGCGGTCAAGCACTGCCGCGAGGGCAAGGGCCCGTACATCCTGGAAATGAAGACCTACCGCTATCGCGGCCACTCTATGTCCGATCCGGCCAAGTACCGGACCAAGGAGGAGGTCAACAAGATGCGCCAGGAGCACGATCCGATCGACACCCTGCGCCGCCTGGTGCTGGAGCAGGGCGTGGACGAGGACACGCTGAAGAAGGTCGACCGCGAGGTGAAGGATCTGATCACCGACGCCGCCGACTTCTCGCAGCAGAGTCCGGAGCCGGATGTCGAGGAATTGTGGACCGACGTGCTGGTCGAGGCGCGCTGAGCGCGCCCGCCACCGTCGCGAGCGAAACAGAACGCGCGGTCCTGCCCCGGAGGGCGATCCGGCCGCTGCACCCGAGAGGGGGGACACCGAATGCCTACTCCCATTCTGATGCCGGCCCTGTCGCCGACCATGACCGAGGGCAACCTCGCGAAATGGATGGTGAAGGAAGGGGACACGGTCTCCGCCGGCGACGTGATCGCCGAGATCGAGACCGACAAGGCGACCATGGAAGTGGAAGCCGTCGACGAGGGTAAGGTCGGCAAGATCGTCGTTTCCGAGGGCAGCGAGGGAGTTCAGGTGAACGCGGTCATCGCCTACCTGCTGGAAGAGGGCGAGAGCGCCGACGACATCCCGGCGGATGGCGGCGACGCGCCGGCCCCGAAGGCCGAGGCCAAATCCGACGATGACGACGGCGGCAAGGACGAGGCGCCGGCGGAAATCGCCGACGGTCCCAAGCGCCCGGCCCCGGTCTCCGCCCCGTCCGGCGATCTCGGCTCGCCCCTGGCGACCGCCACCCAGATCCCCGACGACGTCGACGAGGCCAAGTTCTTCAAGGAGACCACGCGCCAGACCGTGCGCGAGGCCCTGCGCGATGCGATGGCCGAGGAGATGCGCAACGACGGCGAAGTCTTCCTCATGGGCGAGGAGGTCGCCGAGTACCAGGGCGCCTACAAGGTCACCCAGGGGCTGCTGGACGAGTTCGGCGCCGACCGGGTCATCGACACGCCGATCACCGAGCACGGCTTCGCCGGTCTCGCGGTCGGTGCGGCCTTCGGCAACCTGAAGCCGATCGTCGAGTTCATGACCTTCAACTTCGCCATGCAGGCGATCGACCAGATCATCAACTCCGCGGCCAAGACGCTGTACATGTCCGGCGGCCAGATGGGTTGTCCGATCGTGTTCCGCGGCCCGAACGGGGCCGCCTCCCGCGTCGCCGCCCAGCACTCCCAGTGCTATGCGAGCTGGTACGCCCACTGCCCGGGCCTCAAGGTCGTCTCGCCCTGGTCCGCGGCCGACGCCAAGGGCCTGCTGAAGGCGGCGATCCGCGATCCGAACCCGGTCATCTTCCTGGAGAACGAGGTCCTCTACGGCCAGTCCTTCGACGTGCCGACGGATCCGGACTTCGTGCTGCCGATCGGCAAGGCCAAGGTCGTGCGCTCCGGCAAGGACGTGACCATCACCGCCTTCTCGATCATGGTCGGCAAGGCTCTCGAGGCCGCCGAGAAGCTGGCGGAGGAGGGGATCGAGGCCGAGGTCATCGACCTGCGCACCATCCGCCCGCTCGACATCCAGACCATCGTCACCTCGGTGAAGAAGACCAACCGTCTGGTCACCGTCGAGGAAGGCTGGGCCTTCTCCGGCATCGGATCGGAGATCGCGACCCAGATCATGGAGGTCGCGTTCGACCATCTGGACGCACCGGTCGGCCGGGTCGCCGGCGCCGATGTGCCGATGCCGTATGCCGCCAATCTCGAGAAGCTGGCCGTGCCGCAGGCGGAGAATATCGTCGCCGCGGCCAAAGTCGCCTGCTACCGCGCCTGAGGGGGACCGAGCGATGCCTACTCCCATTCTGATGCCGGCCCTGTCGCCGACCATGACCGAGGGCAACCTCGCCAAGTGGATGGTCAAGGAGGGCGATACCGTCTCTCCGGGCGACGTGATCGCCGAGATCGAGACCGACAAGGCGACCATGGAAGTGGAAGCCGTCGACGAGGGTAAGATCGGCAAGATTGTCGTCGCCGACGGCACCGAGGGTGTCGCCGTGAACGCGGTCATCGCCTATCTGCTCGAAGAGGGCGAGAGCGCCGACGACATTCCCGCCGATGGCGGCGAGGCGGCGGCCGCGCCGGCGCCGAAGAAGGAAGAGGCTCCCAAGGAGGAGCCGAAGCAGGAAGCCCCCAAGCAGGAGGCCAAGCCGGCCCAGCAGGAGAAGTCGGCGCCGGCCCCGGCCAAGAGCGCCGGCAGCGGCGGGCGCGTGTTCGCCAGCCCGCTGGCCAAGCGCATGGCCGAGCAGGCCGGTCTCGACCTGAACGACGTCTCCGGCTCCGGGCCGAACGGCCGCATCGTGAAGGCGGATATAGAGAAGGTGATGGAAGGCGGCGCGCCGAAGAAGGCGGCCGCGTCCCAGGGTGCGGCTCCCGCCGCGGCGCCGGCTGCTGCGGCTCCGGCCGCCCAGGCGCCGTCGCCCGACGTGCCGGGCCTGCCGAGCTACAAGGAGATTCCGAACACCAACATGCGCAAGGTCATCGCCAAGCGCCTGACGGAATCCAAGCAGTTCGCCCCGCATTTCTACCTGACCGTCGACTGCGAGATCGACGAGCTGCTGAAGGTCCGCAAGGACCTGAACGCCAAGTCCGACAAGTACAAGCTGTCGGTCAACGATCTGGTGATCCGCGCCTCGGCCATCGCGCTGAAGCAGGTGCCGGCGGCCAACGCCACCTGGACCGAGAAGGCGATCCGGATCTACGACCAGGTCGACATCTCCGTCGCCGTGGCGATCGAGGGCGGTCTGATCACCCCGGTGATCCGCGATGCCGGCTCCAAGGGGCTGGTCGAGATCTCGGCGGCGATGAAGGACCTCGCCGGCCGGGCGCGCGAAGGCAAGCTATCGCCGGAAGACTACCAGGGCGGCACCTTCTCGATCTCCAACCTGGGCATGTTCGGCATCAAGGACTTCGCCGCCGTCATCAACCCGCCCCAGGGCGCGATCCTGGCGGTCGGTGCCGGCGAGCAGCGTCCGGTGGTCAAGGACGGCGCGCTGGCCGTCGCCACTGTGATGAGCTGCACCCTGTCGGTCGACCACCGGGTGGTGGACGGTGCTGTCGGGGCCGAGTTCCTGGCGGCCTTCAAGAAGCTGATCGAAGATCCGCTCACCATGTTGCTGTAAGGGGAGGCGCGTTATGGCCGATACCCAATTCGACGTCATCGTGGTCGGCGGCGGGCCCGGCGGCTACGTCGCCGCGATCCGCGCCGCCCAGCTCGGGATGAAGGCGGCGGTGGTCGAGCGCGAGCATCTTGGCGGCATCTGCCTGAACTGGGGTTGTATCCCGACCAAGGCGCTGCTGCGCTCCTCCGAGGTCGGGCACATCCTGCACAACCTCGACGCTTACGGCTTTTCCGCCAAGGACATATCGTACGATCTTAAGAAGGTGGTTAAGCGGTCGCGCGATGTCGCGAAGCAGCTTTCCGGCGGCGTCGGCCACCTGCTGAAGAAGAACAAGGTCACCGTCATCGACGGCCAGGGCAAGCTCGCCGGCACCGACGGCAAGCTGCGCAAACTGGAGGTGACCAAGGACGGCAAGTCGGCCGGCACCTACACCGCCAAGAACATCATCCTGGCCACCGGTGCCCGCGCCCGCACGCTGCCTGGCATGGAGCCGAACGGCAAGACCATCGTGACCTACAAGGAAGCGATGGTGCCCGAGACCATGCCGAAGAAGCTGCTGGTCATCGGCTCCGGCGCCATCGGCATGGAGTTCGCCAGCTTCCACCACGACATGGGCGCCGAAGTGACCGTCGTGGAAGTGGTCGACCGGATCCTGCCGGCAGAGGATGCGGAGATCTCCGCCTTCGCCCTGAAGCAGTTCACCAAGCAGGGCATGAAGATCCACACCGGCGCCAAGGTCCACAAGCTGGAGGGCTCCGACAAGGGGGCTAAGGCCGAGATCGAGGTGAAGGGCAAGAAGGAGACCCTGGAGGTCGACCGGGTCATCCTCGCCGTCGGCATCGTCGGCAACGTGGAGGATATCGGCCTCGACGGCACCAAGGTGAATGTCGAGAAGACCCACGTGGTGACCAACGAGTGGATGGAGACCGGCGAGCCGGGCGTCTACGCCATCGGCGACCTCACCGGCCCGCCCTGGCTCGCCCACAAGGCCAGCCACGAGGGCGTGATCTGCGTCGAGAAGATCGCCGGCGTGAAGGGCCTGCATCCGCTCGACATCGACCGGGTACCGGGCTGCACCTATTGCCGTCCGCAGATTGCCAGCGTCGGCCTGACCGAGGCGGAAGCCAAGGAGACGGGCCGCGAGCTGAAGGTCGGCAAGTTCCCGTTCATCGGCAACGGCAAGGCGATCGCGCTCGGCGAGCCCGAGGGCATGGTGAAGACCATCTTCGACGCCAAGACCGGCGAACTTCTGGGCGCCCATATGATCGGCGCCGAGGTGACCGAGCTGATCCAGGGCTATACCGTGGCCATGACCCTGGAGACCACGGAGGCGGAGCTCATGCACACCGTCTTCCCGCATCCGACCCTCAGCGAGATGATGCACGAGTCCGTCCTTGACGCGTACGGCCGGGCCATCCACTTCTGAGGTTCGCAATTCCGCACGGATCGAGCCTGCAAAGGACCGAGCAATGACAGAGGCGACCACATCTGCCGACAAGGCGCGGGTCCGCCATCCCGAGAAGGCGCATAAGCCGGACAACCCGGTGCAGAAGCGCAAGCCGGCCTGGATCCGGGTGAAGGCGCCGACCTCGGCGACCTACCAGGAGACGCGCAAGATCATGCGCGACCACAACCTCCACACCGTGTGCGAGGAAGCGGCCTGTCCGAATATCGGCGAATGCTGGTCCAAGCGGCATGCGACGATGATGATCCTGGGCTCGGTCTGCACCCGGGCCTGTGCCTTCTGCAACATCGCCACCGGCCGGCCGGATCAGCTCGATCCGCATGAGCCGGAGAACGTGGCGAAGTCGGTCGCCAAGCTCGGCCTGAACCACGTGGTCATCACCTCGGTGGACCGCGACGACCTGCCCGACGGCGGGGCGGGGCATTTCGCCGAGACCATCCTGCAGATCCGCAAGCACTCGCCCGGCACCACCGTGGAGGTGCTGACCCCCGATTTCCGGCGCAAGAAGGACGCGCTGGCCATCGTCGTCGCGGCCAAGCCGGACGTGTTCAACCACAACCTGGAGACCGTGCCGCGGCTCTACGGCACCGTGCGGCCGGGGGCGAGGTATTTCGGGTCGCTCCACCTGCTGCACCAGGTGAAGGAGATGGACCCGTCGATCTTCACCAAGTCGGGCATCATGGTCGGCCTGGGCGAGGGGCCTGAGGAGGTCCATCAGGTGATGGACGACCTGCGCTCGGCCGAGGTGGATTTCATGACCATCGGCCAGTACCTGCAGCCAACGCCGAAGCACCACGCGGTCGACCGGTTCGTGGAACCGGCGGAGTTCGACACCTACAAGAGCCGGGCCTTCAACAAGGGCTTCCTCATGGTCTCGTCCTCGCCGCTGACCCGCTCGTCCTATTTCGCCGGCGACGATTTCGCCCGGCTGCGCGCCGCCCGCGATGCGCGGCTGGCCGGCAAGCCGGTGCGCGAGGCCGACGCCATCGCCCTGTCCGAGACGAGCCCCATCGAGCCGGCCGCCGCCGCGCCCGCCGCCGAATAACCGACCCGATCGCTGCCGGAATGCCGACACACGCCGAAAAGCGCATCGTTCCGTATTCCCCGGACCAGATGTACGCCCTTGTCGCCGACGTGGAGACCTACCCGGACTTCCTGCCGTGGTGCGTCGGCGCGCGGATCAAGAAGCGCGAGGGCAACGTGTTCTTCGCCGACCTGATGATCGGCTACAAGCTGATCCGCGAGCGCTTCACCTCCCGGGTCGAGCTGCATCCCGAGGAGCACCGGCTCGACGTGACCTATACGGACGGGCCGTTCCGCTACCTGAACAACCACTGGGCCTTCATCGAGCAGGGCGACGGCGGCTGCCTGATCGATTTCTACGTCGATTTCGAGTTCAAGAACCTGGTGCTGCAGCGGGTGATGGGCCTGTTCTTCAACGAGGCCGTCCGCCGCATGGTGCAGGCCTTCGAGGACCGGGCGAAGGCGCTGTACGGCCCTTCGACACGCCCCGAGTAAGGCTCGGCGCTGCTCAGGATGAAGGGCACGGGTGGCCCTTTGACAGGCTTCCGGTATGCTGGGTCTCGGCCCGCCCCCGGATCAGGTCCGGGCGCGTCCGGGATGACGACGTAACTCGGGCTTCACACCTTCACAAATGTAAACGTCATCCCGGCGAACTCCGGGCTTGACCCGGAGGTCGGCCGGGACCCAACGTCGCTAAAGCCGCGCCAGCAGCATCTCCAGCGCCGTGCGGACCGTCGCTTCGCGCACCGCGGACCGGTCGCCGGGGAAGATCTCGCGCCGGTGAACCGTCTCGCCGCCCGCCATCGCGCAGCCGAAATGCACCAGCCCGACCGGCTTCTCCGCCGTGCCGCCGCCCGGTCCCGCCACGCCGGTGACCGCCACCGTCAGCCCCGCCCGCGAGTGCGCCAGAGCGCCCTCGGCCATCGCGCGCGCCACCTCCTCGGAGACCGCGCCCATGGCGGCGATCGTCTCGGCCGGCACGCCCAGCATCTCGGTCTTGGCCTCGTTGGAATAGGTCACGAACCCGCGCTCGACCACGGCGGAGGAGCCGGCGATCTCGGTGAGACACCCGGCGATCAGGCCGCCGGTGCAGGATTCGGCGGTGGCGATCATCACGCCGCGCGCCTTGGCCCGGTCGAGCACCTGGGTCGCGAGATCGAGAAGCGGGGCGGGGAGCATGAGAGCCTCCGAGGCAAAGATCAGGGGGCGGTCCACAGCCAGGCGGCGGCGATCCAGACCACCAGGGCGGCATAGGCGCCGGCCACCAGGTCGTCCAGGATCACGCCGAACGGCGTGTGCATGTTGCGGTCGATCCAGTTCGCCGGGAACGGCTTGGTGATGTCGGCCACCCGGAAGGCGACGAAGGCGATCGCCCACCACAGCGGGTGCGGTGGGCAGAGCGCCAGGGCGAGCCACTGGCCGGCGACCTCGTCGATCACCACGGCCCCCGGGTCCTGGGTCCCGGTGCGCTCCATATAGACCCGCGTCGCCCAGGTCCCCGCCAGGGTCGCCAGGACCGCGCCCCCCAGCAAGGCCAGAGACCCGCCGGCCTGGGCCAGCGGCCAGGCCAGCACCGCCGCCAGCAGCGAGCCCCAGGTGCCCGGCGCCTTGGGCAGGTAGCCGGTGCCGAGCCCGGTGGCGATCAGCACCGCCGGGGAGGCGAGGGAAGGGCGTACCACGGGAGGAAGACCGCTCACAGTGTAGCCGGACCGCAGGTTTTGGAGTCCGGGACAGCAGGTTTTGTAGCACATGCATTCTCCACGGCCGGTAGCTCGCACTTCATCGGTTCGTCACGATCAGCTCTCGCCTCCGGACGTCGGCAGCTGCGGGGTTGATCGTGTAGGACAGCTCGACCTCGAGCAAGCGCCGGCGGCCGAATAGCTCTCGCGCCTGGTCGCAATCGTTGATGCTGAGAACGAACGCCCCGGCCAGGCCTTCCAGGTGGTCGGCTATGCGGCGATGGTCGACGGCCGAGAACAGCTCCGCTCCATAGTCGTCCTCGCACCCGATGTAGGGCGGGTCCAAGTAGAACAGGGTGTAGGGCCGGTCGTAGCGGGCTAGGAAGGCTCCCGCGTCGAGACGCTCGATCACCACGCCTTCGAGGCGCTGGTGGACCCTCCTCAGCAGCCGCATGACCCGGCTTGGCTGGAAGCGCGCAGGGGAACCGGGGTCGACACCGAAGGTCCTGGACGTGGCCTTGCCTCCGAATCCCGCATACTGGAGGTAAAGGAACCGGGCAGCCCGCTCGATGTCCGTGAGGCTCTCCGGATCCTGTCGGGCCAGGCGCTCAAACTCGGCCCTGCCCATCAGCTTGCCTGACAGCTCCTCGGCCAGAGCTGCAGGGTGTCGCTGCGCGATGCGGAACAGGTTCACGACGTCGTCGCTCGCGTCGTTGATCACCTCGGCCGCCGCCCGTCTCGGCCGCCGCATGAAGACGCCGCCCATGCCTATGAAGGGCTCGGCATAGCATCGGTGCGGAATCCTCAGGATCTCTTTCACGATGCGGCCGGCGAGCGCCCGCTTGCCGCCAAGCCAGGGCGCGAGGCCCTGAAGCACGTCCACTTCGTCTTGGAACAATCTCGGAGTCGACTCCATCGCTGTACCTTCCTACGCTCGCCGTTCCCCCGCGCGGGGAGGGCGGGACCGGCGACCTGGTTGTCCATGGCGGCCGGTGTATCCGGTGCGGGGGTCCATCCCGCGGCTCGGGCTGTTAGCGCAGCCCGTCCCCCGCCCGGAAGCGGGGGCAGTATTTAAACGGCGTTCAAATGCAGTCGATGGACCGTTTAAACGCCTTCCGGCGGCCGTTACGGCCAGCCTGCCATGATGTCGATGGCGGTCAGATCAGCCTGGGTTTCGGCGTCGTCCACCTCTCCATAGAGACTGTTCTCATTCTCTTGGCAGGCGGCAACGTGGTCCTCGATCGCCCGAAGCATGTCTGTTGCGATCGCCGCCGTCAGGGTCACCCGAGCCTTGCCGCGAGTGACGACGGGGATGGTGCCAGCCGAATTGGTGCGGGTGATCTTGGCGATTGCCCGATCAAGTTCGACCGCTGCCTCGTGTGTCGTTGAGACTTCGACGTCGAATCCACCGATCGACGCGGTCGTGCCGCCATTTCGCCGACGACGGAACTCCTCGGTGATCGCCTCTTTCAGCACTGCCTTCCGCTCGGCCAACGGCAGAAACTCCAAGTGATAGGAGCGGCCGACATGCTTCAGCTCAGCGTCGATCGACATTTCCGGCGTCTGTCCGAGGGTTTGGCCAAGGCCCGGTGTTGGAGGCGGGAGATCTACCACTGGCCAGTAACCGACACCGTCTAGGTCCGGATAGGTACTCGCGAACAAGCTAAGGTCCGTCAACGTGTCGAGAGCTAGACCGACAAGGAAGTCGGGCAATGCGCCAACTTCCCCAACGCTTGTAGGCCCGGACAGCTCCACTCTTTGCCAGTCGGTCATGTCAGCCTCAGATCAGTTTAAAGGAGCCAGCGCCGGTGAACGTGACGATCTTGTACAAGCCGTCATTTGCCACCGAAAAACTTCCAGTAGCGACAAGCGTTCCTTCCGATGCCAGGAAGCGAACGATGACAACACCGGAACCACCGGTTTGGCCGTCGTCGTAGCCTGTTGAGCCGCCACCCAAACCGCCATTACCTGAGTTATTGGTGGCGCCGGGATATGACGTGCCCCCATTCGTCACGCCAGCCTGTCCGCCAGCGGCGTAGGTTACAGGTGATCCTGTGATGGATGAGCTTCGCCCCGGCCCGGCAGCGGTTCCGCCCCCGTTTGTACCGCCTGCGCCAGCCCCGCCTGGGCCAGTTGAACCAAAGCCGTAGCTTGCAGAGTTGAATTTGACCGATGACGATGATCCGGTGATACAGCCGCCACCCGAACCGCCGTCAAAGCCGCTGCCGTTTCCTGTTCCCGACGCACCCGGCGTATACGGAGCGCCACCACCACCGCCGCCGTTAACGGCCCAACGAAAGGCGAACGTTGCCTCTCCGCTCTCGCCGCGTTGCGCCACATTGCCGGCAGCGGAAGTCGTGGCACCGCCCCGTCCGCCCAGACCCGGCCTGATTGGGTAATCGACGCCTTTTTGAATGGTGAATGGCGTAGTGATTTCAAGAAACTCACCACCGCCGCCTCCAGCGCCGATGGCGCCTACATCAACAGACCCTCCTCCTCCTCCGCCGCCGCCGCCAACAAGGAGCAGCGCAGCAATCGTTGCCAGCGCAGCACCACGCACCGCCTTTGAGTAACCTGGCGGCGTCCCGGACGGCCTTCCCCCGGCTGGCTGCATCGGGTGCGCCATCAGAAGTCGTGCCCCTCGGCCACGATCACGACGCCGCCGCCGAGCGCGACGGCGATGGTAGCGCCGAGCACCGCGTCTGCCGGCAGATCCAGGAACGTGTACTGATCCTCCGGATCGATAACGGTAACCCGCCCGGCATTAGCCGTTGTGTTGGCGACAGTGTACGCCGGGATGAGGGCATCGAGGCGCGGAAGATAGGTCCACGTTGATCCCTCGTCGGTCGACAGAAAGAACCGAACCGCCGTCGCCGTCACCGTGGCCCGCGCCCCGGCGTAGAGGCCGGAAATGCGCCGGCCGTTCGCTCCAGCCGTGGCAACGGTCGTAATCGCGCCAGTGCCATCCGTCGCGGTGTTGGCCGAGGTGATTGCCGCCGTCTCGATCTTCGGGACCTGCGGCCAGGCGGGCGTGTTGGTCAGTGCCATGATGTTATCTCCTCTCTCAGCTAAGTGCGTAGGCGATGCCGGCGATCAGACCGAGATTGACCGAGATGGTGCGCGTCTCGTTGCCGCCTTCGTTTTGAGTGGCCATGTCGATGCCGGCGCCAGGTAGGAGCGCCTCCTCCAGGTGCTTCGGTGTGTCGTCATTGGCGGACACTCTCACGCCGTTCACGGCCGCCGCCGCATCGGTCGCCGACTGCTCGGCCTTGGCCGCGTGGTGCTTGGCCGAGTAGCGTCCCGCTTCGACCTCAGTGTCTTCGTCGGCGTCCGCCCACTGCTCAGCTTTGTCGCGGGCCGTACCCGCTGCACTCGCAGCGCCGGCAGCGGCTATTGCCGAGAGGCCGGCCGCGTCGGCGGCGTCCGATGCGTCAGAAGCATCGCCGCTGGCAGCCGTCGCCTTCGTCGCGACCTCGCTTCCGACGACGCCGAGCGCCTCGGCCAGGGCCGGCAGGTTCTCGGTGTGTCCGTCGTTGCCGAAACCACCGGGGTTGGCGTCGGTCTTGGACCCAGAGTTCCAATATCCGGCCAGGAGCCGGCTGATCGCTGTCGCAAAGTCGATAGCCATGCTGATCTCCTATCCCTGCATTTCTTCAAAGCGGAGCGTGACCGACCAGTCGCCGGTTTCGTCGACCTGGCGCGGCGGGCTCACCACGGTCATGACGGCGGGGAAAACCTCCCGAAACTCGTGCACCAAGTCGGTTCGATCCGGGTCAAAGACGATCGGGTGCTCGTCATCGAGCAGGGCGCGGTCGTAGATCGCCATGGCCTCGACCTTGGTCAGAGACGAGAAGCTGACCGTGTGCACGCGGGCGTTGGTACGGCGTGACTTGATCACCCGGCCGCCGGTGGTGACTTCTTCCTGAGTGCGCCGGCCGATGGCCAGCTCTCGGCCCCAATCGTAGGTCCAGCCAGGTGTCAACGCGGCGGTCGCTGCTAGGTATCCGATGTCGAAGTCCTTGCCAGCTTCGGCGACATCGCGGACGTCCAGCTCGACCAGAATACTGTCCGGCGAGCAGGAGAGCGGAAACCGGATCGGTTTATGGCGGGCATAGCCCTGGATGTCCTTGAGGCGCGGCTTTCCCGTGTACCAATTGCTTTGTTCGAAGGGCAGCGACGACGTCGGGTAGATGCGCCCGAAGATGTCGTGCCATCCGATCTGCTGCAGCGTGGTCTCCCCCTCGTAGCAGGTGACTCTGTAGCGACTGTCGAGCAGTGCTGTGTGACCGCCGATCAGGAGATCGGTCAGATACACCTTGCGGTCGAAGGTGATCAGGAACTGGCTCGCCTCGAGGTCGGACGGATCGGCGCACCGTGCCGGTTTGCTGACAATCCGGGGATCCAGGACGTTGTCGAGCGTGCCGCCCCAGCTGCCGCCGGACAGGGTGGCGTCGAGCGCCAGGTTGTCGAGGAGGATACGACCTGTCGTCATCTCAGCCCCACAGTCTCAAGGTGAGCTGACCGCCGGTCGGCCGGCCGGGCTGGGCAGCCATGACGATCATCACCCGGTCGATATCGTCGGCGCTGTACCGGAGCCGGACCTCCGCCTTGCCGATGCCAGGATCGGCCAACAGGTCGAGCCACTCTTCATCCTGCTCCACGGTGACCACCCACTCCGCGAACGGCGTGCCGTCCTCGCGCACCGACATGCAGTCGAAGAGCAGCTCGGCGACGTCGGTCAGGTCCGCCGGATCGCGTAGCGCGGTCTCCAGGTCGATCGAGCGGACATTGGGCCACCAGAGGTCGCGCAGCGCGGTGTCCTTCTTGATGCCGGTCCGCCACTCCCGACGCAGGCGCTCCTCGGCGTCAGTGCCCCATATGCTGCCGGCCAGGTTGCTGCGCGAATGGGTCTGGTAGAGCCGGCCGCCGCGTACCGTGACGGACCATACTGGCCGGCTGACCTCGGGATCGCCCGGCCGAATGGAGATGATGTCGACGTCATCGATCGTGCGATCCGGCGAGCCGGTCGGCAGGTGCAGCTTGCCGATCTGCCACACGCCCAGCGGATCCGGCAGGACCCAGCAGGCGATCGACCGGGCCAAGGCCTCGATGACGCGCGCGGTCGACGTTCGCTCGGCGATGTAGAGCCCGACCTTCGCCGTCTCGGAGATCGCCGCGAAGGTGGGGCCTATCGTGGCCGCCGGATCCTGTCTCTCGATCAGCGCGGCGATCAGCTCCGGAGCGGTGTCGAGGTAGCCCACACCGGCGACCAGATCGACCGCACCCTTCACGCCGGCGGTGACCACTCCGCCGAAGGACTGGTTGACCTTCAGCAGCCCTCGGCCGAGGTCGGTGACCCGATGGCCCGCAGACGGACTAGCGCTGTCGAAGGCAGATCCGGACACGTCCCCGTCGTCGGTCAGGCCGGTGGCGGCCCCGCGATCGTAGATCGCCGAATACTCCTCCATCTCGCCGGCGTGGGCCTGGGCGACCTGGGCGGTCGCGTTGACCCATATCAGCGGGATGTTGGCGGTAACCAGGTCGCCAAGTGCCAGCGGCTTGACGCTGTCCTTGAGATCGTCGGCGGTGCCCTCGTAGCCGGTAGCTCCGCTGTTGGATCCGTCGAAGGTCTCTTCCTGGATGTCGTTCTCCAGGTCCGCCCGGCGATCGTAGATCGGGATCTCCAGTCGGCTCGGCCGACTGCCGGTGACGTCCCAGGCCGGCGCCTCCGGTCGCGCGTCGACGATCTTGCGGAAGTCGGCCGCAAAGGAGCGTTCCTCCTCTTCGTCCGTCTTGATCTCGCCCCACCAGACGCGCACGGCCGTGAAGATGGAGCCGCGGTACTGGTTGAGGGCGCCATCGGCATTGGAGAGCACCAGAGCACCCGTGCCGAGCGCTCCGGTGAGCCGGGAGGCGTCGGCGAAGACCTCGAGCCCGATCGACGGGGCCTCCAGAATCCGGCTGTCATAGGACTGGTTCGGGCGATTGGCATCCGTCGAAGGCCAAGGGCGCATCGGCAGGTCGCTGAGATAGAGCGTCGTCGGCGACGTGCCGTCGGCCGCGGTCAGGTCGACCTCGGCAAGGTAGGCCATGATGCGCCCGCGGCTCATGATGACCTCTTCGACAGCTGCATGGAGAGATCGCGGATCTGGCGACCCTGGTCGGCGATGGTCATCCCCATGCGCTCCACCTGGCCGGCCAGATCTGCCGTGGCCATGGCCTGGCGATCGCCGGCCGAGTAGATCGCCGAGGTGGTCCGGCCGATCGCGCCGACCAGCGGCGTCATGTCCATGGTGTTGGTGTTCGCCGGCCGGGACATCAGCGCCAGCGACTGCTGGGCGTTGAAGACGTGCATCGGCCCGCCGGTGTAGAGCAGCTCGCCGGGGTGCACGATCGCCGGACCGCCGGGATGCCAGCCGCCCTTTTCGTACTCTCGCCCTTCCGCGATGCCATACTCGTGAGCGTGTTGATATGCGAGCTGGTTCAGGCGGACGCGTAGTTGATCCGGGTCGGTAACGCCCTCCGCCGCGGCCGTCGCCTGTGCCCACGCCGCAACGTCCGAATTTCGCGCCAGATACCGCTCCTCTCGCGTGTACTGGTCGCTGATATCTCCTGCAGACCCGCCGCTGGGCGTTGCAGCGTTGGGGGCGGCTGCAAGCACGGCTTCCAGATCGCGGATCGCGTCGGCGACGGAGATGACGTTGTCGTTGATCGAAACGAGTTGGCTGACCTGCATCTGCATTTGCGCCAGCTGCTGATCGGCGATCTGGGCTTGTTGCTTTGCAACGGACTCGACACGCGACAGGCGGTCCGCCGTCATGTCGAAGGCGGCGTTATAGTCCGCACCCACCAGGACCTCGCGGGCGATCTGGAGATAGTTCTGGGCCGCCTGCTCGATGCCGGCGATCGCGTCCTCGTTGCCCGCCTGGGCGCGCTCGAACACGTCGTCGAAGATACCCTTCGCGGCATCCAGCCGATCGGTGGGACCGCCCTTGGCCAGGTCGCTGACTTCCAGGCCGCGCCGGGTTTCACGGATCGAGTTTGCGAACCCCATCATGCGGTCGCGAAGGGTCTGCAGTTCGGCGCTCTCGCGCTTGTAAGCTTCGATCAGGGTATTGCGGGCTTGCTCTTGCTGCTCGGCGATCTCCGCAGTGGTTGCGGCAGTCTGGGTAAGGGAGTCCACCACCTGTGAATTTAGGGTCTCGGTAAGCTCTCGCAGAATGATGTCCGCGCCCTGGACCTGATCGGCCACCCCGCTGAATGCATCGATCAGAGCCTGCAGCTCTCCGGCTCCGAGGCCCTCGATGACGGGTCGGAAGCGGCCGTCGATCACCTGCGCCAGGGTATCGGCGCTCACGCCGGCCACTTCGGCATCGGTAGAGAGCTGTTTGAGCTGTGCCGCAAGGGAGAGGAGCTGGTTGTACTGGCCGCCTACACCGGCCGCCTCCGCCTCGAGGCTGGTGCGGAAGCCCTGCTGCACCTGGGTGACCGCGGTCGCGTAGTTGTCGGCCAAATTCTCGGTCGCCAGGCCAAGTTCCTTGGCGCGTTCCTTGGCCTCTTCGAAAGCGTCCTTCAGCGCATCCAGCTGCGTCTTCAGCGGTCCGGCGATATCGAGGTCCGGCAGGAACAACTCGTCCAGGCCGGCGGCGAAGTCCAAGTCCGAGAGCAGCTCTTCGATCGTCTTGGCCGACGAATTCTGGAGGGCTGTCGAAACGCGGTCCGTGTCGAAACCGTCGAAGGCCTTCTGCAGCGTGAGCCGCACGCCTTCCGTAACCGCCTCGTCGGCCGACAGGCCTCGAAACAGGTCCTTATCTGCCAGCTGGCCGTTGATGATTTCCTTCAGGTTGAAGCCGGCCGACTGACCCGAACCACCCTCCGGATTGGAGAAGGCGCCGACATCGAGCCCGTATGCGCGAGAGCCGGTCGCCCCGTAGCGATCGCTGGCCTCGGTGGCTATCTCCCGGATGCGCCGGGCAACCTCGCCGGCCGCCGTGGGGTCGCCGTCGTTGTCGGCGGAGAGCTGGATCTCGCTGGTGCCGATGACATTGGGTATCCGTGCCACCCCGGTCGGCCCGACCGAAGGCGTCTGACCGCCACCGAAGAGGCCGCCGACGACATTGCCCAGGGCCGAGCCAGCAATGGTGCCGAAGGGACCGAAGAAGGAACCGGCGACGGCGCCGATCGTCGAGCCGATCGTCGAGCCGATCCCTCGGTCGCCCAGGAGCTGGTCGAGCAGCAGGTTGGTGGCGAAGGAGCCGATGGAGCCGAGCGGAGATCCGAAGGCAAGGCCGGCATTGCCGAACGTGGCGCCCAGCTCAGCACCGCCGAGCCTGGAGCCCAGCGACGCGAAGAGGTTGCCGATCGTGGCCGAGCCCGTGGTCAGCGAGCCCCCGCGCAGCAGGTTGATCAGCCCCATGCCGGCGCCGATGCCACCGATCAGCCCGCCACCGCCGCCTGAGAAGGCCGGCAGGGCGCCGGTCAGTCCGCCGGCACCGCCTCCGAACTGGCCGGTGATGCTGGCGATCGCCGACGGGGACAGACCGACCGCCTGGCCGAGAGCGCCGACGATCGGGACGATGATCGGCTTGGCGATCGCCAGAGTGGCGATCTCCCCGAACATGCGCGCGAAGATGTCCTTCGCACTGCCAGCCAGATCCTTGAACTGCAGCTTGCCGTTGCGCACGACATTGGTGATCGCGTCGCTGAAGCCGCGCTGGATCCCCTCCGCCGCCGTCTTGAAGGCCTCGGCCAGCGGGTTGGCCTGATCCTTGATGCGCTCCAGCTCGCGCACCTGGCCCTCGTCCATGATCGCCTTGCGCATCCGATCGTAGGCCGCGTTCACCGCGTCGATCTGTTCTGGCAGGGCCTCGAGCAGGGCGCGCGACCGCTCCAGCTCCAGCTGCTCGAGCTTCCGCGCCGTGGTCAGCGCGACGATCCGCCGGCGGGCCTCGTCGGTGTTCTCCAGCTCCAGGCGTCGGATCTCGTTCTGGAACTCTAGGTCCTCGGCCGAGCGGACCATGGCATCGGCCGCCTGGTTCTGCGCGGCCGCCCATGCCTCCACCTGGTCGCCCAGGCGGGCGATCAGATCCAGGTACTGCTCGTAGGTGAGCTTGCCCGCCTCGAAGCCCCGCATCAGCAGCTGGGCCTGCTGGTCGACGTCGCGATACTTCTCGGCGATCGGATCCAGACGCGCGCGCAGTGCCTTCAGCGCCTCGTCCTGGCCGGATGACCATTCCAGCTCGGCGTCGCGGGTGGCCAGCACCGCGGCGCGCAGCTCGGCGTAGGCCGCGTTGATCTCCCCGATCTGACCAGGTGCGGCCGCCATGACGGCCTGCTGGCGACGGGACTCCAGGCGATCCAGTTCGCGGGCAGCGGTCAGCCGCACGATCTCCTGGCGGGCCTGCTCGGTGCCCTCGGCCTCGAGCTTGCGGACCTGTAGCGCCAGCGTAGTGTCCTGGGCCTGCTCGCGGGCCGCTCGAGCGGCGGCGCCCAGCCCGAAGGCGTAGGCGTCGGTGCCGTGGTTCAGCGCTTTGATCAGGGCTTCGACGTCGTAGCCGGCGGCCGTCAGCTTCTCATGCGACGCCCGCAGCTGCTCTTCGGCGTCGCTGGCCTCCCGCATGACCTTCGCCATCGGATCGAGCTGGTCCACCAGCGACTGGACGTCTGTGGCCAGCCCCCCGAAATCGGCGCCGCCACCTGGACCACTGGTCGGCAGGATCCCCGACAGACCGCCGGCTCCGAAGAGACCCTCGTTGCCGTCGAAGAGGGCGCGCAGCTCACCCTGGACATCGAGCAGCTTCAGCCCTTCGCGCAGTTCCTGGGCCTGCCGCTTGTATTCGGCCAGGTCCTCCTGGGCGGCCCGTCGCATCTGGCCGCCTCGGGTCGCGCGGACCTGTGTTTCGGCAATCAGTGCCTCGGTCAGCGCCAGGCTCGCCTCGGCCTCCTCACGGGCGCGCTGCGCTGCGTCCTGGCTGAGGCCGGCGCCCAGGCCGAGCTGGCGGTTAACGCCCTCGATCGCGCGCGCATGCAGCTCTGCGGCCTGCGACGCCTCCGACTGCCTGGTCGCCAGGTAGTAGATCCCGCCGGCGGCAAGTAGCGCAGCACCGGCCGGGCCGCCGATCAGGTTCATCGCCCCGGACAGGCCCCGCATGGCGATGGTCGCCGTGCGGGCGCCGACCGTAGTGGCTTGCAGGGCAGCCAGGTGCCGGGCCTCGGCGGCGGCCAACGCGTTCTTCTGGGCCAGTAGCTGGGCTTCGATTGCGAGCACCTGGCGCCCGACGGCAATGCGGGCCAGGTCGGCCTCCGCGGAGCCTGCAACCACCACGGCACGCGCGCGCTCAGCCTTGACCTGGGCCAGGGTGGACGCGGTTGCCTCGACACTGGCGCGGGCTGCTGCGACCTGGGCGGCCGCCTTCAGCTCGGTTGCTCGAGCGCTGTTAAGGTCGACGGCACTTCCGGTCGCGACGGCGGCGTTCAATGTCACCCAGCTGGCCGTGCTCGAGGCGACTGCCGGAACCAGCGCATTGATCGACTGCAGCACACCGACGATCCCCGGCCGCATACGGGCGAAGATTCCGACACCCACGGTGGCGGCGAGTATGTCCAAGTTGCTCGAGAGGGCGCCGACCGCATAGGCAACCGCGTCGAAGGTCGCCGCGACGTCGCCGGAATCCACCGCCTCCTGGACGAACGACCGCAGATCATCGGTCGCCTCAACAATCGCCGGCGCGAGTGCGGAACCCAGGGACGCGGCGATCTCGTCCAGTGCATTGCCGGTCAGAGCCAGCTGCGAAGACAAGGTCTGCGCCGACCGGAGATACTCTTCGTTCAGCGCGGTCGTATTGCGCGTCTCGTCGGCGACGATTCCCAGGAAACGGCTAAGCTGATCGCTGTTGACGGCCAGGGTCGGAAGGACTTTTAGCAGTTCCTCGCCCTGCAGGCCGAAGCGTTCCAGGACCTCGGCCGCGCTCTCTCCACTCTCGACCGCCGCCCCCACACCTTCGACGAACGATACGAAAACCGAGGTGGCGTCCTGCTCGAACGTCTGGCGGAGCTGGTCGCCGGCGATGCCGGTGATCTCGGCCAGCTCACGGAAGCGCTGACCGCCGCCACGGATGGACTCTTCGATCGCCCGGAACGTCCGGCCGACGGCGGACCCGCCCAGCTCGGCCTGGACACCGACCGACCGGAGCGCCGCGCCGAAGCCCGCAGCCTCGCCGGCGGAGACGCCGAAGATCGCGGTGGCCTGGGCGACCTGTGTGGCGACACGGGCGATCTCGGACTCACTGGCCGCCGCATTGTTGCCCAGCGCCACGATAACCGAAGCCAGGGTATCGATGCTGTCGATCGCCTCGCCGGTGACGTTGAGGATCCGTGTGAGGCTGGTCGCCGCTTCCTCACCGGCGAGGTCGGACGCGGTGCCGAGCTTCGCTACGGTCTCGGTGAAGAGCGTCAGGTCCTTCACGCCCTTGACGCCCAGCTGACCGCCGGCCTGGGCGATGCCGAGCAGCTCGGTGCGCGCGAACGGCATGCGCCTGGCCATCTCGGTGACGGCGGCACCCATCTCTCGGATCTGGTCTGCACTCAGATCGGCGGTTTTGGCGACACCGACCAGCCCGCGCTCGTAAGCGGCGAACTCCTGCACGGCATCGCGCACGCCGATGGCCAGGCCAAGTCCGGCGATGACGGTCTGCAGCGATCGAAGCGATGCGAGCGCGGATGAGCTGCGCAGCCGCAGATCTTCGAGAGCGCGGCCGGCGCCGGTACCGCTGTCGCGCAGCCCAGCCAGCTCCGATCGGGCGTTGCGGACCTCGCCGACGAAGCCCCGGCCGTCCGCACGCAGTGTGAGGCCGACGACGATATCGGTCATCGCGACCTCGCCGGCCGGGGTTGCTGTCGGCGGATCCGGGCCAGGTCCGCCATCCGGATCCGGTTGAGCACCTCGAGCGCCTTCATCTCGATGATCTGGATCCGGCCGAGCAGATCGGACCGGCGCTCAGCCGGGACGCCGAGCGCATCAATCACTGCGGTGACGGCCTCGACGCGCAGACCCGTATGGGCCGGCGGGTCGCCGGCATACGTCCATTGGGTCTGGCACCGCTGAAACACCATCACTGCCTCGGTATTGGCCGGCAGGATCGGATAGGCCGGCCTGGTCGCCGGCAGCTCCCGCTCCCGCCGGCGTTGACGGGCGCGTCGCCGGCGCTGTGCGTCGAGGAAGGCGTCGACGTCCTGACCGGCATCGCGCAACTGATCGGCTATTCCGTAGCCTTCCTGGTCTTCGCCTCCGCCGCCCGACGTGCCGCGCGGTTTGGCCCGCCGGCCTGCGGTTGCCCATCTTCGGGCGGCGTCTCGGAGTTTTTTTCCTCGATCCCCAGGACCATGCGGGCGGTGGCTTCCATCACGGCGCCGCGGATCCGCGGGTCGCGCAGTAGCTGACTCTTCGCGGCATCGGAATAACCGAGCGCGCCCTTGCCCTGGGCGGCGATCCCAGACCAGCCCTTCAGGTGCTTGTAGAGCGGGTCGGCGGCGTCGCCGTGCTTGCCGCCCTTGGCCGCATAGTCCGTCATGTCCTGCTGCAGCTGCATGTAGGCGTCCATGTCCAGGTAGTCGACGTCGATCCGGATCTCGTGCGTCTGGAACTGGCCATCGCCGATCGGCACACGGATCCGAGCCGGCCAGTTGCGGACCACCGGGCGGGCATCGAAGACGAACAGGCCGCCTTCCTCGAACGCATCGAGGGGAATGTCCGAGGCGTCGATGTCCTCGTGCTTCTGTTTCCTGGGCGCCATGCGGCTCTCCTCTGAGACAACGGTTGCCGGTCTCTCCCGGCTGTCACGCGCCATAGCTCCCGCGTTCAGCAGCTGTCCGCCCAGCTGCGGGCCTACTCCCGGATCGTCGGGCCTCGCCGGCCATTGGGTGTCGGGTGCGGCGAGGCCCTCCTCGGTTTCGCTTGGGATCTACTTGATCGCCAGCAGCAGCTCGTCGTTGCCGGCGTCGGACGGGAGCGCGGTGACGTTGGCCGAGAACATCGCCACGCCTTCCTCGTCCTGGTACTGCAGACCGGTGATCTCCAGCCGCGTGCAGGTCAGGTGGACGATCTCGCCGCGCACCAGGCCGTGGATCAGCTCGAAGGTGAGGGTCGACCCGTCGTCCAGGTTGTCGAAGAAGTCGGCGTCGTCGAGATCCAGCGCCTCGAACACGATCGTGCCGGAAGAGGCGCGGCCTGACGTGCGGACCTTCTTCTGACCGACCAGGGACCGCATGACGGTGTTCTGACCGACGTTGAGGTTGAAGCTCCGCAGCACGATCTCCACGCCGCCGAGCGCCACGTAGGGCGAGTTGTCGTCGTCGACGATCAGCGGATCCTGGAAGGCGGAGAAGTCGACGGCCGGGATCTCTTCGCTCGAGCGCACCCCCGGCAGACCCATGAAGTCGAACTGCAGGTCGAAGTAGCCGTCGGCCGCCGCGTTGATCGTGACGTTGCCGCGCTGCCCGCCGAAGCGATGCCGGTTGGTGCCATACTGGAAGAAGCTCTCACCGGATTCGAAGGTGTCGCTGATCGGCGCATAGAAGGAGCCAGGCGGGGACAGCTGGATCGTGTAGCTGTCGCCGACCTCGAAGGCGGTACCGACCGTCGGCGTGATGGTCGCACCGTGCAGAAGATCGAAGTCCGTGGCATCCGTCATGACCTGCGCGGTCGCCTCGTAGGCCGCCAGGTGCTTGGTGGCCGGCGCGCTCACCGTGAACTCCGCAACGCCAGACCCACCCCCGGTGGTGCACAGGAGCGTGACCAGGCGATCGACGATCCCCTCGTAGGGGTCGCCGGCCGCGTAGGTGAACGTGCCGGTGGGGCCGCCGACGCCCGTCGGCGGGCTCGCCGCGATCGTCGCCGCCGGCGCACGGACAGTCTCGGACGTGCCAGCCTGCCGCAGCAGTCGGCCGAACGCGGGTGCCTGGCCGGCATCGAGCGCCGTCTCGCCCGCGCCGGTCGCCTCAACGGTGAACTGCATGGTCCCGCGCTTGGCGGCCAGCTTGCCGGGGTTGGCGCCGAAGTACGGCGTGACGATGTCGCGCTCGACCCGGTTGCCGGTCAGCGGCACGGCGGTCATGGACTTGATCAGAACCGCGTTGCTGGCGGCCATCGCACCCGGAGAGACGTTGTATGTCTCCTCGAGCTGGTTGAACAGCACGGCCGTGTTCATGGAGATTTCGTCGGCCATTGCGGTCACTCCTTACCGCTAGAGGAATCGGACGCCGCCTTCGCCGAGCTGGTGCTCGTTCCCAGGGGGCGCGGGCTGCTGTCGCTCGTCGGCGATCGCCGCGGCGACGGCTTGTCGGACTTCGGCTCGGCCGCCGGCTTGGGCAGCGCCTGGACCGGCTTCTCGGCCGACGGCTCGGCCTTCTTATCGGCCTGGGCCGCCAGCTCCCGACGCTCGGCGCGGCTCAGAGACTTCGGCGGTTCGCCGACGCGCACGCGCTCGCCGGTCTTCGGATCGATGACGAATTGGCCTCCTGACATCGGACGGCTCCCTACGGTTGCAGCTTGGTTCGGACGGTGAAGTCGAGCTGGCGCCACACGACCTGGTCGCGCAGGCCGAGGGTGCGGCTCCCGGCAAACTGCATGGAGTCCTCGGCCCCGGTCGGCTTCCACCCCGCCAGCTGTGCGGTGACGGTCGCCTCCAGGTCTTCGATGGCCAGACTTGCGCCGGCGCCTCGCGGATCCCGCAGGTTGCCCAACGCCAGCACGACAGCGATGCCGCGGGTCACGAGCTGCCGGTGCTTCCCGATCAGCTCGGACTTGCCGGCTCTGTCGGTCGTAGCGATCACATAGCCAGCGGGTTGCAGGTGGCGCGGCGGGTTGCCGGTGAGTGCCGCGAACTCCGCGACACCTTCGATCAGCACCAGGCCACTGGCTTCTTTGCCCTCTTGGAGGCGTGCGATCGTCTGCGACAGGATCGTCATGCCGCACCCCCGGCCGCCATGGCGATCGGGGTGAACAGCCAAGCCTCGAACATGTCGATCACGGACGCCTCGTCCTCCGGACCGAAGCCGACGAACGGGCGGGGCGGCATGGTCACGCTCTGGACGTTGACGAAGCCCTCCTGGCCGCCTTCAGCGGCGAAGCCAGGCACCGTGAAGGACAGGCCTTTTTCGGTCTTAGCGCGGATCACGCCACCGAATTGGTGGATGGCCGCATAGATCACGTTGGTCCCCACCATGACCTCGCCGGCGGAGGCCTCGTAGGTCATGGAGTTTCGGAGGCGAGCGCTGTCAACCAGCGTCTGGCCACCCTCCTGAGAAGCTCGTCGGCTCTTCGGCCAGGCGGTCCCGTCCGGACCCTTGCCCGTCTCGAACCGGTCGAGCACGTTGTCGCGCAACGCGGCGCCGATGGGATCCAACAGCTCCGTCAGATCCTGCCCGCCGTCCGCCCACTGCGACAGCACGGTCGCCGCGCGGACCTCGTCGATCGACAGGGAAGCGGAGAAGCCGGCCATGGTCAGAAGTCCTTCAGGCCGGTTCGGGACATCAGGCGATCGTCGCCGACGAACTCGATGGTCGCGGACGCCGGCCCGGCGGCGGTCACTCCATCGTCGCCGAGCGTCGCCTTGCCGGCGGCCACGTCGCGCAGCCAGGTGAGCGAGTCTTTGTAGGCGGTGCGGACCTGCTCGGTCGGCGCATCGGCGTGGAGGAAGTAGCGGGCAATGTCGCCGGCGACACGCACCAGGCGCTCCGGGACCGTGGCGAGCGGCAGGGCCGCCCGCGCCGCGATGTAGCTGTCGATCAGCTCGTCGGCATCGGCCAAGGCGGAGGCGACCACCTCCGCATCGATCGAGCCGACGTTATCGCGATCGGTGAGCTGAAGGATCTCCAGCTCACCGAAACGATCGACCAGGGCCTGTTGCGTGGCGTAGGTCATGCGCTCTTGCCGCTGCCCTTCTTAGGCTTCTCTGCGTCGGCCTTCTCTGCGTTGGCCTTCTCTGCGTTGGCGTTGTCGGCAGCGGCCTTGTCGGCAGCGGCCTTGTCGGCAGCGGCCTTGTCGGCAGCGGCCCGGTCAGCGGCGGCCTTGTCGGCAGCAGCCTTGTCGGCGGCGGCCTTGTCGTCCTCGTCGTCCTCCAGTTCCACCGGAGAGACGGAGAGCATCGGCTCGGCCAGAAACTGGCGGAGCTGGTCCTCGGAGAAGCGGTCGACCGGATAATCGGTCGGCTTCTTCGGGTGGCGGACGCCAGCGCGACGGAAGCCGTCGCGCTGGGCGGAGATCCGGATGCCGGGGCGCGCCATGATCAGGCCGCCAGCAACTGTTCGACGTGGTGCATGGCCGTGCCCTGGGCCACGTTGGTCGCACCGGCCGCGTCACGCTCGGCCTTCAGGACCTCCAGAGCCTTCTTCTCCAGGCTCGGCGGCACGACCAGCAGGTTCGGGCGCAGCCGCAGCTGGCGGCCATGGTCGCCGGTCATGGACATCATGGCGGCGCGGGCGGCGAAGTAGTTCTCGGAGTTGAGCGTCTGCTTCGACGCATAGGCCAGCTGCCAGAGCCCGAACCCGGCAGCGCAGCGCATGTCCACACCCCACACGAACTGCTTCGCCATGAAGACGTTCGGGTCGGTGTTGTTGATCAGCGCTGTGAGCTGCGCCCGGCGGCGCATCTGGAAGATGAGCGGCTTGATCGCCCGCGTGGTGTCCAACAGGAACCAGGCGGTGCCGGCGCCGCCCTGGAAATTGGAAACACTCTGCTCGTCGCCGTTCTCGCCGATCACCGGGTGGTCTGTGTCGAAGAAATACTGGCCGTCGTAGCAGGCCTCAGTGAAGCCGGACTTCAGCAGGTTCCAGACCAGAAAGTCCGGGTGCTCGGCCGCCGTCTGACCCAGGTCGGCGACCAACGGGTTGTAGACCCCGATCTGATCGTCCTCGATGTCATCGCGATCTACGCCGATCGTGTTCTCGAACGCTTCGTTCTCGACCTTGTAGCCATCCTTGGCCACGTTGTTGATGACACGGTCGCCAACCCACCGCCGCATGCCCTGCAGCTTGGCGAGCCAGCGATAGTCGTTCTCGCGGGTGGTCGAGGGGACTTCCATGGCGATCTTGTTCCAGGTCGTCTCGACGCCGCCCAGGGCGCCGTTGAAGATCGTGTTGAAGCTGGTGTTGATCCCAGCCAGCGATGCGCGATTGACTTCCAAGGGTGCCTCCGGGGCTCAGGTTTCGATCAGCAGGGTGACCGCCGCGGTCCGCGCCGCGTCGTTGGTGCCACCCGGCGTGATGGTGATGACATCGCCGGCGGCCACCACGTTGGCGGCCGAGGGCGTGGCGCTGTCCGCGTCACCGGCGGCGGAGCCCGCCTGAGTGATCGTGATCACGCCGTTGGTGACGGGCGTCGCGCCGATGGCGGCCGTCAGCGTGGCGTTGCCGGTGGTCAGGGCGCCGTCGATCACCGAACGGATGCTGGTGATCATCCCCGCGACGGGGCTCACGATCCGGATCGGGTCGGTGCCGTCGAGAGCGGCGGCATCCGGGACGGAGAGCACCACCTGGTTGGCGCCGATGTTCGCCCGCGCCGTAGCCGCGTCGTCGACGTCGTCCAGATTGTTCTGGTCGAGCAGTGCGCCGGCATCGCTGTCGAACGGACCGTTGCCGACCAGGACCCACACCCCGCGGGTATCGACGTCGATAATCCGTCCAGCCCGCGACCGGGCGCCGGTGTCCGACGTCTTGGCCACCGTCTGATCATCGACGATGTAGCAGGCACTGTGGATGTTGGCGGCCGTGATCGCGTCGCCGCCTTCGCTGTTGGCGTACTGGAAGACGCCGCGCTTCACCTTCACCGACTTCGCGCCGTTGGCCCCGAGGCTGTTGTCGACCTGCTCCTCGGCCCGGCCGACGGCGATCAGCCCGGTGGCGGTCGAGCCCGGCTCGGCATAGCCGCCGTTCAGGACCACCAGGGAGCCGGCATGGATGGTGGTGGCGGCCGCGACCAGCAGCACCACCAGTTCGCCCGAACGCTCGGGCGTGTTGCGATCTCCGGTCAGCGCCGTCATGGATCAGCCCTCCGCCTGCACGCCAAGCTCTGCCTGGCGGGTCTTTTTGAAGTCCTCGAGCGGCACGCCCATCTGGGACGCGATCGCGCGGTCGATCTCGGAGAGCCCGTCCTCGCCCTTCTGGGGCTGAGCGGCGAGGCCCGAGGTGCCGGTAACCACCGGCGCCTTCTCCGACCAGGCCTTGAAGCCGGCGAGATCCTGGGAGGCGTAGGCGGTCGCCCATTCCTTCAGCGCCGGCGAGACCTTCCCGGCCTTCACCGCCGCATCGACGGCCGCGGTCGCCTTGTCGGTCGACAGCTCCTTCTGGATCGAAGCCAGGGAGGTCTGCAGCTCGGTGACCTGTTCGATCGGCACGAACTTGGACGGGTCGGGCGCGGTCGACTTCCGCGCCTCGTCGATCGCAGCGGCGAGGGCCGTCTCGGTCGTGTCCTTCACGCCGAGCTTGCTGGCCATCGCAGTGACGATCGCCGTCGAGCTGGAGAGCTTCTGAACATGCGCCAGGGCGGTCGCCTGGTCGGTGTCCTCCTTGAGGCCCAGCGCCTCAAGCAATGCTTTCAGGAACGGGTCCACCTGGACCTCCTTGTGCTGCTGCTGGTGGGAAAGGGCGGTCATGACGAAGGCGGGATTGTTCGTCAGCGCTGCATGGCGCAGCCGGACGATCTGCCGGCCTTCCTTCGTGTAGTCGAAGACCGGGGAGATGAAGCGATACTCTTTGGCCGCGATCGCCTGGGCCGCAGCAGCGGTCCACTCGACGCGTCCCCAGATGCCATCGGCCCGCTCGGCAAGCTCTTTGATCCAGCCCGCGGCGCGGGCCGTGCCGCCGACGCCTTTGACGGCCGACAGGTCGATCTGGTGGTCGTAGTCGATCGGGAGATCCAGGCCACGGGCCGCCGAGATCGAGGTCGCGATCACCGAGGCGGTGTCGGTTAGCTCATACGGCGGGCGTCCGTCGCGCGGCTGAATGAGGCCGAGCGGCATCAGCTGGATCCACTCGGGCGCAACGCCGGCGACCGGATCCGGAAGCTGAATAACCGCGCCCATACCGGTTTCGTGGCGCGTGGGGTCTGTGACCTTCTTGCTCATGGAGAGCATGGTGGAGCCGCCACCAGCCCGAAAACATGGTGACACCTGTCACCATGGGGAGCGATTAAACGGAAGGTCGGGAAGCGGTTCGGTGGGGCTTCAGGCCCGGTCGGTCGACTGGATCAGTCCCCCGAACTGGCCCCAGCATGGTGGTTTCGGGGTGCGCGGGCAAGAGACAGTCCGCCGAGCTACTCCCGAATGGGCCTGGGAGGCGCTCCAGGCCGTTTAAAAATCGTTTAAGGGATTTCAGGGCATCACCGGGGGTCTCAGAGCGATCTCGGCCGTCCTGGGGCTTCCTAGCGCCTCGCCTTGCGCGGTGGCTGTCTGTTCCAGAGGAGCGATCACTGGAATTTAAACGACCTTAAACGCGCTTCGATCCGATCGGTGGTGTCGTTCAGCCATTGCTTGACTGGATTTCATGGCGAGCCTACCTGATAGGAGCGGCGCGCGCGACACGGTGAAACTCTCCCGGCCGTAGCACCGTCCTCGGTAACGAAGACGGGAGCGCAATGCGGGGTTCATGGGAGGCCCCGCCGCGCGCCGTCTACTCCTCCCAGGATCCAAACAGAATGCGACCTCGCTGGATCAGCCGGCGGATATCGGCCGAGTTGGTCCGCCGGAACGACGTCACATAGGTCGCGGCTCCCGTGTCCGTCGCCTTGACCGCCGCCATAAGCGGGCCGTCCTGCCGCCGGACGATCACCACCGACACGTCACGATCCTGGACGATCAGGGAGGGCGCCGCGCCCAGCTCGGGCAGCTGCCGGTACTGAGCCGGGGTCAGGTCGGGATGCTGGCGGAGGTTCTTCGTCAAGCTCTCGGGCGACAGAACGGCGATCGGCGACCTGGCGCCGATCTCTTCGGCTACCGCCGGCGGCAGGCGCATGACCGGCATGGGCACGGTCGGCTTCGTCAGCTGGCGGGCGAAGTCCGGCGATCGCACAACGTCACGCAGGGCCGCATGGGCGATATCCGGGCGGGCGCCGGCGAGCTTGTCCAGCAGCGCGCGGGTGGCGCCGGACGACAGGCCCTGCTCCAGGGTCGCGTCGCGTCGGACGGCGTCGGCAGCGAGCCCGACATGGTAGTTCCATCCCGGATCGATCCCGGCTGGCACATTCTGGATCTCGCCGGTCCGCTGGTTTTCCCACCGGCGTTCCCTCAAGACGGGTGCTTCACTCACGCCGCCGAGCCGCTCGGCCTCTCTCGCCGAGAGCTGGCGCACGGTGCAACGACAGTTCCAGCCGTTGGGCGGGTAGTGGGTCGACCACCAGGCGTCGTCGACGGGGAGCACGGTACCGTGCCAGGCCTGATGTTCCGGCCGGGTGCGATCATCATCGACGGCGACGTACCGCAGATAGGGCCGTAGCCGCTTGGTGCGCTGGATCTGCTCCCAACGGCCGGCCGCATATGAGGTTCGGAGATTCACGTCGAAGATCGTCTTCAGCCGTCGCGGGCTGCCGAGCTGCGCCAGGCGCTCCTCGCCAGTGACCGGGTCGGTTACGCGCTGCCGGCCCCACCATCCCTTGGCCTGCAGCAGTGGCTCCAGGCCCTCGCGGAACTGAGCGAAGGTGGTGCCGTCGGCAAGCGCCTGGTCGACGGCGCCGCGGATGTCCTCAAGGATGTCTAGCTGCATCGCCTTGGCTACGGTGAAGTACCGGGCGTGCTCGCTCTGCCAGACGTCCTGCCAGGCAAAGCCCACCTTGAAGCCCTTCGAGCGGAAGTAGTCGACCGCCTCGCGCGGCGGAAGCGGTTTCAATTCGAGCGCGGGCATCGATCAGGCACCCGCGTCGGAACTGTCGTCGATCGGCGCGTCGACCTCACCGGCCAGTCGTGCTGCAAAGCCGGCCTGGGCCAGTACGGTGATGACCTCGTCGGGCTCCATCTCTTCGATCAGCTCCGGAAGGCGATCGCGCAGCTCCTCCAGGCTCGTCACGTCCTCGAGCAGCTGGCGGACCGGATCCACGATCGGCTCGACCATCGGGCGCCAGTCGTCAATCGCCTCGTCGGCAAGCTCGGTTACGGCGTCACGATCGCCGCGCGCTTGGGCGGCGGCCGTTGCCGTGTCCTGCTCCGGGTCCGACGCACCATCTCGGTTCTCGTTCGGTGCGCCCGGCGAGGCACGCCGACGGGGCTGCAGCAGCTCCTCGTCCTTGTCGGGATCCGGCAAGCCGAGCTTGTCGCGGACGACGGACGATCCGACCTTGCCGCCCATGTCGACATACTTCTCGATCAGCGGCATCAGCTTGGCCATGTCCGTCTGGTCGGGCAGGCCGATGAAGACCCGAGGGTACTTGCCATCCTTCGGCGGGCCGAAATTCAGATCGATCATCGGCTTGACCAGGTCCCGGTTGATCGGGATCGCCAGGCGCTTGGCGTCGCTCTGCTGGATATCCTGACGCACCTGGTCGTGAACCTTGCCGACCGCATAGCCGCCGGCGATCGCGTCGGTGGTCCCCACCTGACCGAGCACGGCCTTGGAGATCTGCTGATCCAGGAAGTTCGCGAGGCTGCTGAAGAGGGCGCCGTCGCCTTTCGAGGCCGACTCAACGAAGTCGATCTTCATGCTGTCGGGAATGATGCCGCCGGCGTCGTGACCGAGCTGCGATACGGCCCGCAGCAGCATCCGGCGGTCTTCCGGCGTGGATCCGTTCGGATACATGCCCAGCCGCAGCGGCTGACCATAGGTCTCCAGGAACGAGACCCAATCCTTCAGGCCGAAGTTTTTGAACAGCCAGGCCCACGACACCGGCCGGGCGAGACCGCCGCGGATCGGCAGGCCGGACTTGGCCTGGATGATCGACGTGATGAACTTGTACGGCGCAAGAGGCACAGGCTGACCGGCGTCGTCGCGCAGCCGAATGGTGCGAAGGTCGACCAGGTCGAACATGAACCACCGGGGATCCCGCCATTCCAGACGCCTCGGCCACCACTGTTTCTCGCTCGTCTCCCACAGGATCTCGACAACGCTGAAGCCCTTGCCGATCGCGTCGAGCATGTCGAACAACTCGTCTTCCAGCTCGTCTCGGCGGAGCCATTCCCGAATGAAGTCCGCGTGCTCCTGCCAGGGGCCTTTGTCCTCGGCCGCTTCCACCGTGATCTCGAGCTGGGCGACGGCGCGCTTGCGCGCCCCAAGGACGCCGACGTAGTGGAGGTCCTTCTCCTCGATGTCCTCGGCCAGCTCGAGATAGGAGACCGGGTCGCCTTCCTCAGAGGCACGCAGGATCGTGCCGAGCCGGGCGGGTGTGAGGCCGCGCGACGGGTGCTCGCCGATCGGGCGGCGCACACCGGCCATGGTCGGACCGGCCAGCTCGTCGAGAAGGACCTCGCGGCGTAGCGGCGTCACACCGTCCGGGCCAACAAGTGTCGGGATCTTGGCCATGCTCTCGTCTCCTACCAGGCACCTGGTCCAAACCGGGCGCCCGGCATTTCGTCATCGGTGCCATATGCGGGTGATTCATCGACCCGGCGACGCATCGGGATCGCGGCCTCGTATCCGAACTCGACGATCCCGGTCAGCGTCGCGACATAGAAATGCAGCAGGGCCTGGCCGGCGTCTCCGTGCCGCCGTCCACCGTCGCTGCCCTCGTTGCGGATATCACTCGGGATCTTGCCGACACCACCGACCACTCGGAACTGGCGCAGATCGTCCCGGACATCTCGATCGGCCGGGATCCAAATGGTCCGATCTTGGAAAGCGGCCGTGAACTTCGGGGTGTTCTCTCGGTACCATGCGTCGTTGGCCATCAGCTCGGTCACCCGGTTCGATCCGAACTTCTGGCGAGCCTCCTGGGCCAGCACCATGCCGTTGCCATTGGCGTCGAGGACCATCCGCTGCAGCCGGTTGAGCCGAGCCCCTATGTAGTAGAGCGCCTGCTTCTGTTGGTCGTAGGGGCATTGCCGCAGCTCGACCACCAGCGGCGCTCGGCGCACCAGGTTCTGAGCTGTGTAGCCGACGACAATACAGGTCCGGTCCTGGCGCATGGCGAAGTCCTCACCGATCGCCGTCGGGAGATCCTTCAAAGCCTCTAGATGCGGGCCGACGTTCTCGTCGAGCCAGGCGCGCATGTCGGCCTGGCGTTGAACCTCGGGGAGGTCAACAAACCCCTCAACCGGTGGCTCCCAGCGCGCGACGCGATAGTCCTCGATACTGCACGCCTCGATCCAAGCCAGGGGCAGCATCACGCCGTCGCCTTCCCGCGGAACGGCGTCCAGTTCTTCCCGCATCGCATCGACACGCGTGCCGTAGCTCCGACGGACCTTGCGGTACCACTCGGCCTTGCCCTCGGCCGAAGCCGTCCAGTTCCGCAGCAGACAAACCCGCTCGTAGAGGCCGTTGGCCACCGCGTCATCGAACGTAATGCGGTGGATGGAGTAGTCGTACCGGCCCTCGCGGGTCTCTTTGATCAGCTCGTTGAAGGCGTTCAGCGTGCCGTTGTGAGTAGAGATGATCCGGATCTTGCCGCCCCAGATGAGCAGAGCGTTGCAGGCGTCGATCACACCGCGGACGTTCGGATGGAACGCCGCCTCGTCGATGATCACGCGCCCCTGCAGGCCTCGGATGTTGGCCGGCCGGCTCGACAGAGCGCAGATCTGGAAACCGGATGCGAAGCGGATCCGGTATGCCTGGATCTGCCTCGAGCTGCCGTCCTCCTGGACGTCGTCGAACAGGAAGTCCTCCACGGACAGCAACTCGGCGGCGACGTTGCGCGCGAACTTGGCGCAGGTCCCGATGAACTCCAGACCCTTCTCCTTGGTGTCGCCGATGTAGAAGGTGTTGTCTCCTCCGGCCGAGGCGCTGGCCGCGCCGATCAAGGTGCTCGCAAGGGCCTCGGCGAAGGTGATGCCGGTCCGGCGGCCCTTCTCGGCGAGCTTCAGGTCGGACTCGTCGGAGACCCACTCCACCTGGTGGGCCATAAGAATGCCGTCCGCCAGAGGATCGAGATCGTCTGGCGGCAGCACTCCCAGGGGCAGATCGTCGATCGGCGATCGCGGTGGCGGCATGGTCGCGGTGGGGAGCTGCTCGCTCATGTGGCCTGGACCCGGACGCCGAGAATGTCGCGGCGGAGCTGCGCCAGGCGCTCGGCCGACAGGCCCTTTCCTTCACCCGCGGATTGGGCGTCTCGCTGCGCCTGGTCGAACAGCTTGGCGGCCTCGCGCTTCAGCTTGGCGAGGACCTTCTCCTCGGCATCGAGCGTGGTCTTGCGCGCGGAGGCCATGTCCTTCATGCCCTTCATCAGGAGCATGAACTCCTCGACCTCGAGGACGTTGTCGGCGCCGGCGTGTTTGTCCATCAGCTTGAAGGCGATGGTCTGCGCGATCTGCATAAGGAAGCGGGCGGCGTCGTTGTCCTGGTCGCCGAACTCTTTAGCCAGCTGAGACGTCACAGACTGCATTCGGTCCATGTCGCCGCGCATCTTGGCTGTCGTGGCGCTGTATCGCGCGACCGAACCGCGCGACGGTGTGTCATCCAGCTTGAGCGTCTGGAGGAACTCAACGACGTCGTCGATCGTGCGCCCTTCGACGTGCAGAAGCCGGTCGATCTCGGCTTTGATGGCCGGATCCAGCTTCTCGATCTTGCTCTTCGGGCCGCGCTTTCTCATGTGGAGCGCTACGCGTTCGGGCGACGCACGCCGGCGGTCTTGAGCCGCCCGGTGGCGGTCGCTTCGCCACGCGCCGTCAGGGTGGCCGTGTAGCTCACACGACCCGGCTGCGGATGCTCGGCGATCGTGAGCAGGCCGGCGTCGCGAAGCCAGATCAGCTCTGCCTGAAGCTCGGCGCGGGTCGGAAACTGGTTGTGATAGCGCGCGATCGCTTCCTGCAGCAGGCCCTCGTAGGCGCTCTGGCCAGGTACCTCGTTGAGGGTCACGATGATCGTCAGCCGCAGCTCCTCGCGCAGCATGTCCTGGATGCTCATGTGCTGACCCTCTGGCTCTGTGCGCCCTTGATCTCGTTCTCGACAAGCATGTCGACCTTCCGGCCGATCTGGCGAAGCTCCCGATCGAGACCGGTCACCTCCGACGCCATGGCCTTGACGTCGCCTCGAAACGACTCGATCGAGATCACGATGTTCTGCAGATCGGTCTGTGTCGGCGCGGTGGCCGCCCGCTGCTCGAGCCGATCGACTGCTCGCTCCAGCTTCTCCACTCGGTCGACCACCTTCTTGGCCGCTTCGTCCCTGGCCGCGACTTCCAGTTCCAGGTCGGAGCGCGGAGCGAACACGCTTCGCAGATACAGCATCGCGATGGAAACCATCGCGATCCCGACGACCGACAGCAGGCCGGCCCACGCGTTAAGCTCTTTAACCAGCTCGATCATCGTGTCGCGCGCTCCCGGTCACGTTGGCAATCGATACAGGTGACCGCGCCCGGATCGGCCGCTCGACGTGCCTCCGGAATCTCCTCCCCGCAGTCGATGCAGTGGGTCCGACCGTCGCCTTTCGGCACGGAGAGCGCGCGCCTCACAGCGGAAGCGCGCGCAGCCTCTTCGTACTCGCTGGCCTGGTCGGCGAAATCAGGCACTGCCGTCCCCATGCAGCTTGGCCCGCAGCTCGTCGGTGACAGCGTTGATGTCCGCCCACTCGGCATCAGTCGGGTCGCGGTTCTCGGCCACCATGCGCTCGATCGCCCGCTTCGCGGCGATCGCGTTCGGGATGCCCGCGGCGATCGCGTCGGCGATCTGGATCCCGATCAGGATCATGGACGCGTTCATCGGCCCGTCTCCTGGCGTGCGAGATAGACGGCAAGCTCGGCGACGGCCGAGCGGGCGAGGGACACGGCCGCCTCCACGGTCGGATCGTGCCCTCGGCGCACCGCGACCTGGGCGCGCTTCAGCGCCTCGTAGGCCGCGTTGTCCAGGCGCCGGATGGTCTGCACCTGGTCCTCGCTGATCAGCCCGCTCTCGATCAGCTCGGCCGCCGAGGATAGGGCGGCGTTGTAGTCCGACTGGACGGCGTAGACCGCCTGGGCGGGCGTAGCGGCCTCGGCCTTGTAGACCGCGTAGGTGCCGCAGGCGACCGGTCCGCCGAAGGCGAGCCCGCCCAGCAGCAGGAACATCAGCGCCACCTTCGTCACCGCGTCGCCGGGTACCTTGAAGGTCGACTTCAGGTCGCTGTCGATGCGCCGCAGGATGTCCAGGGCGGCCGGCGGCACGAAATAGTGCACCGCTCCCATGACCAGGCCGACCGCGGCCGTCTGGATCTCGGTGGGGACATCCACGCCGACGGCGGCCAGGACCAGCGTCAGCAGCCAGGTGGCGATGCCGGACAGCCCGGCGGCGAGGAACTTGCGTTCCGGGATCCAGTGCTTCTTCACGTCGTTCACTGCTCGGTCTCCTCAGTAGGTCCAGAGCGCCGGGCGCGGGGCGTGGTAGCCCTCGGCCGCGGTCATGTCGTCGAGGTGCACGAAGCGCGGTCCGTCGCTGCCATTGGGCTGGGACACGCCGATGCCGGTGAAGCCGAAGGCGCGCGCCTGCTCGACGATCGCCAGAGCCCGGACGCCGTAGACCTGGATGTCTACGGCCCGGCCGTAGGCATGCGTCCCCGGCTGCGCCTTGTTGCGCTCGGCCGGATGCGTGCGGTGGCGGTAGCCCGAGCTGATGATGAACGGAAAGCCCAGGATCTCACGGAGCGTCTGCAGCTTGTCCATGAAGTCCGGAACCACGACCAGCAGACCGGTGTACTTGCACCGCAACTCGTCGGGCGTGAAGTTCTTCCATTGCCAGTCCGGGATGACGGACGACTTCGGATCGGGCAGGGCTAAGGACATCGCGGTTCCTCGAACGTAGGGCGCGGGGCTATGCCCCGCTCACGTTCGAAGCGTGACCGATGCTCGGTCACAAACCCATGGTGACACCTGTCACCATGGCCGTTCTCTAGTCCTGATCTTGGGAGAGGCCGGCAAGAAGCGGAAGATCGTCATCCTGCTCTCGAGCTTTCGCACGATGCCGTTTCACCGTGCGTGCGGCAATGCCGAAACGCCGGGCGAGATCGGACGCACTGCCCTCTCCGTTGATAATCGCCTGCCGCAATTTCTCGGCACGCACGCGATCGCGGGCGTAGGGGCCAAGCGGTATGGCAACCGGACCGGTGCCGTAAGTCGAGACCAACCAGGTTGCGACCTGGTCCCCGAACCGGCGTGTCAGCAACGGGGTGGGCTTCTCTGGCAGGAAAACGATTGTCCCCCCTGCTTCCCGCGCGAGCGACAGAGCGGCCCCGAGACCATGAGCCTCGGCCAGCTCCGCGAGCAATTGAGGTAGCGGGAGCGCCGGCGCGGTCATGGTAGGCTCCGCCGGCGACGTTCATCGAGCGAGACTTTCTCATGGGGCCTAGACCGGTCGATCCGGACCTCTACAGGGCGGTTGCCATCGCCTATCGAGAGCGGCGCCAGGCAGGTGATCTTGACCACCCCGCTTTCTTGGCCGCCCGGAAGGTCTACATCGAGAAAACGGGCGACGAAGCTGGTGCAGCGGATGCTGTGCCGCGGATCATCCATTGGGTCTCTGAGAACTACACAAAGTGGTTCTGGACGGACGTTGGCGGCAAAGGTCAACTCTGAACCTCCCCGCCCAGGTACTGGAAGCCGGCCTCGACCAGCACCGGAACTGGCCAGCCGATTTGATAGTCCGGATCGTCGATCGGCCGCATCGCCACCACGCGCTGCACCGCCGTCTGTACTCGGTGGTCGAAGCCGTGGTCCCTTCCGAGACGGGCTGTCACCCTTTGGACTCCGTGCCAAACGGTCGTGTGGTCGCGGCCGTAGAACCGGCCGATCGCCATCAGGGAGTTTTCGCCATGCTGGGCGCTCAGCCAGAAGGCGACCTGCCGCGGCTCGGTGAACTTCCGCTGCCGGGCAGGTCCCCTGACTTCGGCGGCGTCCACACCCCAGATCTCGCAGACGATCGGCAGAATCCAACGGTTTGGGATGCGCCGGGTCATGACCTGGCCGCCAAGGCTTCACGCAGCGTCCGGCCAAACCATTCGGTAACCCGGAACCAGTCCTCCGGTTCGTAGAGATCGGGACGCGTCTTGTCGGTGGCGGCGATCGCGACGTTCCACCAGCGCGTCTCCTGGGGGTCGCTGACGGCGTCGAGATCCCGCAGGCGTCGCCACTGCGCCGACACCACGGCAAAGCGCTCGTGCGCGTCGATCGGCAGGTAGGGCGCCCAGGCTCCGAGGCCGTCCGTGCTCCAATCCACGCCACCGTCACGCGCTGCCCAGGCCTTCAGCGCCTCGATCGCCTTAAAGGCTTCCTCGCCCTTCAGCCATTCGAGGGCCTCAAGCCCACGGCCTCGGCCGCCGGTTACTCGCCGAACGTAGGTGACCAGGGCGGCCTCCGCTGGGTCGCGAACCACGCCCAGGTGATAGAGGGAAATCCAGAGCGCCCGGACCTTGCGGGCATACTTGTTCGTGGCCAGGCGCCTGCTGCCGGCGCGGGCCGGGGCGGCGGCCTTGGCAGGCTTGAAGCCCTGGGCCTTGAAATGGTCGAGCAGCTCGTCGAGCTGGCGGAGGTTCAGCGCAGTGCTGCTCTCGACACCGAACATCCGGCGGAGGAGCGCGCGATAAGTTTCGTCGTCGAGGCCCAGGTCTCTCTTGGCGATCTGGACCTTTTGCATGCGCGGCCGGCGAGCAGCCTTGTCGTCGGTGCGGGTGGCGGTAGCGGTCATTCGGCGGCTCTCTTGGCAGGGCCGGAACAGCGCCGGCCGGTGGCGTTCACGATCACCATGACGTCCGACCATCCGAGCTGGGCGGATGCGCGCTCCAGGGCCTCGCGCAGCTCGGTGGTCGGATCGCCGGCCGGCCGCTCGGCGGCCTCGCGGGCGGCTTGGGTGACCGCCGTCGCTGCCCGGCGGACGTTCTCCTGCAGGGCTTTCGGCTGATGCGGCAGCAGCTGCATCGTGGCAGACCAAAAGCCCAGCAGCGCGTCGTCGAGCGGCCGGGTCATCGCCGCGTCTCGCTGTCCGATACCGCCAGCGCCAGGGCGCCGCGATAACGGTTGACGGCCTGAAGCCGCTCGTCGATCGGGCTGCTCTGAACCTGCCGCCAACGCTGGCTGACATTCCGTCGATGGAATGTCGACGTCCGGTGCCAGCACTCGCGACACATGGCGTGGCCCTTTCGGAGCGGTGCGCCGCAGCCGCGGACGGGGCAGACGCGGTCCATGTCAGACTCCCTGGCCGGCGAGGAACTCGCCGATTGGAGGCCAGCCGAGCCACTCGGCGTCGGGCAGCGGCGTCGGCAGGCCCCGCACGGGGGTCACGGTGCGGACCTCACCACCGGCCGCGCGGTAGACCCACAGGTCCCGGCGGCCATACCAGAGATCGACGTGCACCACCGGGACCTCAGCCGGGCGGGATGCCTCGTAGATCTCGACCTGGATCAGATCGTCGGCGGCGGGTCGGGCGTGGCGGTTTGCGAGCGCGCCCATGGTCGCCTCCTCATACCGCGGCCAGGTCGATCGGCACGGCGCGCCACCCATCGGCCTGGTCGTTGCGAATGTAGAAGCGGGCGTAGCTCTTGGAGCCGATCACTCGGATGCTGTCCCGGATCGCCTCCTGGCCGCGTTTCCACCGAGCGTCGTCGAACTCCAGGCGCAGCAGTCGGAAGACGGCGTCGCGGCTCACCTGACCTTCCTTGTCGGCCTGGAAGGCCTGATCGACCAGCGTGCGCAGCTCGTCGCGGGCGTCCTCGGTCCAGTCGGAAATGCACTCGTCGAAGAGCGCACGCGCCACCTGCAGCTCCGGTCCGAAGCTGAGGCGGTCGGCGACCGCGATCTGCACCTTCATCAGACCGTCGAAGGTCATGAAGGTGACGTTGCCGCGTCCCTTCGCGCCTCGTTTCGTGGCGCCGTACTCCTCCTCCGCGAGGCTCATGTAAGACCCGGTGTCGGCGAACACGTGGCCCTTGAAGCGCTGGATCTGGTTGTGCAGCTCGACCGCGTAGCCCAGGACCTTCCGGACCATCTGATCTTCGAGCTGCTGGACCGGGCGGATGCTCGCTTCGGTGACGAACCTCCCCTTGGCGTCCTCGACGTAGCCAGCCGGGATTTCGCGGCCGGAAACGGGCAGAGTGAGTTGATCGCTCATATCAGGCTCCTCAGATCTGTGTGTCGGTGAAGCGGGAGCGATGGAGGCTGCCGAGCAGCCACCACCGCAGTTGTTGGCGGATCAGCCAGACCAGGCCGCGGCGCTTAGCCATGGTCGGCCTCCAGCGCGACCAGGTGCGGCTCGCCATCGGCGGTCTCGAATGTCATCGAGATCACGCCGCTGTCGGGGTTGGCATCCATGACGGCGGTCACCGAGGTTCCGTCGAAGAAGTCCAGACGGCAGACCTGCATGTGCCCGCTGGCGCGGATCTTCGAGACGACGGCGTCGATCCGAACCGCAGTCGTGCCTTTGCCTTCGACCCAGCTGATGCGCGCGCCCTCGCCCGGGTACAGCGGGGCGGTTTCCACCACGGCGCTCATAGACCGGCTCCCGATGTCGGCTGTTTGGCTCGCCCCCGGAAGGAGGCGAGATCGACGACGGGGTCGCTGGGGTCGGTCGACGCCACGACACGCTGGCGCCGCGGTACCGGCTTGGCTTCGAGGCGCCGCGCCATGCGGGCCGCGTCGTGCAGTTCGTCGATGCCCTGCATGAAGAGTTGGTGCGGGAAGACGCCGGTCTCCTGCATCACCGTGAACCAGCGCTCGATCACGCCTTCGATCTTTTCGGCAATCATTGGCCACCTCCCAGGTTTGCCCAGGCGGCCTTCAGGTGCTGGAGCCCCATCAGCTCCACGCCGCCCGCGTGCATCACGGCGCGGCGGACCACCTTGTTGACCAGGCGCAATGCGCCGGGCTTTGCCGCCACCTCCTCGACGTAGGCGATGCATTCCGGGCTGGTCACACCCCATGCTTCGGCCTGTGCTCGAACGTCGCCGGCGGTCGGGCGCGGTATGTACCGGCGCCCGCCAACGCGGCTGTAGACCTGGGCGTGCTCGCCGGTCCTGCCGCCGCCCGTCATTCGGCCGGCGACCGTCTCGTTGCCCAGAAACGCGATCCCGATGCCTGTGGCGTCATGGATGCTGCGGATTTCGTCGAAGCACTTGACGTTGAGGTGCTGCGCCTCATCCACGATCAGCAGGCCGCCTGTCTCGGCGGTTTTACGAAGGATCGCCCTATACAAGGGCCGGGCGCCGGTGAACGACATGTCCTTGATGCCCACCGCCTCGGCGATCTCCTGCAAGGCCGGCACGACGGACGAGCAGTGCGGGGCCATGGTGGCGAGCCACACCGACCGGTTGTTGTCCCGGTAGTGTTTGGCGGACTCCGTTTTGCCGACTCCCGGCACGCCAGTGATCGTCACGATGTCGCCGTCGGCATGGGCGATTGCGAGCGTCACCACGATGTCGCGCGCCGTCGGCCCATTGAAGAACGGAGGCGATGAAGGGATCCGCAGGGCGGCTTCCTGGCGGCGACTACGGGCGGACAGCCACTGCTCTACCGCCCGGTCAAAGCCGTCGTTATCGCCCTTGTATTTGCCCTGTAGCCACTGGTTGAGGGCACCGCCGGATACGCCGATCTCCTTTGCGGCGGCGGCCTGCGACAGGCGCTCAGCCTCCATGACGGACCGGGCGCGCTGGCGAAGGTCGCCGTCGTCGACGCTTTCCAGGGCTGTATGTGTGCTGATAAGGTTCATGTCTTCCTACCTCCACTGTTATCGACCGGTGGGCGTTCCCGCGCCCGCCGGTCACTCACGGCCCGTCACAGACGGGTGCGATCACGGATGGCCTTCATGGCCATCACGTTGTTCACGAACTCATCGGGGAGTGCGTTGGGGTCGCTTTCGGGCAGCCGGGCCGGCTGCGGCTTCGTGGCGGCAGCACTGAACCGCTGCGGTTTGACGACCCTGGCTTCCGGTTTCACCGGGGCGTCGGGCGTCGGCAGCATCCGTGCCACGTCGCGCTCATTCAGGACGATCTGCGCGTCGGCCAGCTCACGGGTTGCGCGCAGCCGGGCCTTCCTGGCTCGGGCGTGCTTCTTCGCTTCCGACTCATCCATGAAGCCGCTGTCGGCGATGCAGCCGGCGGCGGTGATGTAGGTGCCGTCCAGGTCATAGACATGGATGTGCTTGCCGAGTCGGTCCGGGTCGTAGCGGACCGCGACCTTGCGGCCGATATAGCGGGCCAGGGCAGGGTCGTAATAACGGTTGCCGTAGAGGTGCAGCACACCGTCCGGCTGGCGACAGGTAAGGCCGACCACCGACAGCAGCCAGAGGCGACGGATCGCTTCGTCCTCGGGGGCGACCTTGCGGATCAGGTCGCGCTCGTAGCTCTCGTTGAACACATCGTCGAAGGAGCGGCCCTGGGCGACCAGACTGTTGCGGTCGGTGCGGGCGTTGTAGCGGTTGATCTCGCGCTCGCAGACCCGCAGCAGGTCGATCATCCGCACGGCGCGCGCGCCGTAGTTTGCCGGCTTGTTCGTCGGACTGTTGCCGGTATAGGCGCCCTCGAACTCCGGGGCCTTGGAGATGTAGCGAGACAACTCACCGAAGGCGCGCTCGATCGGCTTGGACTGCCCGTGGCCCGGTTTGGTGAACCGCAGGTCGATACCGAGCGCCGGGAACAGCCCCAGGAAGTCGTCGTCGCGCGGCTTGTAGCGGTTGCGGTATTTGGCGCCGCCGGTATTGGCCTTGGCTGCGGCTGCCATCGTGTTGTCCGAGAAGACGGTGTCGGGGATGCCCCAATTCTCGATGACGTCGCCGAAGGCCAGGCGGAAGCCGGTGGCGTTCTCGGTGGTGTCGAGCCGCCAAGAAAGGATCTTGTTGCTCGACAGGTCCTGGAACCCCAACAGGAATGCGCGGCCGATCTCGCCGCCGGGCCACTCCACGAACAGGTCGATCTTGTGACCGTCGTAGTTGAGCGCCTCCAGGGCGCGCAGATCCGAGCGGTCCCGGCGCTGTGCTGGGTATTTCCGGTTGAACTCTTCCATACCTTCCCTCCTGAGTGTGATGACTTCGGGGTCGATCTCGCGCTTGAGCTTGCGGGACAGGGTCTTCGGCGTGCGCGGCAGCACCCATCCGTGGTCGCGCGCGGCGTCCTGCAGGCGTTGCCAGCATTCGGCGACGCTCGGCTTGCTGAGGCGCAGGTAGTCGGCGAGGAAGAAATCCCAGGCGTCGGGATGGATCTCGGACGCCGGCCCGCCGGCCCGCGAGAAGCGGGGTGTGAGCCAGGCCAGCCAGTCGGCGCGGTCTTTGCCCGCCACCGCCTCGAACCAGTTCCAGATGGCGCTGATGGCGACCTTGTTGTCGACGGCGGCCTGGGCGACTGCGGCGGAGCGATTGGCGCCCCCGCGCTCCAGGTCCAGCACGGCTGTCAGAATGGCGAGGTTGCGGCGGGCCCGGTCCTTCGACTTCGCGGTTGCGGCCTCGAAGTGCCGCCAGATCTCGCCGCGGCCGGGCTCGGCGCGCTGCGCGTCCGCCTCGGCCGCCCGTTCGCGGACCTCGCGGGCAAGCAGGGCGACCTGGGTGAGGGTTGGTAGAACGGTGTAGTGGTATTCGAAGCCGCCAGCGCCCTCGCGACCGGTGCGGCGTCGGGCGAGCGGCTGACCGGACAGGGTCTGCATCGCCTGCCAACCCTCTCGGTCAGCCATGGCGTTGACGCGGCGCTTCGTGCGCGGAAGTCCGCGCAACTTCATCTCGGCCAGTTCGGCGGCGGTGAACCACTCGACGCGCATCAGCGACCCCTCCACTCGCGGTCGGCACGGTCGGCATCCTGGTTCGCCATATCCGCCATCCGTTGGTATTCGCGGGCCTCGTCGCGCCGCATGGCGGAGCGCACCGCGGAGAGATACGGCCGGTCGATCATGACCTTGCCGACGCGCTGAACACCTGGCGCCAGCAGATCCGGTCGGTCCAATGCGACCGCCAGCGCGATCATCCGGGCGTGGCTGATGTTGTGATCGTCGCGGGCCTGGCTCGCGTATGCGTTCAGCATGTGCGCCGATACCGGCTCGCCGAGCACCCCGGACATCCTGCGGGCAACCTCGTCGCGCGGCAGGTCGGTGTCGCGCAACGCGTCGGCGACCTGCCGGCTGACGAACTCGGTAAGTCGGCAGCCGCGCGGCTCCGGTGACGGCTCGGCGTTGAGCGCCGGGAACGGCAGCGGCTCCTTGGGCACCCAGGACAACAGGTCCAGCGTCAGCGGATCGCGCGGCGCCTTGGCCATCATCCGGCCCCGCCAAAGTTGCCGGCATTATCGCCGAACGGCGGTCGGAACTGATCGATTCTACTGCTGGCGTCGAGGCGCGTAGCGAGTATCTTGCCGCTCACTGGATCCTGGAGGGCGTGCAGGATCGGTCGGCCTATCGAGCCGTCTGGCCATAGCACCAAGATGTCGAGCCTGCAGGCGTCGTAGATTGCAGCCTTCGCCATCATCCGACCTCACTGAATTTGGCGACCTCGTCGCCGAGGGACTTCCAGCCCGGCCGCGTGTTGCGCGCGAACAGCTCGAGATACGGGCCGTCGAACAGCGTCTCGATGCGCTCGTATTGGCTGGGAGGCTTCTGACTGTGGCCGCGGCGCGGAGAACGGATCTCGTCCTGCGGCCACCAGTCGATGAAGTCCCGGACGCTGTGCACGCCCTCGGGTATCTCGACGTCGCCGAAAAAGGCGGTCGGCTTGCGAACCTGCGGGTTGCCACGGGTGCAGAGCAGGCACGGCTCCAGGTTCTTGCGGGAGCCATAGCCGGGACCGAATGCATACTTGCCGGTCTCAGGATTGAACTTCCGCCATTCCCAGGCGAGGCCGGCATACTCGAAGCCCCAGGCCTTGATCACCCGCGTCCAGGCCGGCATGTGCGGCCAGGTCACCCACAGGAAGAGAACGGCGTCCTTAGCCGCCAGGAGGCTGACATCGACGCTGCAGATCTCGCCGATCGGCATGGTGTCGTAGTGGCGGCTGGGGCTCTTGCCCTGGCCCTTTTCGCTGTGCGTGTCGAAGGGCCAGTTGGGATCGGCGAGGATGACCGGATAGCCGCCGGTTCGGCGGTGGCGGATAAGCTGATGGCGATCACGGAGGTCGATCATGTGCGCGCCCTCCGCAGCCATTTAAGGAGCTGTTGCGGGGTCGTTGTGGCCTCGCCATCCAGGCGCTCGCAGCCGGGGATGACGTACTGCAGGCCCTGGTCGGTGAGGTCGACAGCGAACGGCGCCCCGTCGAGCCATTGCGAAGGGGCGGTCACCAGCTGACGAGGATCGCGGTCAGCCATACCCCCCCCAGGAGCGACGGCCGGGCTACGCATCACAACCGTGACGCGCGCCCGGCCGCGCTCTACCATCGGAGTTGCAACACAACCGATGGAGAGAACGATGGCCACTGACGATGGATTGCTGATCTCGAACTTCTTGATGTCGACAGCCGCTATTCGCGTCCTTGTGCGGTCAGGCGTCCTGGACAAGGAAGCCTTGCTCGCGGAGATCGAGGTTCTCCGCTCACACCTCAGCGACGCCGAGGACCTCGGCGAGTCGGTCGATGCCGCTCTGGAGGGGATCCGCAACATGCCGGGACCTAGCGGCTGAGGCCGTAGACAGAGCGCAAGAGAGCGGACGCCCGCTCTTCGGTGAGCCCGCCGCGATCCTCGAGCTTGACGGTTACGGTGAACGGCCCCTCTAGGCGGCCCCGGTTGAGCAGAACGGTCAGCAGGAGCTCGTCCCAGTCGCGACCACTCCACCCTTGGGCGTCCGCCCATGCCAGGAAGGTGTCTCTCCCGCTCGCGCCGTTGTAGATGGCGGGGTCGGCCGGCACGCTGCCGGGCCGGCGGTCGCCCAAGAAGAACGTCGAGAGAAGTTCGGCGCGCTTCTGTGCGGGTGTGGCGGAATTGGGATCGCGTGCGTTGTCGCTCATGCGTCTTCCTCCGGTTGGTCGCGCTCGGCCAGCCACGCGACGAACTCGTCACGGATGAGCGCGAAGAACATGTTGCGGACCCGCTTGGGCGCCCGGCGCAGCCAGGTGGCAAGGCGGGTGACTTCGCGCTCGGCGGCGCGGCTGGATTTGTCGGCATCGGGCTGATTGTCGCGCTGGCCTCGGATGGCGGCGGCCGCATCCGCGACCTTGCGCGGGCCACCTTCGGTCAACATCAGATCGACCGCCTGCGCCTGCTCCTCGGCCGTCAGCCTGGAGAGCCGGAACAGCTCACCCTCCTGGCGGGCGATCGATGTACCGGCGATGCGGGCGCGGACTGCTGGCGCCAGGCGGTCGTACATCTGAACGGCGCGCCAGACCGTGCGCTCGGCGCGGCCGGTCGACCGAGCGGTCGCGGCGGCGAAGGAGAGGACCGACGACCAAACTGCAATTTTTGCAGTTTGGCCTTTTTCAATGGCTTGCAGGCCGGCCGCGCCCTGAACCGCTCCTGGATACAGCTTCTCGTAATACTCCTTGCGCAGGGCATAGGAGGCTGCCCGGTCCAGCGGGTTCAGATCGTGGCGCGCCAGGTTCTCGTCGATCTCGCGCAGCCGGGCCTCAGTATCGGTCGCGACCACGATACGGGCCTCGATATCGAGGTACCCGAGGTCGCGCACCGCCTCGATGCGGTGCGCGCCGGACACCAGGATGTATCGATCGCGGAGCAACTTCTCGCTTCCGGGCGCCTTGCGGACCTCGATGGGCTGGCTCTGCCCGATGTCGCGGATGCTTTCGGCGATCGCGGCGACATGAGCGGGGTCGACCACCCGCAGCCGGTCGACGACGTCGATTTGGTCGAGCGGGATCCTGTGGATCTGTTCTGTGCCGGCCACCGTCACGACACCCCCCCCGTTTTGACGCTGTCTAGCAAGACGGGATCGTGGACTATCGACATACGACCAACGGATGCAGGAGATGAGGACATGGATATCAACGACGACCTGGCGCTAGAGGCGGCCACAACCTGGTGCATGGCCTTCGGGGTGTTGATGGCGGAGCTGGTGCGCGGCGGAGCACTAGCGCCGGAGGGCGCGGAGCGGGTGCTGGAGCGCATGGCTGGATTCACCGACGCCCTCGATCGCCAGGGCGACCTCGACCGTTCGCCGGCTCAGCAGAGCCTGGCGATGGATTTCCACCGGATGACGCTTGAGCGAGTCGGCGAGATCTTTCGAGATACGCTCGCCTTGCCGCCACATGATCCTGGGCCGCCTTCTGGTCGCTGAAGCTGCTGGCGATCGAGGTCGGACGAGGGGCGGGGCTCAAGAACGCGACGAGCTTCTTGATGATGCTCATGTCAGGCCACCTTCTGCTGGTGTTGCTGACGAAACTTCGGGCGATCCGTATAGTGCGAGCCGGGTTGAGGCTTCAGGCGCTCTCCCGTGCTCGGGTCGTAACGGCTGGGCCAGATCTCGCGCGGCGACATGCCGAGGCATTCCGCGATCGCCAACTCGCCTTTCGGATTGGGGCAGCGGGCGGTGACTCGCGCGACTGACTTCGGCAGACCGTACATCCGGTCGACGTCCGCGAAGGTCAGGCCTTTGCGATTCAAGAGGAACCGGATCTCCATCGGGTCCTTATCCGCGGCACGGCGTTTCGCCATGGGCTTCTCCTGTCGTGTGGCCGGCCTGGCAGGGCCGGCTTCGTTCGGGGTTTTGAGTGAACGTTTGTGAAGGCTCGCACTATGGTGCAAACAGATCAATATCAAAAGTATGAATATTCGTACTTTGGGGTGATTTTCGCTCAGGCTTCGCTGGTGGATGCCGCGCAATGAGCGAGGAAACCGAGTTCGCCGAACGGCTGAAAACCGCTATCGGACTGGAGCCCGTCCACGCCTTCGCAAAGCGCAGCGGCGTTGGCGATGGCAGCCTGCGGAAGTATCTGAAAGGGAGCGCCCCGAGCATCGATAAGGCTGCCGCCATAGCCGACGCCGCCGGTGTTTCCATCGAATGGCTGGCGACGGGCCGTGGGGAGATGCGCTCTTCCAATCCGCAGATGCTGCCCGAGGACGAGATCGATCGACGGCTTCTGGAGATCCGCGAAACCTTGATGGAGCATGTGGATCTGCCGGTCTCGGCTGACGCGCTCGGCCACGATGATGCGCTCTGGCCGATCTATGTGGAGCTACAGTCGCTCGCTCGCGGCGGCGGCGCTTCGGGCGCTCGGCGCGCCGAGGCCGATCTTTATCTGCGCACGGCCTTCGACGATAGGGGGGCCGACCGTCGCATGGAGCAGCGGGTCAAGGACGTCGGTGTCCGCATTCGCGCTGCTTACGCGGCTGTCGATGAGGCGCTGGCGGCGGTCGGTTGGACGCCCTCGCCGCTCTTCAAGGAGCAGCTGCGCACGCTCGCCTTCCGCCACGAAATGACGGTCGAGGACCTTACGCTCCTGTCCTCCGCAGTTAGGGACGAGGTGGGCGCTGCAGGCAAACCCGCGGCATCGGAGGTGGCCTCTGAGCCCTGAAACGCGGGCGCGACTTCGCTGACTTTGGGCGGCAAGATTGCGTCCCACCTTGATTCCGCGAATCCGCCGCCTCTCCTCGGTGATCACAGCTATGCTTCAATGGCTTAACGTAAGGTGGGACGTCTACGGTGGTGAAATCGCCAAACGTCCCACCTTGAGGTTCTGATTTCAGGGTGCCCCCGGCGGGATCGGCGCCCTGTAACTCGCAGTTTCTGGGCGTTTAAACGCCGCTTGAACGTTTATGCGCCGACCGCTTAAATATCGCCTGTCCGGCGCGATCAGGCGCGAAATCGCCGAATTTACTCCCGAACCCGCCGCGGCCGCCCGGGGGTGACACCCGCCCCGTTTTCCGCAGAACCCTGCGCCTGTCACGAGTTGTCACGCCGGATAACGGTTTGTAACGGGTTTCTCTAGAACCTACTGTCCGTCAACACACAGCTCTTCCGGGGCCGGCAGGGCAATGGTCGCGGCCGCCTGGGCGGCGATGCCTTCGCCGCGGCCGGGGAAGCCGAGCCGCTCGGTCGTGGTCGCCTTCACCGAGACACGGGCCACCGGCACGCCGCAGATCTCGGCGATGCGGGCGCGCATGGCCTCACGGTGCGGGCCGACCTTGGGCCGTTCGCATATCACGGTCAGGTCCAGGTGGCGGATCTGCCCGCCGGCGTCACGCACCCGGCGGCAGGCATCGGCCAGAAAGCGGTCCGAGGCGGCACCCTTCCATTGCGGGTCGCTGGGCGGGAAATGGGCGCCGATATCGCCGTCGCCCAGCGCGCCGAGCAGGGCGTCGGTGATCGCGTGCAGACCCACATCGGCGTCGGAATGGCCGAGCAACGCCTGGTCGTGCGGGATGACGATGCCGCCCAGCGCCACGCCGTCCACCCCGCCGGGCGTCTTGGCGCCCAGCCGGTGCACGTCGAAGCCGGTGCCGACCCGGGTTTCCAGGGTCCCGGCCAACAGCCGGTCGGCGAGCGCGAAATCCTGCGCCGTGGTGATCTTCATCGCATCCTCCGATCCCGGCACCAGCGCCACCGCGTGTCCGGCCCATTCCATCAGCGCGGCATCGTCGGTGACGGTCACGCCATCGGCCGCCGCCCGGCGATGGGCGTCGAGGACCGCGTCGAAGGCCATGCCCTGGGGTGTCTGCGCCCGCCACAGCCCGTCGCGGCTGACCGTGCCGGCCGCCAGCCCGTCCGCGCCGCGCTTCAGCGTGTCGGCCACCGCCAGCACGGGCAGGGCGGCGGGCGACGTCTCCAGCGCGTCCAGGACCCGGTCGATCACCGCTGCCGGCAGCAGCGGCCGGGCGGCATCGTGAATCAGCACGACCTCCGGCGCGTCACCGCTCAGGCTCTCCAGCCCGTTCAGCACCGAGCCCTGGCGCTCGGCCCCGCCGATCACCGGCGCGCCCAGGTCGAGTCCGGCCACCGCGGCGTCGTACAGGGCGCGATGCTCCTCGGCGATCATCACCCGCACCGTGTCGATGCGGGGATGCCGCAGGAAGGCCAGCACGGCCCGGCGCAGCACGGGGACGCCGCCGAGCGGCCGGTACTGTTTCGGCAGGCCGCCGCCTGCGCGCTCGCCCCTGCCGGCGGCGACGATCAGCGCGGTGGTTGTCATCGCGGGAAGTTCCGAGAAGTCATTGCAAAAAATCGGGTCTATGGTGGCCGCTGGAGTGGGGGCGGATCTTAGTGTAGGCAACGGCCCATGTCTCTGCTGGGCAACTCAATGCTGGTCAATCTGTCGGCGGTGGTCTCCATCCTGCCGATGGCGCTGCTCGCCTCGCGACCGCTTCCCGCCCGCGACCGGCGGTTCTGGATCGCCGTGGCGGTCGCCGCCCTTGGCGTGGTCGGCTGGACCCTGGTGCGGTTCGGCGACCATTGGGACGGCGGCCTGGGCGCCGCGCTCTGGGTCTCGGCGGCGGCGACGATGGGCCTGTTCGCCGCGATCTCGGCCCTGTCGCCCACCATGGCCCGGCTTGCCGGGCTGCTCGGCCCGTATCTGCTGATCATGGTCGTGCTGGCGAGCCTGCTGGACCGGCCGGCGGCGGGCGGCGTCAGCGGCATGCCCGAGGGCTGGGTGGTGCTGCATATCGTGGTGTCGCTGGCGACGTACGCCCTGGCGACCCTGGCGGCGGTGGCCGGTCTCGGCGTGTTCCTGAAGGAGCGGGCGCTGAAGGCGAAACGGTCCGGCGGGCTGAGCGCCGGCCTGCCGGCGGTGGCCGATGCCGAGACGCTGCTGTTCCGGCTGCTGACCACGGCGGAGATCGTCCTGGGCATCGGAATCCTGTCGGGAATGGCCCTCAACGTGACCGCCGGCCACGGCTGGCTGAGCAGCGATCACAAATCCATCCTGTCGCTCGGCGCGTTCGCCGTGGTAGGGGGAGTGCTCTTCGCCCATGCCCGACTCGGTCTGCGGGGACGGCGGGCGGTGCGGGGCGTTCTCGCGGTCTACCTGCTTCTCACCCTGGCCTATCCCGGGGTGAAAGCGGTTCACGCGCTGCTCGGGACCTAGCGCGTTTCCGCCCTGCGCGGCGGCCCGAACCGGGCCCGGGTGCATAGGCCCTTTGCGATACATAGATTCCCGGCTATCTTGCCCAAACATTGGTCACAATCGGTGGATGCCTATTAAATGTGCCTTCGGATCGGCTCACATACCCTGTCGGCACCGGTAATGGTCGCTCCGATGTCCGGGGTGACCGACCGTCCCTTCCGCCGGCTGGCGCGCCGCCTGGGTGCGCCGCTGGTGGTGACGGAGATGATCGCCAGCCACGCGGTGCTGCGCGACGTCCTGGAGGAGACCCGCAAGGCGGAGATCGATTCCGAGGACACGCCCGCCGTGGTGCAGATCGCCGGCTGGGAGCCCGAAATCATGGCCGAGGCGGCCCGCATGATGGCCGACCGCGGCGCCGATGCGATCGACATCAACATGGGCTGCCCGGCCAAGAAGGTCGTCAACAAATACGCCGGCTCGGCGCTGATGCGCGACGAGCTGCTGGCCGGCCGGATCATGGAAGCGGTGGTCGCCGCCGTCGACCTGCCGGTGACCCTGAAGATGCGCCTGGGCTGGGATGCGGAGAACCGCAACGCCCCGGAACTGGCCCGCATCGCCGAGGCCGCCGGCATCCGGCTGATCACGGTGCACGGCCGCACCCGCTGCCAAATGTATACCGGCACCGCCGACTGGTCCGGCATCCGCGCGGTCGTCGAAACCGTTTCGCTTCCGGTGGTGGCCAACGGCGACGTGACCTCCATCGAGACGGCCAGGGCCTGCCTGGAGGAATCCGGCGCCGACGGCGTGATGATCGGGCGCGGCTGCTACGGCCGGCCCTGGTTCCCGGCGCAGGTGGCCGCCGCCTTGGCGGGCGAGACGCCGCGCGCCGATCCGGACGTGCAGGAGCGCCGCGCGATCCTCGCCGAACATCTGGACGCGATGCTGAGCCATTACGGCGTGCAGTCGGGCATCCGCAACGCGCGCAAGCATATCGGCTGGTACACAGACGGCCTGGCGGGCTCCGCCGGGTTCCGCCAGCGGGTCAACAACACCACGGACCCGGCGGTCGTCTTCGCGGAGATCGACCGCTACTTCGCCGAGCTCGACGCCGGCGCTACCGGAAACGACGACAACGGCGGGAGGATCGCTGCATGACGGCAGTGGCGACGGTGGGACCGGATCGTGTCCCGTCCTACATGGACGGCAACACGGTACTGAACGCTCTGCCCTGGGCGGTGATCGTCCTCGACGGCGACAATTGCGTGCTGTCCCTGAACATCGCCGCCGAGAACCTTCTGGCCTCCAGCGTGGCCGCCGCCGCCGGGCGCAGCCTGACCGACTGGGTGCCCCAGGACAGCCCGCTGCTCGGCATGATCGCCCAGTCCCGCACGTCCCAGTCGGGGCTGAGCGACTACGACCTGGAGATCGAGTCCCCGCGCATCGGTCAGATCGTGGTGAACGTGCAGATCGCGCCGATCCCCGAAGTAGCGGGTGCGGTCGCGGTGAACCTCCAGGAACGCACCATCGCGTCGAAGATGCACCGCCAGCTCTCCTACCGCGGCGCCGCCCGGTCGGTCAGCGCCATGGCGTCCATGCTCGCCCATGAGGTGAAGAACCCGCTGTCCGGCATCCGCGGGGCGGCCCAGCTTCTCGAACAGTCGGTGCACGGGGACGAGCAGATCCTCACCCGGCTGATCTGCGACGAGACGGACCGGATCTGCGCCCTGGTCGACCGCATGGAGGTGTTCAGCGACGAACGCCCGATCGAGCGCACCGCCGTCAACATCCACGAGGTGCTGGAGCGCTGCCGCCGGGTCGCCCAGAACGGCTTCGGCCGCAAGGCGACCTTCATCGAGCGCTATGACCCGTCGCTGCCGGCGGTGCTCGGCAATCACGACCTGCTGGTTCAGGTCTTTCTCAACCTGATCAAGAACGCCAGCGAGGCGGTGCCGGAGGAGGGGGGCGAGATCACCCTGACCACCAGCTACCGCCACGGCATGCGGGTGGCCGTCGCCGGCTCGCGCGAGCGGGTGCATCTGCCGCTGCAGGTCACCGTGCAGGACAACGGCCCCGGCATTCCCGAGGAGCTTCAGGCCAACCTGTTCGAGCCCTTCGTGACGACCAAGACCAACGGATCCGGCCTGGGCCTCGCCTTCGTCGCCAAGGCGGTGGCCGACCATGGGGGCGTGATCGAGGTGGATTCGGTGCCGCGCCGCACGATCCTGCGCCTCACCCTGCCGATCGTCGATGCGCCCAAGCCGCGCCGCGTGCGCCGCCGGCGCGATCAGCAGGGCGTTCCGGGAACCGAAACCGGTGGGAGCACCAACATATGAGCCAACGGGCGGCTTCCATCCTGATCGCCGACGACGACCGGGCGATCCGTACGGTGCTCGGTCATGCCCTGACACGGCTGGGGCATTCGGTGCGCAGCACCGGCACCGCCGCCGGGCTGTGGCGCTGGATCGAGGACGGGGAAGGCGATCTGGTGATCACCGACGTGGTCATGCCGGACGATAACGGCCTGGACCTGCTGCCGCGCATCCGCAAGATCCGGCCGGATCTGCGGGTCATCGTCATGAGCGCCCAGAACACCCTGCTCACGGCGGTCAAGGCGAGCGAGCGCGGCGCCTTCGAGTATCTGCCCAAGCCCTTCGACCTCAACGAGCTGGTCGCCACCGTCGGCAAGGCGCTGGCCGCCCCGGCCCCCGGCGTGAAGGAGCAGGAAGGCGAGGTCCGCGAGGTCGCCGGCCGCAGCGAGGACACCCTGCCGCTGATCGGCCGCTCGCCCGCCATGCAGGAGATCTACCGGGTCCTGGCCCGGCTGATGGGCACCGACCTGACGGTGATGATCACCGGCGAGAGCGGCACCGGCAAGGAGCTGGTCGCCCGCGCCCTGCACGATTACGGCAAGCGCGCGGGAGGTCCGTTCGTGGCCATCAACATGGCCGCCATCCCGCGCGAGCTCATCGAGTCGGAGCTGTTCGGCCACGAGAAGGGCGCCTTCACCGGCGCCACCGTGCGCGCCACCGGCCGGTTCGAGCAGGCCCAGGGCGGCACCCTGTTCCTGGACGAGATCGGCGACATGCCGCTGGAGGCGCAGACCCGGCTGCTGCGGGTCCTGCAGGAGGGCGAATACACCACCGTCGGCGGGCGCACGCCGATCCAGGCCAATGTCCGGATCGTCGCCGCCACCCACCGCGACCTGCGCCAGCTCATCCGCCAGGGTCTGTTCCGCGAGGATCTGTTCTACCGCCTGAACGTGGTGCCGATCCGCCTGCCGGCCCTGCGCGAGCGGCGCGAGGACGTGCCCGATCTGGCCCGCCATTTCCTGGCGCAGATGCCGGCGGAGGGACTGCCGAGCAAGCATCTGGATGCCGGCGCGATCACCCGGCTGCAGGCCTATTCCTGGCCGGGCAACGTGCGCGAGCTGGAAAACCTCTGCCGGCGCCTCGCCGCCCTCTACGTGGAGGAGACCATCGGCGCCGAGGCGATCGATGCCGAACTGGCCGAGCCGCCGATGGTCGACGGCGACGGGACGGTGCCGGCGGTCGATGACGAGAACCTGTCCGGTGCGGTCGAGCGGCACCTGTCGGCCTATTTCAACGCCCATAAGGACGAGCTGCCGGCCTCCGGTCTGCACGAGCGGGTGCTGCGCGAGGTGGAGCGGCCGCTGATCTCGCTGAGCCTGAGGGCGACCCGCGGCAATCAGATTCGCGCTGCCGAGCTGCTCGGGCTGAACCGCAATACCCTGCGGAAAAAGATCCGGGAGTTGGACATTCCGGTAATCCGGAGCGTACGATCCGAGCCTTGATCGCTGCCGGCCGGTGCCGGCCCGCGACGATCGGTGGGACCACCGCGACGGCATAATGAGCAGCACATCCCCGTTTACCGAGGCCCCCTTCACCGAGGGGCAGCCGGAACCGCCGCGCCTGACCCTGTGGCACGCGCTGCGTCGATGGGCCCGCCGCGTGGCCCTGGAACGCAAGCTGGCGGTCGCCTTCAGCGTGCTGGCGATCCTGTCCGGTGCGGCCACGGCCATCGTCATCACCCGCTCGGGTCCGGAAGGGCCGGCGCCGGACCTGGTCCTGCTCTGCGTCTACCTGAACATCGCCTTCCTGCTCGGCCTGGGCGCCCTCGTGGTGCGCCAGCTCATCCGCATCTGGGTCGAGCGGCGGCGCGGGCTGGCCGGCGCGCGCCTGCATCTGCGGCTGGCGCTGCTGTTCGCGCTGATCGCGGTCACGCCGACGCTGATCGTCTCGGTCTTCTCCGCCGTGTTCTTCGATCTCGGGGTGCGCGGCTGGTTCAGCGAGCGGGTATCGACCGCCGTCACCCAGTCGGCGGCGGTGGCCGAGGCCTATCTGGAGGAGCACCGCCAGACCATCCGCGGCGACGTGCTGGCCATGGCCAACGACCTGAACCGGGAAGCGCCGTTCCTGCTGTCCGACAGCCGGCGGTTCGAGCAGGTCATCACCGCCCAGGCGGCGGTCCGCAACCTGACCGAGGCGGTGGTGTTCGACGGCGCCGGCCGGGTCTATGCCCGAACCGGCCTGTCCTTCGCCTTCGATTTCGAGCCGGTGCCGGAGAGCGACCTGGAGCGCGCTCGGCGCGGCGAGGTCGTCATCATCACCTCCGAGGACGACGACCGGATGCGCGCGCTGGTCGCCCTGAACCAGATCGTCGACACCTTCCTGTTCGTCGGCCGCTTCGTCGATCCGGCCCTGCTCGCCCGGGTCGAGGATACCCAGCTCGCCGTGTCGCAATACGAGGCGCTGGAGGGCAGGCGGCAGGACTTCCAGCTCACTTTCGCCATCGTCTTCGCCCTGGTGGCGCTGCTGATCCTGCTGGCCGCCATCTGGGTCGGCCTGTTGCTGGCCGACCGGCTGGTGCGCCCCGTCAGTTCGCTCATCGACGGCGCGGAACGGGTGCGCCACGGCGACCTGTCGGTGCGGGTGCCCCTCGGTGTCGGGTTGGACGAGATCGCCAGTTTGACGCGCGCGTTCAACAGGATGACGGCTCAACTTGAGTCGCAACATGAAGAACTGGTCGACGCCAACACCCAGCTCGACGAGCGCCGGCGCTTCACCGAGGCGGTGCTCGGCGGGGTGTCCTCCGGCGTGGTCGGCCTGGACGACGACGGCCGGATCAACCTGCCGAACCGGGCGGCGAGCCGGCTGCTCGGCATCGACCTGGAGACGCGGCTCGGCAGCACCTTCGCGGAGACCCTGCCGGAATTCGATCCGCTGATCGCCGAGGTGGCCCAGCGCCCGTGGCGCGAGGCCACCGACCAGGTCGCCATGACCCTGGAGAACGGCGACCACCGGATCTTCCACGCCCGCGTCACCGCGGAGATCTCCGACGGGGTGATCTCCGGCTACGTGCTGACCTTCGACGATGTGACCGAGCTGCTGTCGGCCCAGCGCAAGGCCGCCTGGGCCGATGTCGCCCGGCGCATCGCCCACGAGATCAAGAACCCGCTCACGCCGATTCAGCTCTCCGCCGAGCGCCTGCGCCGCAAATACCTGAAGGAGATCGAGTCCGATCCGGAGACCTTCGCGCGGATGATCGACACCATCGTGCGCCAGGTCGGCGATATCGGCCGTATGGTGGACGAGTTCTCTTCCTTCGCCCGCATGCCGACGCCGGTGATGCGCGACGAGGACCTGCGCGACATCGTGACCGCCGCGACCGACCTGCAGCGCGGGGCGCGGGCCGGGGTGAAGGTCACCGTCGAGACCGGCGACCGGCCGGTGATCCTGCGCTGCGATTCGCGCCAGATCCGCCAGGCTCTGACCAATCTTCTGCAGAACGCGGTGGACGCCATCGAGGGGCGCCAGCAGGCGGAAGGCGAGGGTGCGGCACCGGGCAGCATCCTCGTCACAATCGAGCCACGAGGTGATGCGATTGTGACAACTGTCGCAGATAATGGCCGCGGTTTGCCGGACACTGAGCGAGACAGGCTGACCGAGCCTTATGTCACCACGCGCGAGAAGGGAACGGGCCTTGGACTGGCCATCGTGAAGAAAATCATGGAAGATCACGGCGGATCGATAGAACTCCGCGACCGACCCGAAGGCGGCGCAGCGGTTAGTCTGGTATTCTCGGCGCCGCCCACGGTCCTGAACGAAACAAACCCGGCTCTGGCATACCATGGCCAATGATATCCTGATCGTCGACGACGAAGCCGATATCCGGATGCTGATCGGCGATATCCTCGAGGACGAGGGTTACGAGTCCCGCCAGGCGGCGAATTCGACGGAAGCGCTCGACGTCATCCGCCGGCGCATGCCCTCCCTGGTGATCCTCGACATCTGGCTGCAGAACAGCGAGCTCGACGGGCTCGGCATTCTCAGCGCCATCCAGCGCGACCATCCCGGCCTGCCGGTGATCATGATCAGCGGCCACGGCACCATCGAGACCGCGGTCACCGCCATCAAGAAGGGCGCCTACGACTTCATCGAGAAGCCGTTCAAGGCGGACCGGCTGCTGTTCATGGTGCAGCGCGCGATCGAGGCCGCCCGGCTGCGGCGCGAGAACGACGACCTGAAGAAACGCAGCGGCACCGCCAGCGACCTGGTCGGCATCTCCAACGGCATCAACACCGTGCGTGCCTCCATCGAGAAGGTGGCCCCGACCGGCAGCCGGGTGCTGATCACCGGCCCGGCCGGTGTCGGCAAGGAGATCGTCGCCCGCCGCATCCACGAGCGCTCGCGCCGCGCCACCGGCCCCTTCGTGGTGCTGAACTGCGCCACGCTGACCCCCGACCGCCTGGAGACGGAACTGTTCGGCACCGAGCCGGGCGGGGCGGAGCCGCGCACCATCGGCACCCTGGAACTGGCCCATAAGGGCACGCTGCTGCTGGACGAGGTGGCCGACATGCCGTTGGAGACCCAGGGCAAGATCCTGCGGGTGCTCCAGGAACAGTCGTTCCGCCGGGTCGGCGGCGACACCGAGGTCGAGGTCGACGTGCGGGTGATCGCCGCGACCAACCGCGACCTTCAGCAGGAGATGAGCGCCGGCCGGTTCCGCGAGGACCTGTTCTACCGGCTGAACGTGGTGCCGATCCGCGTGCCGCCCCTGCGCGAGCGGCGCGAGGACGTGCCGATGCTCGCCCGGCATTTCGTCGTCCTCTCGGCCGAGGCCAGCGGCATGGCCGCCCGCCCGCTGGGCGAGGACGCGGTCGCGGCATTGCAGGCCTACGAATGGCCGGGCAACGTGCGCCAGCTCCGCAACGTGGTCGACTGGATGCTGATCATGGCCGGCGGCGGCGCCCGCGAGCCGATCCGCGCCGACCAGCTTCCGCCGGAGATTGGCTCCGCCACGCCGGCGGCGCTGCGCTGGGAGAAGGGCAGTGAGATCATGGGCCTCAGCCTGCGCGATGCCCGCGAGACCTTTGAGCGCGAGTATCTGCTGGCCCAGGTGAACCGCTTCGGCGGCAACATCTCGCGCACGGCCTCCTTCGTCGGGATGGAGCGGTCGGCTCTGCACCGCAAGCTCAAGTCACTCGGTCTGCAGCAGGCGGAAAAGCCCGTCCGTCAGTCCGGCTGACCTCCTCATGAAAGTCATCGCTCGATGAAAGTCGTCATCTGCGGGGCCGGTCAGGTCGGCACCAGCATCGCCCGTCACCTTGCCGGCGAGAACAACGACGTCACCGTGATCGACCAGTCGCCGGAGCTGATCCAGAAGCTCAGCGACACCCTCGACGTGCGCGCCATCGCCGGCTTCGCCTCCTATCCCAGCGTGCTGGAGCAGGCCGGACTGCGCGATGCCGACATGCTGATCGCGGTGACCTACAGCGACGAGGTCAACATGGTCGCCTGCCAGGTCGGCCATTCGATCTTCAACGTGCCGACCAAGATCGCCCGCGTGCGCAACCAGGACTATCTGCTGCCGATCTGGGCCGATCTGTTCTCGCGCGAGCACATGCCGATCGACGTGATCATCTCGCCGGAGCGCGAGGTGGCCCGCGCCATCGGCCGCCGCCTGCAGGTGCCGGGTGCGCTCGACGTGGTCCCCATGGCCGACGGCAAGGTCCGGGTGGTCGGCGTGCGCTGCGACGAGACCACGCCGATCATCCACACACCCCTGCGCCAGCTCACCTCGCTGTTCACCGATCTCGCCGTGGTCATCGTCGGCATCCTGCGCGAGGGCAAGGCGATCGTGCCGAAGGCCGAGGACCAGATGCTGCCGGGGGACGAGGTCTATTTCGTCTGCGACAGCCGTCACCTTTCCCGGGCGCTCGCCAGCTTCGGCCACGAGGAGCCGGAGGCGCGCAGCGTCATCATCGCCGGCGGCGGCAATATCGGCCTGACCCTGGCCGAGGAGATCGAGCGCGAGCATCACGGCGTGAACGCCAAGGTGATCGAGTTCAACCGCGCCCGCGCCCGCTCGGTGGCCCAGTCGCTCCAGCGCACCATGGTGCTGAACGGCGACGTGCTCGACCCGGAGATCCTGGAAGAGGCCAACATCTCCCAGACCGAGACCTTCGTCGCCGTCTCCAACGACGACGAGGTCAACATCCTGAGCTCGCTGCTGGCCAAGCGCTCGGGCTGCAAGCGGACCGTCGCCCTGATCAACGCCTCCACCTACGCGCCGCTGATCACCCAGCTCGGCATCGACGCCGTGGTGAACCCGCGGGCCATCACCGTCTCCACGATCTTGCAGCACGTCCGCCGCGGCCGGATCCGCAGCGTCTATTCCCTGCGCGAGGATTTCGGCGAGGTGATCGAGGCCGAGGCGCTGGAGACCTCGGTTCTGGTCGGCCATCCGCTGAAGGACGCCAAGCTGCCGAACGGCGTGATCGTCGGCGCCATCGTGCGCGGCGAGGAGGTCATCGTGCCGCGCGCCGACACGGTGGTGCAGGCCCGCGACCGGGTGGTCGTCTTTGCCACCTATGAAGCGGTGAAGAAAGTCGAGAAACTGTTCGCCGTCCGTCTCGATTTCTTCTAGATATCCCTTACTTCCTTCCTGTCTCCCATCTCGCCCAGCCGGAGGTCCCATGTCCCGGATCGCCTATGTGAACGGCCGTTTCCTTCCCCATTCCCATGCCGAGGTCCATGTCGAGGACCGGGGCTACCAGTTCGCCGACGGCGTCTACGAGGTGGTTCTCGTGCAGAACGGCGTGATGGTGGACGAGATGCCGCATCTCGATCGCCTGGACCGCTCGCTGGACGAGCTGCGCATCGCCCATCCCATGAGCCGGGGCGCCCTGCGCTCGGTCATGCGCGAGCTGGTGCGCCTGAACCGGATCCGCAACGGGCTGGTCTACATGCAGGTGACCCGCGGCGTGGCCAAGCGCGACCACCCGTTCCCGAAGAACGCCAAGCCGAGCATCGTGCTGACCGCCAAGCGGATCGCCATGCCGAGCCAGGAGACGGTCGAGAACGGCGTCAAGGTCATCACGATCAGGGACATTCGTTGGGAACGCTGCGATATCAAGTCGGTAGCGCTTCTTCCTAACATTCTGGGCAAGCAGCAGGCTCGCGAGAACGGCGCCTTCGAGGCCTGGCAGGTGGACGAGGACGGCAACGTCACCGAGGGCACGTCGAGCAACGCCTGGATCGTCACCCAGGACGGCGAGCTGGTGACCCGGCCGGCGACCCACGACATCCTGAACGGCATCACCCGGCTGTCGATCCTCAAGCTGGCCGAGCGCCAGGGCCTGAAATACGTGGAGCGGGCGTTCTCCGTCGAGGAAGCCAAGAAGGCGCGCGAGGCCTTCGCGTCCTCGGCCACCGCCTTCGTCACCCCGGTCACCCAGATCGACGATGTGGTGATCGGCAACGGCAAGGCCGGCACCCTGTCGCGCGGCCTGCGCGACAGCTACATGGAGTACGCGGCCGGGGAAGGGGCCACCGCGTGAGTCGACTGCCGCGTCCCGACGCGGTGCTGTTCGACTGGGACTCCACGCTGGTGGACAATTGGGGCGGCATCACCCGCGCCCTGTCCACCACCTTCAGCGAGTACGGCCTTGACCCCTGGGACGAGGCGCAGGTTCGGGCGAACGCCAAGCTCTCCATGCGCGACAGCTTCCCCAAGCTGTTCGGCGAGCGCTGGGAGGACGCCTCCAAGCGGTTCTACGAGAGCTTCGCGTCGATTCACCTGGAGACCCTGCGGCCTCTGCCGGGAGCTGTCGAGCTGCTCGACGCCCTGGCGGCCGAGGGCATCCCCATGGGCGTGGTCAGCAACAAGTCCGGCACCTATCTGCGGCTGGAGACGGCCCATCTCGGCTGGGACAGGTATTTTCACCGGATCCTCGGCTCGCACGACGCGGCCAAGGACAAGCCGGCGGCCGATCCGATCCACATGGCGCTGGACGGCACCGGCGTGACGGCGGGGCCGAGCGTGTGGTTCGTCGGCGACAGCGCGGTCGATCTGCGGGCCGCTCATGCGGCCGGATGCGTCCCGGTTCTGCTGCATCCCGAGGATCCGCACCCCGAGGATCTGAGCGATTGTGCGCCCGCGGTGCAGCTTTTTGACTGTTATGCGCTTCTTGGCGAGCTACGCGGTTGAGTCGCAACGATTTCGCGGTATATCTTTCAATCTGATCTCGCATCTGCGAAAGAGGTGGTGTCACCACCCGCGCGCGCGAGCCGATTGAGGAGCGAAGGAAAAAACCATGGCCGCAGAAAAGAGCCAGAGCGTCCAAGATGTCTTTCTCAACAAGATCCGTAAGGACAAGACGCCCGTCACCGTGTTCCTCGTGAACGGCGTGAAGCTCCAGGGCATTGTCACGTGGTTCGACAATTTCTGCCTGCTGCTGCGCCGCGACGCCCATTCCCAGCTGGTCTACAAGCACGCGGTGTCGACGATCATGCCGCAGCACCCGGTCAGCCTGTTCGAGCCGGGCGAGGACAGCGATAGCTGATCCGCATGCCCCGTCTCGGGGTAGACTGCCTCCGCCGACAGCTCGGACTTGATCCGGGGCCCGGCCATCCACATGTTGGAGCGCTGGAGGGGACTCCCATGCGCTCCGGCATATCGCCGGTCTTGGCCCAGGCACGTCGCCGGGCGGACGCACCGTGTCGGGTCCCCGTAAAAGGAGCCCCGCTTGGGTAAGATCCGCGCCATCGTGCTGCATCCGCGTCTGCCGTCCAAGGACGAGGACACCCCCGGTGTCCGCGACCCGGAGGCACGTCTGGAGGAAGCCGTCGGCCTGACCGCCGCGATCGACCTGGAGACCGTCCACAGCGAGGTGCTGACCGTCAACCGGCCGCGCCCGAGCACGTTGTTCGGCGGCGGCCAGATCGAGCGCTTCCAGGCGCTGGCCGAGGCGATGGAGGTGGAGGTCGTGGTCATCGACCACGCGCTCACCCCGGTGCAGCAGCGCAACCTGGAGAAGGGGCTGAACGTCAAGGTCATCGACCGGACCCAGCTCATCCTCGAGATCTTCGGCGCCCGGGCGCGCACCCATGAAGGCCGGCTGCAGGTCGAACTCGCCTCGCTCACCTTCCAGCGCTCCCGCCTGGTGCGGTCCTGGACCCACCTTGAGCGCCAGCGCGGCGGTGCCGGCTTCCTCGGCGGCCCCGGCGAGCGCCAGCTCGAACTCGACCGCCGTCTGATCGGCGACCGCATCACCCGCATCAAGCGCGAGCTGGAGGAGGTGAAGCGGACCCGCGAGCTGCACCGCGAGGCGCGGCGCCGGGTGCCGTTCCCGATCGTCGCCCTGGTCGGCTACACCAACGCCGGCAAGTCGACGCTGTTCAACAAGCTGTCCGGCGCCTCGGTGATGGCCCAGGACCTGCTGTTCGCCACCCTCGACCCGACCATGCGGCGAATCGACCTGCCGGGCGGGCGCACGGTGATCGTGTCCGACACGGTCGGCTTCATCTCCGACCTGCCGACCCATCTGGTCGCCGCCTTCCGCGCGACCCTGGAGGAGGTGACCGAGGCGGACCTGGTGCTGCATGTGCGCGACATCTCGCACCCGGACACCGAGGCCCAGAAGCACGACGTGCTGGCGGTGCTGGAGGATCTGGGGGTCGACGAGACCACCCGGCCGGGACGCATGCTGGACGTGCTGAACAAGATCGACCGGCTGCCCGAGGAACGCCGCATCACCCTGCGCAACGAGGTCGCCCGGCTCAACGACACGGTCTGCGTGTCGGCGGTCACCGGCGAGGGGATCGCCGATCTGGTCAAGGCGATCGACGGCTTCCTGTCGGCCAACCACCGGGTGGTGACCCTGCACGTCGATTACGCCGACGGCGAGATCACCGCCTGGCTGCACAGCCATGGCGACATCATCGACCGGATCGACGACGACACCGGCTCGACGATCACCGTCGGATTGGACCCGAGCACCCTCGCACGGGCCGAAAAGCGCTTCGGAGAGCGGTTTCAGCGCCTGAACTGAGGCCAGCCGGTTGACAGAAACAGGGTAAACCTCCATACCCCTGGCACTCATTCACGGCGAGTGCTAATGCCCGCCGTTTTCTTTGGCCGAGCCATGGAGGAAGCCCCATGAAATTCCGTCCGCTGCATGACCGCGTTGTCGTCGAGCCGCTGGTGAGCGACACCAAGACTGCCGGTGGGATCATCATCCCCGACACGGCGAAGGAAAAGCCGATGCAGGGCAAGATCGTCGCCGTCGGCGCCGGCGCCCGGGACGAGTCCGGCAAGGTCGTCGCCCTGGACGTGAAGAAGGGCGACACCGTGCTGTACGGCAAGTGGTCCGGCACCGAGGTCAAGATCGACGGCAAGGACCTGCTGATCATGAAGGAGTCGGACATCATGGGTGTCGTCGGCTGATCGGCCGCTGACCGCCACGACCGACCCTGCCGCCATCCGGCAACGATCTAAGGAGAAACATAATGGCTGCCAAAGACGTCAAGTTTAACGTCGATGCCCGCGACCGCCTGCTCAAGGGCGTCGATACGCTGGCGAACGCCGTCAAGGTGACCCTCGGCCCGAAAGGCCGCAACGTGGTGCTGGACAAGTCGTTCGGCGCCCCGCGCATCACCAAGGATGGCGTGACCGTCGCCAAGGATATCGAGCTGAAGGACAAGTTCGAGAACATGGGCGCGCAGATGGTGCGCGAAGTGGCCTCGAAGACCTCCGACCTCGCCGGTGACGGCACCACCACCGCCACCGTGCTGGCCCAGGCCATCGTCCGCGAGGGCGTGCGCGCCGTCGCCGCCGGCCTGAACCCGATGGACCTGAAGCGCGGCATCGACCTCGCCGTCGCCGCCGTCATCAAGGACGTCGAGAGCAACTCCAAGAAGATCAAGTCGTCGAGCGAAGTCGCTCAGGTCGGCACGATCTCCGCCAACGGCGACGCCGATGTGGGCAAGCTGCTGGCCGAGGCGATGGACAAGGTCGGCCAGGAAGGCGTGATCACCGTCGAGGAAGCGAAGTCCCTGCACACCGAACTCGACGTGGTCGAGGGCATGCAGTTCGACCGCGGCTATCTCTCGCCGTATTTCGTGACCAATGCCGACAAGATGGTCTGCGAGCTGGAAAACCCGCTGATCCTCATCCACGAGAAGAAGCTGTCCAGCCTGCAGCCGATGTTGCCGCTGCTGGAGCAGGTGGCCCGCTCGTCCCGCCCGCTGCTGATCATCGCCGAGGATGTCGACGGTGAGGCGCTGGCGACCCTGGTGGTGAACAAGCTGCGCGGCGGCCTGAAGGTCGCGGCCGTGAAGGCGCCGGGCTTCGGCGATCGCCGCAAGGCCATGCTGGAGGACATCGCCGTCCTGACCGGCGGCACCGTGGTGTCCGAGGATGTCGGGATCAACCTGGAGACCGTCGACATCAAGATGCTGGGCACCGCCAAGAGCGTGACCCTGACCAAGGACGAGACCACGGTCGTCGACGGCGCCGGCAAGAAGAAGGACATCCAGTCCCGCGTCACCCAGATCAAGGCGCAGGTCGAGGAGACCACGTCCGACTACGACCGCGAGAAGCTCCAGGAGCGTCTGGCGAAGCTGGTCGGCGGCGTTGCGGTTCTGCGCGTCGGCGGTGCGACCGAGATCGAGGTGAAGGAGCGCAAGGATCGTGTCGACGACGCGATGCACGCGACCCGCGCCGCGGTTCAGGAAGGCATCGTCGCCGGCGGCGGCACCGCGCTGCTGTACGGCACCCGCGCCCTCGACAAGCTGAAGTATGCCAATGACGACCAGCGCATGGGCATCGACATCGTGCGCCGCGCCCTGCAGGCCCCGTGCCGGCAGATCGCGGAGAACGCCGGTGCCGACGGCTCCGTCGTGGTCGGCAAGCTGCTCGAGCAGAAGTCGAACACCTTCGGCTACAACGCGGCGACCGACACCTACGAAGACCTGATCAAGGCCGGCGTCATCGACCCGACCAAGGTCGTGCGCACCGCGCTGCAGGACGCCGCATCCATCGCCGGACTGCTGATCACCACCGAGGCCATGGTCGCCGAGAAGCCGGACACCTCCGGCGGCGGCATGCCCGACATGGGTGGCATGGGCGGAATGGGCGGCATGGGTGGTATGGGCGGCATGGACTTCTGAGCCAGCCGCACTCGTGTTAGGGAAGGGCCGGGCCGTGTGTCCGGCCCTTTCTCGTTTCCACGGAGCTTTCTGACGATGACATCCGTCGATCTCGACCGGCTCGCCGCTACCCTGACCGAGGTGGCGGAGGCGGAGATCCTGCCGCGCTGGCGCAATCTGGCCGAGGGCGACATCCGCGAGAAGACCGGTCCGACCGATCTGGTGACCGTCGCCGACGAGGCGGCCGAGCGCCGTCTGGTCGAGCTGCTGCCGGATCTCTATCCGGGCTCGGTGGTGATCGGCGAGGAATCGGTGGAGAAGGACCGCTCGCTGCTGGGCCGGATCGACGGCGACGCGCCGGTCTGGATCGTCGATCCGGTCGACGGCACCAACAACTTCGCCGAGGGCAAGGACCGGTTCTGCGTCATGGTGGCGCTCGCCCATCGCGGCGAGACCATCGCCTCGGCCATCCACCAGCCGGTGGAGAAGCGCACCGCCGTCGCGGCCCGGGGCGAGGGGGCCTGGATGCTGGCGGAGGGGACGCGCGCGCCGCTGCGGGTCGCCGCCGCCGCGGGCATCGAGGAGATGGAGGGAAGCTTCAACTTCCGCTTCTTCCCCGAGGAGGTCCGCCCGGGCATCCGCGCCCGCGCCAACGAGATGCTGGGCGACCGGCATTACCGCCGCGGCTGCGCCGGCTACGACTACATCCAGCTCGCGACCGGCCGGTGGCACTATGCGGTGTACTGGAAGAAGATGCCCTGGGACCACGCGCCGGGCCTGCTGATCCACGCCGAGGCCGGCGGCTATTCGGCCTGCGTCGACGGCACCCCGTACCGGCCGGGCAAGCTTGGCGGCGGCATCATCGCCGCGGCCGACGAGGCCGGCTGGCAGGCGCTGCGGGACCAGGTGGTGGGGCCCGTTCCGACGGCCCTGTGAGCGGCGGCCCTTCGACACGCTCCCGTTGGTCGCTGCTCAGGGCGAGGTCATTCATATCTAGAAAATAAGCCGTCATCCCGGCGAGCCCCGGACCTGATCCGGGGGTCGGCCGGGACCGAGCTCACGCGCCGGAACCGGCTCCCGTCCGGGCGCGTCCGGGATGACGATGAGAGCAATCCGGAAATGACGGCATCGCCGCGCCCAGCCTGCCCTTCTACACGCGCCTGCCCTTCGACACGCTCCCGCTGCTCAGGGCGAGGTCGAATTCAGTCTGATCGTCATCCCGGACGACCCGGACCTGATCCGGGGACGGGCCGGGACCAGGTTCCGGCGTGTGGGCTCGGTCCCGGCCGACCCCCGGATCAGGCCCGGGGCCCGCCGGGATGACGGCTTATATTCTAGATATGAATGACCTCGCCCTGAGCAGCGGGCGCGTGTCGAAGGGCGGCGCGTGCCGATAGCTCCTGTCACTCCTTGGGCGGCGGGGGTGGGCCGCAGTGTTTGTCGGCCCAGGCGCGGGCGCGCTCGGCGAAGGCGTGGCGCTGCTCGTCGGTCATCGACGTCACCACGTCGGTGATCGCCGCGTGGACCGCGACCTCCATGCGATCCATCGCGGCGCGCATCCGCCCCAGGGCTTCCTCGTACTCCTCGCGCACGAAGGGCTCGGCCGAGAGCGCGTCGGTCACCGCAGTGCGGGCGGCATCGGCGTCGCGGCGCAGCGGATCGATGACCCCCTCGTGGCGCTGCCAGACCTCGCGCACCGTATCCATGCCCTCCTCGCCGACCATGCGGCGCAGCCAGCGCGGACCCGGCCCGTCGGGCGGCGGCGGGCGCTCGAAGCGCTCCTCGGCGTCCCAGCCGTGATCGACCCACCGGCCGATGGCGAGGCCGCCGATGAACAGGTTCACCCCGAGGGAGGCGAGGAGGAGGAGGGTTAGCCAGCGGGTGCGTGTCATGTCGGGTCTCGGATCGGATCGGTCTTGCGGATATCGGCCATGGCTCAGAACGTGTCCTGGTTGGCGAAGCCCACCGCGGACGCGGCGGCCAGGGAGTAAGTGTCGGTCTCGGCCTCCGGCGCCGCCTGGACCGCCGCCAGGGTCGACGCGGCCTCGAAACCGGGCAGGGGTAGGGTCGGGTTGGTCGCTCCCAGCACGACGCCGAGCACGGCGGCGGCGGCGAGCCCGGCGGCCGGACGCCACAGGCCGAACCAGCCGGCGACCAGCTCCAGCAGCGGATGGCCGCGCTCCGGGATGTCCTTCAGCGCGACCCGCAGGGCCGGGCTCGGCTGCGGCACCGGCAGGGTGTCGAGCATCATGTCCAGGCTGCGCGCGTCGTCGGCGGCCCGCGCCAGCTCCCGGTCGCCGGACAGCAGGGCGACGGCCGCTTCTCGGTCGCGCTCCGGCCAGCGGGCGGGATCGCCGCCATAGGCCTCCACCAGCGCCAGAACCCGGGCCTTGGTCACGTTGCTCTGTGTCATCGGGTTTCTCCCAACAGTTCGGCGCGCTGGCCTTCCAGCGCCTGGCGCAGGGACCGGCGTCCCCGGGCCAGCAGCGATTCGAGGGCCTCGACGGAGATGTCGAGGGCGGCGGAGGCGTCGGCCCCGGAGAGGCCTTCGTAATGGACCAGCACGATGGCGGCGCGCTGGCGCTCGGGCAGGGCGTCGAGGGCGGCGCGCACCTTGCCGGCGGTCGCTTCGTCGTGGAGCCTGCGATCCGGGGCGGGGCCGCTGTCGATCAGGGTCACGTCGTCCGGGTCCACGGTCGGTTTGAGGCGGCGCAGCCGGTCCAGCGCGGCGTTGCGGGCCACCCGGTAGAGCCAGGTGGAGACCCGCGCCTGGGGCGTCCAGTCGCCGGCCTTGCGCCAGAGAGAGAGATAGGTGTCCTGCACCACGTCCTCCGCGGTCGCCCGGTCGCCCAGCATGCGCTGGGCGAAGCCGAGCAGGCGGTCCGCATGGCGGTCCACCAGCAGGCGGAAGGCGGCCGAATCCCCGTCGGCGACCCGCGGCATGAGCGCCGCATCCGGGTCCTCCTGGGTGTGATCCGTCAAACTGCCGCCTCCCGTGCTGCGTTCAGGGTCTCAAGGAAGCGTATCTTATTTCTTCGGCGCGCCGTGATGGGGCGGCTTCGCCGACATCACGTCCTCGGCGGTGACGATCCCGTCGCCGTCGCGGTCGAGCATCATGAACAGGCCGGCCTCGCGGGCGGGGAGCTCGGAGGCGCCGATCATGCCGTCGCCGTCGGTGTCGAACCAGGCGACCATGCGCTCCAGGTTGACCTCGCGCTTCTTGGCGAAGCCCATGGTCTTCAACTCGTCCACGCTCAGCTTGCCGTCGCCGTTGGCGTCGGCGGCCGTGAACTTGGCGACCCGGTAGGCCCGCAGGTCGGCGGCGTTGACCTTGCCGTCCTTGTCGGTGTCGATCTCGTTGAACCGCTGCATCATGCGTTCCTGCATGCGGGCGAGATCCGGACCCTTCTGACCGTCGGCGGCGGCATGGGCGAAGGTCGGGGCGATCACCGCCGTCCCGAGAGCCGCGGCGAGGGCGAGGGCTTTGATACGGGTGGTCATCTTGGATGTCTCCGTGAGGGGGGCTGATATCGGATCAGGTGGCCACCTGTACGACCCATAACGAGGGGCTTTCGGATATCCGTCGCAAATTGTTTGGGGACATGTCGCCACCCGCGCTTGCAGGGCTTTGACACCCCAGCGCGAACCGCTACCGTAGCGCCCGATAACGAGAAGCCGGTCAGACGGAGGAAACCATGGCGGCGAAGCAGAACAAGGTGATCATCACGTGTGCGGTGACCGGGTCGATCCACACCCCGACCATGAGTCCGCACCTGCCGATCACCGCCGACGAGGTCGCCCAGCAGGCCATCGACGCGGCCGAGGCCGGCGCCTCCATCCTGCACCTGCACGCCCGCAATCCCGACGGCAGCCCGACCCCGGACCCCAAGGCGTTCATGGAGTTCCTGCCGCGCATCAAGCAGAACTCCGACGCGGTGGTGAACATCACCACCGGCGGCGGTCACGGCATGACCCTGGAGGAGCGTCTGGCGGCGGCCGTGGCGGCCAGCCCGGAGATGACCTCGCTCAACATGGGCTCGATGAATTTCGGCCTGTTCCCGATCCTGGACAAGATGAAGGACTTCCAGCACGAGTGGGAGCCGAAGTTCCTGGAGAACAGCCGCGACTTCATTTTCCGGAACACCTTCAAGGACATTGAGTATGTTCTTAAGGAGCTGGGCGAAGGCCACGGCGTGAAGTTCGAGTACGAGTGCTACGATGTCGGCCACCTGTACAATCTGGCCCATTTCCTCGACCGCGGGCTGGTGAAGCCGCCGCTCTTCGTGCAGACGATCTTCGGCATTCTCGGCGGCATCGGCGCCGATCCGGAGAACCTGATGTTCATGAAGCGCACCGCCGACAAGCTGTTCGGCGACCAGTACAACTGGTCGGTCCTGGCGGCCGGGCGGCACCAGATGAACTTCACCACCATGGCGGCGATCAACGGCGGCAACGTCCGCGTCGGCCTGGAGGACAGCCTGTTCATCGGCAAGGGCCAGCTCGCCAAGTCGAACGCCGAGCAGGTCGCCAAGATCCGCCGGATCATCGAGGAGCTGAGCCTCGAAGTCGCCACCCCGAAAGAGGCCCGCGAGATGCTGGCGCTCAAGGGCGGCGACATGGTGAACTTCTGAGAAAGAGAAAACCGTAGGGTTCGATGGCATCGCGCTTCGAGCGGATTTTTGAACAAAAGGAGAGAGCCGAAGGAGTGCGCTTCTGCCCTCTCGCCAATTCGTTATTTTATGAAATAAATTTAGTATTGAATGAGGAAGTGAATAGCGAACATCTCGATTCCGCGCGTAAGAAATTTGCTGTTGTTCAATCAATCTCTGCATTTGAAATAGTTATTCGATCCCTAATTAGAGATTTAATTGATTTAAATGATGAAATTAGACTTAGGGCTGTTCCAGTTTTTCATGACGTAAAGTTCAATTATGAAACTGTAGTAGATATCGGATCTAATAGAATTAGTCTTGGGGATATCGCGGCGTACGGATCAAATATCTCGTCTGTCGAAGCTGGGATCGAAAAGCTTGAAACATTGTGGGGATTTTCCTTTGATGAAGGGTTAAAACAAGTTCAAGAGCATGGACATATTTCTGATTTCGATAAGAAATCAATATTTAAATCGGTGAGAGAACTATTTTCTTGGAGGCATATTATCGTTCATGAAAATCCAAATTCTATTAGTGTTTCTTTAGATGAAGTGATGGTGCACTGTCGTGAATGTGAGTCTCTATCGGAGGCTGTGACCGTAATTTCTGGTATATATCTTTGGAAAGATTGGGGAAAAAATCAGTCCCAAATGAATATTGAGGCAAATGAACGATATAGTCAAATTACCCAAGATATTGAATGTACAATATCAGAATTAAGGGGCCATTGCACGGAAGGTACTTTAGAGTGGTTCGATAAAACGATAGCTGCATGGTATGCACTTAGAGATAGTGCTGCCGAGCTTTCTGCTGAACAGGCTCGTGGAGGATCGGCCGAAAGTCACTATAGGAGTCTAGAGGGGATTGCTATGAGTAACCAATTCGTTGAGTCCTTACAGCGATTTACCCAGATTATTGTTCACGACCGGTAGGAAGAAACATGCCGACCCTCAACATCACGGGCAAGACGGCCGTCTACGGCATTCTTGCCCACCCCACCGACCATGTGCGCGCCCCGCAGGTGTTCAACGCGGCCTATGAGGCGGCGGGGATCGACGCGGTGCTGGTGCCGCTCGACGTGAAGCCGGAAGACCTGGCCACCGTCGTCGCCGCGCTCAAGGTCACCCGCAACTTCCACGGCCTCACCGTCACGGTGCCGCACAAGGTGGCGATGGCCGAGCTGTGCGACGAACTCGCCGCCGGCGGCGAACGGGTCGGCTCGGTCAACGCCATCCGCTTCACCGAGGACGGCCGCATGCTGGGCGACAATTTCGACGGCAAGGGCTACGTCACCGGCATGCAGAAGGCCGGTTTCGACTTCACCGGCAGACGCGTGCTCCAGCTCGGGGCCGGCGGGGCAGGGATGTCGATCGCCTTTTCCGTGGCCGAGGCCGGGGCGGCGGAGATCGCCATCGCCAACCGCACGGTCTCCAAGGCCGAAGCCCTGGGCCGGCGTGTCAACGCGGCGTTCCCGAACACCAGGGTGAGCGGCGTGGCGGCGGATGCGGATCCGGCGGGCTATGACGTGGTGATCAACACCACCTCGCTCGGCCTGCACGACGGCGACGCGCTGCCGGTCGACGTGTCGAAGCTCAGCCCCGGCACGGCGGTCAGCGAGATCATCATGACCCCGGTGCATACCGAGCTGCTGAAACAGGCCGAGGCCAAGGGCCATCCGATCTATTTCGGCAAGCCGATGCTGGACGAGCAGATCAAGCTGATCGGCGCCTTCATGGGCTGTCCGCTGCCCGATTGACGGCGCCCGTCCGGCCCTCGACCCGGAAGGCAAATTAATTGACGCCCGGGAGGCATTAAACCGCTTCCCGGCTTTCCGGTTCCGGGCGGTTGCGGCCGCGCGGCAGTGTCCCATTTCTTGGCGAGCCCGAACGGGCGCCACAGGATTTGGGAGGGCCCGCGATGATCGACCACATGATCCCTGAGCATCCGATCCACGTAATTCACGAGAACCCGGAATGGCTGCCGCCCTTCGCGCGGGCCTTCGCGGCGCGCGGCGAGGCGTTCGTCGATCTCGACCTGTCGGATGGCGCCATCGATCTGGCGGCCGAGCCGCCGGCGGGCCTGTTCTACAACCGCATGAGCGCGTCGGCCCATAGCCGCGGCCACCGCTACTCCCCCGAATACGCCGCAGCCGTCATCGCCTGGCTGGAGGCCCATGGCCGGCCGGTGATCAACGGCTCGGGCGCCATCTCGCTTGAGGTCAACAAGGCGGCCCAGCTCGCCAAGCTGAAGCGCGCCGGCGTGCCGGTGCCGCGCACCGTCGCCGCCCTGGGCGACGCCAAGGTGGCCGAGGCCGCCAAGCTGTGGGGCGAGGGGCCGGTCATCGTGAAGCCGAACCGGGGCGGCAAGGGCCTCGGCATCCAGCTCTTCGAGGACGCGCGTGAGGTGGTCGAGCGGGCGGCATCCGGCACCCTGCAGGGCTCGATCGACGGCATCACCCTGCTGCAGGACTACATCGCCACGACGGACGGCAGCGTCACCCGGGCCGAGTTCATCGGCGGCAAGCTGTTCTACGCCGTGCGCATCGATACCGGCGGCACCTTCGAGCTGTGCCCGGCCGATGTCTGCGCGCCGGACGAGGCGGAAGCCACCGGCGGCCCGGTCTTCACCGTGGTCGAGAACGCCCTGGAGAAGGATTTCCAGGCGTCCATCGAGCGCTTCCTGGTGGAGGCCGGCATCGACATCGCCGGGGTGGAGTTCGCCCGCGACGCCCAGGGGCGGCCGTTCGTCTACGATGTGAACACCAACACCAACTACAATCCGGACGCCGAGGCGGCGGCCGGCGTGTCCGCGCCCCAGGCCCTGGTCGACTACCTGATCCGGGAGCGCAACCGCCGCCTGGCGGCGCCGAAGGTGGCGGTCTCGCGCGGCTGAGCGACTCGGCCCCGTCGACCGGAAATCCACACTCTTCCAGAGACTTACAACCCGATCGCCCGGATTAACGCTCCGGGCGATTCGCGAATCGTGCTATGGAAACCGGGCTCCGATTCCTTCCCGGAGTCGTTTCGGCGCCGGGGCAGGGCACCCAACGAGTCGCGGCGAATCAACAAGTTCTAGTGTTATCCACAGCATTCTTCGCGAGATCTGGTGAACGCCCTTGTGACCCTACCCCAGATCCCGTAGCCTCTTGCCAGTTAGCCACTACATGTGGGTGAAACGAGTCGCTCCGACCGTTCGCCCTGGACCGGCCGGCAAGGAGGGATAAATGGGCGACAATTCGCAGAGCGTGTGGACCGACGAGCGCCTTGAGCAGTTGAAGGCCCTGTGGGGCGAGGGGCTGTCGATCACCCAGATCGGCCTGAAACTGGGCGTGTCGCGCAACGCGGTGGTCGGCAAGGTGCACCGCATGGGCCTGCCGAAGCGCCAGTCGCCGATCGTGCGCAGCGCCAATCCGAAGCCGGACGACCGCCCGATCCAGCGCCGCCGCGCCGTGCCGCTCACCCTGGAGCAGTGGGACCGCAACACCTGCTCCTGGCCGATCGGCGATCCGAAGACCGACAATTTTAGCTTCTGCGGCTCCACCGTCGAGCCGGGGCGGCCGTACTGCTCCCAGCACTGCTCGGTCGCCTATACCTCGGTGCGCGAGAAGGACACGTCGAAAAGCAGCGCTGCCTGACCGAGCGGGCAGTCGCGCTACCGGCCCTTCTTCCCGGCGACGGGAGGGAGGGCCGTTCGCGTTTCTGGGGCAGAGTGCGGGGCTCGGGTCAGGGGCGCACGAACAGCAGGAAGAACACCGCGCCGGACGCCATGTGCAGCGGCTGCAGCAGCAGGACCGGGTAGGGCATCCGCCCGGTCAGCCGGCGCACCGCCGGAATGCCGTAGAACACCGCCGCCGACAGGGCGGAGACGGCGATGGCGATCAGCGGGAAGCCCAGCAGGTAGACCAGCAGGTAGCCCAGCGCGGACGTCCCGCCGAACCGGCCCTCCAGGAAGACCGGCGCCACCTGCGCCAGCATCAGCACGAGAACGACGGCCAGGAACAGGACCAGCGAGCGCCAGAAGGCGGCGTAGATCGGGTCCTGGCCGTCATTGACCCACATGGGAAAGGCCTCTTCAGGCGGCGGCCGCCGCCTCGATGCCGGCATCCTCGGGCATGCCGAGCAGTAGGTTCATGTTCTGCACCGCCGCCCCCGACGCGCCCTTGCCGAGATTGTCCAGGCGCGCGGTGATTACCGCCCGGCCGGTCTTCTCGTCGGCGAAGACGAAGATCTCCAGCATGTTGGTGCCGTTCAGCGCCTGCGGATCGAGCTCCTTCATGCCCTCGGCCTCGCCCAGCGGGGCGACGCGCACGAAGCGGGCGCCCTCGTACTGGGCCAGCAGAATCTCGTGCAGCGACGCGGCACTGGGCCCGCCCTGGATCGCCCACAGGGCGAGGGGGACGCTGACCAGCATGCCCTGGGCGTAGTTCGCCACCGACGGCTGGAAGATCGGCGCCTGGCCGAGCCCGGACCAGCGGGCGATCTCCGGGACGTGCTTGTGGTTCAGGGTCAGCCCGTACTGCCAGAACGGATCGGGCTTGTAGCCGGACGTGCCCGTGGATTCATAACGCGCGATCAGCGCCTTGCCGCCGCCGGTATAGCCGGAGACCGCGTTGATCGTGACCGGGTACTCGACCGGCAGCAGGCCGGCGCCGACCAGCGGCGCCAGGATGGCGATCGCGCCGGTCGGATAGCAGCCCGGGTTGGAGATCCGCGTGGCGCCGACGATCGCGTCGCGCTGGCCGGACCGGAATTCGGCGAAACCGTAGACCCAGTTGTCGTCGGTGCGGTGGGCGGTGGAGGCGTCGATCAGCTTGGTGCCCGAGCCTTCGGCCAAGGCCGCCGCCTCGCGGGCGGCGTCGTCCGGCAGGCACAGGATGGCCACGTCGGCCGCATGCAGCGCGTCGCGCCGCGCACCGGCATCCTTGCGCTGGGCGTCGTCCAGGGAGATCAGGTCGATGTCGCGACGGGCAACCAGGCGCTCACGGATCTGCAGACCCGTCGTACCCGCTTCGCCGTCGATGAACACCCGTGCCGATCCCATGATCGCCTCCATTGTTTAGGGAGGCGCACCATACAGGAAAGCCGGCGGCGAGGGGTAGGGGCGTTTGGTGGCGGGGGTTGCAGGGGTGGGGGTGTGCGGGTGCCCTTCGACACGCGCCCGCTGTGCGGACGCTGCTCAGGGCGAGGTCAAGAGGTGAGAAACCCGATGACCTCACCCTGAATTCAATAAACCCAATGACCTCACCCTGAGCAGCCCCCCTGGATCTTGTTCAGGGGGGCGTGTCGAAGGGTCGGGCCTACTTCAGCCCCTTCACCACGTTGAGCGGCGAGAAGGCCTGGGCGCCGGCCATGATCTCGATGCGGTTGACGTTGATGTTCTTCGGCCGGGTCGCCGCCCAGAACACCGCGTCGGCCACGTCCTCGGGGCGGATCGGGTCGACGTCGTTATAGACCGCCGCCGCCTTGTCCTTGTCGCCCTTGAACCGGATCTCGGAGAACTCGGTCTCCGCCAGGCCCGGCTCCACGTCGGTCACATGGATGTTCTTGCCCACGAGATCGGCGCGCAGGTTGAGGGAGAACTGGCGCACGAAGGCCTTGGTGGCGCCGTAGACGTTGCCGCCCGGATAGGGCCAGTTGCCGGCGATCGAGCCGATATTGACCACGTGGCCATACCCGTTCGCCACCATCTGCGGCAGGATCGCCCGGGTGCAGTACATCAGACCCTTGATGTTGGTGTCGACCATCAGGTCCCAGTCGGCCAGGTCGACCTGATCGGCACCCTCCAGGCCGACCGCCAGGCCGGCATTGTTCACCAGCACGTCGACCGGCGAGAACTCGGCGGGCAGGGCGTCGACCGCCGCCAGCACCGCGTCCTTGTCGCGCACGTCGAGCACGATGCTGTGGGACGGGTTCTTCAGCTCCTTCTTCAGGGCCTCCAGGCGCTCGCCGCGCCGGCCCGAGATGACGGTCTGCCAGCCTTCGGCGTCGAACCGCTTGGCGGTCGCCTTGCCGAAGCCGCTGGTGGCGCCGGTGATGAATGCCGTCTTCGCCATTCTGTGTCCTCCTTCGGTCTCTGGTATCGGTTGTGTGCGAAACTCGTTGCGGCGGCGGGTCAGGCCTTTTCGGCCCGTTTGGCCCGCTGCCAGTGCCGTTCCATCTGCTCCAGCCCGACGCTCTGGATCGGCGTGCCTTCGGCGGCCAGCCCGTCCTCCATGAAGCGGAAGCGGCGCTCGAACTTGGCGTTGCAGCGGCGCAGGGCGGTCTCCGGGTCGACGTTCAGGCGCCGGGCCAGATTGACCACGGTGAACAGCAGGTCGCCCATCTCGTCCTCGATGCGGTCCGGATCGTCGTCGGCGCCGCCGGTGACCTCGGCGCGCAGCTCGCCCAGCTCCTCGTCGATCTTGTCGAACACGCCGTCGATGCCGGGCCAGTCGAAGCCGGCGCGCACCGCGCGGTTCTGCAGCTTCAGCGACCGCATCAGCGCGGGCAGGGCGCTCGACACCCCGTCCAGCACTGAGACGGCCCGGTTCTCGGCCGCGGCCTTGGCGGCGCGCTCGGCGGCCTTCTGTTGCTCCCAGGCGTCGGTCTGGGCCTTGGCGTCCTCGACGCTGGCGCCGGCGAAGACGTGGGGGTGACGGCGGACCATCTTGTCGGCGATGCCGCGGGCCACGTCCTCGAAGTCGAAGGCGCCGTCCTGCGGGGCGCGCTCGCGGGCCATCTGGGCGTGGTAGACGACCTGCAGCAGCAGATCGCCCAGCTCGTCGCGCAGCGCGCCCATGTCGCCCAGGGTGATCGCCTCGGCGACCTCGTAGGCTTCCTCGATGGTGTAGGGCGCGATGGTCTCGAACGTCTGCTCGAGGTCCCAGGGGCAGCCGCCGTCGGGATCGCGCAACTTCGCCATGACGGCGATCAGCCGCTCGATCGCGGGCTCGTCCGGGAGAGCCGCAAGCGCGGCGGCGGCATCGGATGTGGGGGCGCTGTCGGTCATGTCGGCGCGAGACTAACGAGGGAGCGGCGCCGAGGAAAGACGGGTCTGGGGCGGTGACCCTGTTTCCATCATGTCATCCCGAACTCGTTTCGGGACCTCCAGGGCGTCGGGGGCGATATGAGGTCCCGAAACGAGTTCGGGATGACGTGAAGGGGGTGGTGGGGTACGCAGGCCGAACGGAGGTCAGATCCCGACGCCGGAGCGATCCATGCAACGCGCATAATGTATATTGCTCAGAGGGATAGGTTCCCCACGTTCTCCGTGGGGAACCCTCCTTGCGAACAGAATGTGAACGCAGGAACCGCATCATGCCGCGTCTCGATGGGTTTGGTTCCGACGATCAAGTTCCGCTCGAACCAGTTTGTTGGCAGCGCGTGCGCCAACGCCAAGGCGATGGCCTATTTCAGTCCCTGACGCACCGCGCTGAGCCATGCTTAGGGCGACGGCCCTGCGAATGTCATTGAGACGCCGTTTCGCCCTCCGTTCGTGCAGCTTGGTGATACTGACCAAGGCAGGGCGACTGATGCCATGGATTGCTGCTTGCTCATCCAGATGCGCTCCCCATTCGTCGGGGGACGGGTTCCGGCGCCGCCAAAATCGGAACAGCGCCGCTCCTACGATCAACAGTCGCCGACGGTGCGTTGACCGACGCTTGGCGTCCTGGTGATCGCGCTCGCGACGTTCTTCTTGGCGGATGTTGTCATTTGCCGCTTCGGACGCCGCATGGGCGATAGCTATGAACTTGCAAAGCAGGTTGATGCTGTCCCGAAGGACCGCCTCAGAAATCCGCAATTCAACGGTCACACCGTCCGGATCTCGTTTAACATCTAAGGCGAACGCTTGCCGCGCGACGGTGGAATCAGTAGAATTTCGCTCTGTGAGCTTCATGCGATCTATCCTCTTGGATGGTTGCGGAGACCGCGCCAACGGTCTCGGAGCAGGCAGGTCAGACAGGCGGCTCGGACTTCTCGTCCGGGCCGTCATTCTTTGCAGCCGTTGCAGTCACATCGTTTGTTCCTCCTTCTGATTGGTTCTGGGCGCGGACGACGTCGTCGATGGCTTCAGCGAAGCTGTCGATATCCAACGAGACATCCCGCAGGTACATCGCCGTCTTCTTGAGCGATGCGAGTGCGCCCCCGCTAAGGTGAAACGAGCCGTAGCGAAGCTCGTGTTCCATCCAATGCCGATGAAAGCTGAAAAATCCGCCCTCTGCCTCGACTACATCGCTAAGGCCCTTGCCGATCTTTGGACTATCGGGGGTTTCAGCATTCTTGCAGAGGTAATCGTCGAAGATGCGGCGCGGATCTAGTTCGAGCACATAGGCAAGCCGTACTAGTGCACCGAGTGGCGGATATTGGCCGCCGGGCGAGCCCGCGAGCTCGTATTTCGCCAGCGAGTTCTGGCCGACACCAGTGAGTTCCGACAACCGAGCGCGCGAGTAGCCGTGAGCTTCACGTTCAGCGCGAAGTCGCTCCCCCGTGGTCATCATTGCTGCTGGGTCAGTTTTCATCGATGCCTTCAATTCATACGAACGATTTGTATGAATGAGGATTGCGACAAACGGAACTGTGGTCAACCAATTTTTTAACGAAATCGGTGCCAGGGATAGCGGTCGACCACCAAATATAGTTGGTCGACCGCCGATTGATGCCAGGATCTCGATCACAGCGCGTACATGAAGTCCCGCAGATCGTCGGGAAGCTGGTCAGCGAGCGCCATGCGCCGCACGGCCGGTCGCACTGCCTCGATCAGCACGTCGTCATTGGACCATCCGAGCCATCCATCGGATTCCAGGCCAGCCGCCTTCGCGATGTCCTGCAGCGCTTTGGGCGCGACCACGTGCAGGTCTACGCCGAGAATGGCGGTATCGATGATCCGCTCCTGGATCGCCGCGCAATCCTGCTGGCCGGTCTCGGGTTCGTTCTCCAGGCGCTCCTGGATCTCCCGCGCCTTCGGGAAGGTGGTCCGGTCGATGCCGCGGGAGTTGGCGATTTCCACCAGCGCCGCGGGCTCCTGATAAGCCAGCATGGATCGGACTTGATCGCACGTCGCCATGGCCTGACGGATCGTGCCGTCGAACCCCTCCGAGCGCAGGGTGTCGATCACACGGAGCGAAGCGTAAACGTCGGCGACCGTGGGAGGGGCGGGCGGCTCGGAGCGCCGCGACGGGGCGGGCTTGGGTGCCGGGGCCGGAAAGTCGTCAACCGCCTCGTCCGGCTCCTCGTCGCCCTGGAGCCACGCAGCGGACTTTCCCGTGGCCGTGGCGAGCAGCTTGACCCGCTGCACGGTCACCTCCTGTTCGCCGTTCTCGATGCGCTCGATGGTACGGGCGGAAATCCCCGTCGCGTCGGAGAGCGCCTTGCGAGACATGCCAGCCTCGGTGCGCGCCCGCTTGATGCGCTCAGCGATCAGGGCGGTGTCGTCGTCGGTATGCATCAGAGTGTCAGTGGACATTGTGTACCTCTCTCGGTTCAGTTGGTGGTGGTGAGAAGCCAGGATTTCTGCGGCACCCCGGCCATGGTGCCTGTCCCGGTAGATCGCCCCGGGCCGACCCTGGGCGTTGCCCTGGGGCAGGCCCGGTGATCACCGGAACGGGGCACCGGTTGAGCCCTGGTGCCTCGAATAGGCGCCAGGGGATTGCGTGGTCGGTGAGGAGTGCGGTGACGCCGTCGAGGCCGTCGGTCTCGAAGGCGACCAGCACGTCGGCCGTCAGACGCTTGGCGACGACTGCATCAAACACGTCGCGATCGATCGTCACGCGATGCGTCTCTTTTGAGAGGTCGGCCTTGGCGAGCGTTTCGTCTTCGGGCGCGTCGGGCAGGGCGTACCGGCGCCGCAGGTCGCGGCTCCAAGTCAGGTGGCGCGTCCCCTTGAAGGCGGTCGCATACTCGCGGAACAGGCGGGCGTCGGACGGGGAGCGGTCGCCGATATGATCGGCGAGGATCTGGAACGGTGTTCTGCCGTTCTTGGAGCGCTTCGTATGCGCCTTCGTGAGTTCCAGCGCAGCGCCCCACTTGGCCACGTAGTCCGCCGCTCCCTGGTCAAGATTGACCGGCTCGAAGGCGAAGGCATCGACGCTGCACCGGCCGAGCCCCATGCGCTCGATGGCGGCCCGCCAGCGGTCGAAGATCAAGCCCGCCAGTCCGTAGGCGTCGTCCTTCGTTGCCCACGGCTCGAAGAACAGCAACACGTGCAGGTGAGGGTGCCAGCCATTTTTGCCGTGGGTGACTTCCAGAGCGCGGATATCGCCCATCCAGCCGTATCGCTCGCGGGCTTCAATCCAGGCTTTGCCGGACTTCACCTTGCGCCAGCCGTTCGAGACGGCAGACCGAAGCGGCGCGCATGCCTGGAAGGCGTAATGGGGTAGGGTGAGGGTGACCATGTACGCCACGCCGCCAGCGTCCCGGTGAGCGCTCAGAACCGCATCGATCTCGGAGCGTCGGCCTTCGGTGATCTTCGCAGCACAGACCGGGCAGACCCACACGGACCCGCAGGTCTCGACACCTCCGAAGTGCGCCACGCCGCCGCTGTCATGGAGTGTAGCCCTGTGACCGATGGTCTTGCGGCCGCAATTCCGGACCCGCCAACCGTCACCGAGGATCCGCCCGGCCATGTTCCGGGACGCATGCCGGAGGCGCTTGGGCGAGGTCTTCCGGCTGTGCGCCGGAGCCGGGTGAGGGGCACAGGTAGGGGCATGGGGTAGGGCCTGTGCAACGACCGCTTGCGCAGCGGGTGAAACACTGCTTGCGTGTATATCAAGGGGCAGGGTCATTGGACCCGGCCCAGATAAAGGCACCGCTCTATGGAGACGCGGCGATGTTGACTATCAAGGATTTTATTCGAGAAACACTTCAGCAGATTTCTGATGCTGCCCTTGAGTTCGATGCAGAGAAGGACGCGAAGGGAGCCACTGTGTTCCCCGTGACTCGAAGACAGGATGAATCCGCCTGGGAAAAGCAGAACCTTATGTTTTTGGGGGTTGATGAGGCTGGAGCGATTTACGCAAGTTTCATCGACTTCGATCTTGCGGTGACAGTTCAGGAGGCTGAAACCGCTTCTGGGAGCGGCGGGATTTCGATCCTGTCTGTCGCCAAAGCTGGCGGACAGGTCCAGACACAAGCCTCGAATTCGTCTGTCAGCAGAATTCGGTTTAAGCTCCCTCTTCAGCTCCGACGCAGATAGCGAGAAATTTTGAAGAGTGGGGGCCTTGCCCCCATACCCCCGCGTCTCGCCGACGGGCAGGGTGCCTGGGCAGGAAGAGAGGCGCCGCTGCGCTCTGCCTCTTTCCGGTCCAGGCACCCGCCCCGAGCGTGGGAGCGGCTCCACGCCGTCAAGGCCCTTCCGCCGCGTGCTGCGCACGCGGTCTCCCGAGAAGGACCCTGACAGCGCTCCTCCGCTCGGGCCTGACCGGGAAACGCCAGAGCCTTGGATCAGCATGGGCATGAGGCGGAGAAGGGCGCTCACGGCTCGCCCCCGGCATCCTGGGCCTTTCGACCCGGATTGAAGGTGGTAGCTGCCACAAGGCGGCTCACCGCCGATCTGGTCTTTTGGGTGACGAGCCTTTGACGTTCGCGCTCTGCCGCCTGGAGGACACGCGACACGGTGGATTGCGAGACATCGCCATAAACCCGGCGCTGTCGGATCAGCCGGGCGATGCGAGTGGTTGTGAGCAAGTCATCGTTGCAGGCGAGGCGGCTGATCTCGCGATCCCGGCGCCGGCGCAGCTTGCGGTTCTGAACCTTTCGCTTGGTCTGGTAGAGCTGCTGTGCCGTAGCATCATCGAAATCCACCAATGAGGCGGCTTCCGCGATGATCTCTTCAAGCGTCCGAGGGATTGCCTGGTTGGTGACGGAGCGGCGAACAAACCGGTACAGCAGCCAAGTCCGCTGCCGCCGGTCCGAGAGATAGGCGCTTCCTTTGGCGGCGCTGTCCGGAACGTCCGCGTAGCCACCGTCGTCGGCAGCCGATTTCCCAATTTCCGGAGATGCGCGGCGCAATGCATCCACCGTCGCCTCAAGAACCTGCGCGACGGCTTCGACAAGGTCTGCCGGAACCTCGATTGAGAGGGTAACGGTCTGGGAATTATCCGCGTAGTGCTTGACCTTAGGTGCCATGGGGCACCTCGGTCGTCAGCAGTGGGTGGGAGGTGCCATGGCTGCGGTCATGTGGAACATCCGATCCACGTAACGCGCATAATGTATATTATGGGAAATCATGCTAACCCGTTCACAGGGTTCAGGACTTCCGAAACACGCGCCGTCTTCCTGACGCCGACCGGGCGATTTTCATGATACTGTTCAAGTGCGGTCGCCGCATCTCCCGGGATCGGCCGACACCTCACCCGCATCGCGGCGGATCTTCCTCGCCCGACACATCACTAGGGATTTCTCAAATGACGCGATTTCTTGCGGTCGTGGCGCTCGCCACGTGCCTGCCGTGGGCCGGTGCCTTCGGCGCTTCGATCTCGATCAAGAACTGCTACCCGGACAGCGCGATCGACATCAAGTTGTTCAACGGCACGGACCTGGTCCGCATGGTGCCCATCTCCAACACCAACGGCGTCGCCTACCGGCGCACGCAGATCCTGAGCTGCAAGACCGACACCTGCCGCGCCAGCATCGGCTACGGCTTCGGCGACAAGGTCTCGAACGGCGGTCTGGCCACCGCCTACGGTACCGGCCAGGCCAACGCGGTCTTCAGCCACCAACTGGACGACACAAAGACCTACTGCTTCGAGATGCTCGATTCCGGTCGCGCGAAGCTCGGCTGGAACGACTGCTGCTGACCGTCCGCCGCCGGACCGGCCGCCGGACCAGCAATCGGACTCGCGCTGCGGTCCGGCACCGAGTCGTCCGCCCGGCAGGCTGCCTGCCCAGCGGACGGCCCAGCGGACGGCCCGGCGACGCCGAGGCGCCGGCGCCGAACCCGTCGGGTCCGGGACTCCGGACCACGGCGCGCGCCCGCAGCCGGCACGATCCCATATGGTTTCACAGAACCGGCGCAATACCCGCACCGATTCTGTGGACACTCGTTTTGCCGAGGCTACAGAGTTCGCCGGCAAACATTCTTTGATCGCGTAGTATTTTTAGGGATAATGTGGGAACGATCTGCCCACCGTATTGTCGCTCCACTTCGAACAGCGGTTATCCGTCGCATGGAAGCATCGGCGCCAGGACGCTAAACGCCTTTCGACGGTCGCGCCGGACGGAGGCGGCGCGGCGGCACCAGGTATTGGGAATGCTCCGAGGCTCAAGGGCGGCAACGATTTTCTTGGAGGCGCGGGCCGGCATCGCGACCGGCGCCCCGAAGTGAACCGTTCCGACCTAGCCGCCAGGGGCTGACGATGAACTCCGAATACAAGACGAACCGCCTCGCCCTCCCCACGGACAGCCAGGCGAGTGGCAGCGATGCGACCGATCCGGCCCAGATCATCCGGCTGAGCGAGGAAGTCGCGCGGATCAGCCGCGAGAAGATCACCGAGATCCAGTCGATCACCGGCCGCACCCGGATTCTGGCGCTGAACGCGCTGATCGAGAGCGCGCGGGTCGGCGAACTCGGCCGCGGCTTCGCCGTCGTCGCCGGCGAGGTCAAGGGCGTGTCCACCGAGATCGCCGCCATCGCCGACGCCCTGGTGGCCGAACTGTCGGAAAAGACCACGCTGCTGGAGACCATCGGCCGCTCGGTGGTCGACCACCTCACCGGTCAGCGGCTGGTCGACCTGGCGCTGAACGCCATCGAGCTGATCGACCGGAACCTGTACGAGCGGACCTGCGACGTGCGCTGGTGGGCGACCGACAGTGCCGTGGTCGACTGCCTGCAGACGCCCGGCGAGGACGCGGTCCGCCACGCCTCCCAGCGGCTCGGCGTGATCCTGGGCGCCTATACCGTCTATCTCGACCTGTGGATCGCCGATGCCGACGGCCGGGTCGTCGCCAACGGCCGGCCCGACCGGTACCGGGTCGTCGGCGCCGATGTCTCCCAGGAGCCGTGGTTCCGCGATGCCATGAAAACCGCCAGCGGCGACGACTACGTGGTGGCCGACATCGCCACCAACGCCCACCTCGCCCACCAGCCAGTCGCCACCTACGCCGCGGCGATCCGCCGGGACGCCGAGGCACGGGGCCGGCCGCTGGGTGTGCTCGGCATCCATTTCGACTGGGGTCCCCAGGCCGAAGCCATCGTCCGGGGCGTGCGCCTGTCGGAGGCGGAAAAGGCGACCACGCGGGTGATGCTGGTGGACGCCAAGAACCGCATCATTGCCGATTCCCGCCAGGGTGCCGGAAAACAGGAGAGCGGGCGGTCGGGCGGCGGCACTTTCGACCTGCGCACCGGCGGCCAGGAATCCGGGACCTATCACACGCCCGAGGGCGCCACGGTCGGCTTCCACCGCACGCCGGGCTACGAGACCTATGCCGGGCTCGGCTGGTACGGGGTGCTGATGCGGTCCTAACGCCACCCCTCCTCCGTCATCTTGAGGTCCCGAAACAAGTTCGGGATGACGAGGGGGTTAAAACGGTGGGCGAGCAGGACTGGAGGCGAAGGGCGGCGAGACGTGCGCCACCCTTCCCGATCGTCCCGCCCCTAGCCCGCCAGCGCTCCCAGAAGCCCCTGCTCTTCCGCCGTCGGCGTGGCGTCGACGATATGGCCGAAGGCGGCCGCCGCCGCCGCGGTGCGGATCGGCGCGTCGTCCGTGGCATCGGGGCCGCTCAGCCGGAACGACGCCGGCGACAGCGGGCCGAGCATCAGCGCCCGCTCCAGCCCCGGCCAGTCGGCCGCCGTCGGCTCCGCGCCCAGAAGCCGCGCGAACACCACCGCCAGCGCGTTCATCGGAATGGCCGGCGCCCGGCGGAACTCCGGCGGCGTGGCGGCGATCACCTGGGCCATCTGCTCGGCCGGCGGCAGGGTCTCCGGCCGGGCCAGGCTCTCCGCCACCCAGCGGGCCTGCAGCTCAACCACCGGGAAATACGGGCCGAGCAGTTCATAGACGCCGACGAAGGCCAGCCCCGGCAGCTCCGGGTGGAAGGTCTGGGCGAACAGGTCCATGCCGACCGGGTCGAGCTGCAGGGTGGCGGCGATCTCCGGCGACAGGAACGGCAGGGACAGGGCATAGCCGGTGCCGAACAGGATACCGTCCACCTCCCTAGCGCTGCCGTCGGCGAAGCGCACCGTCCGCCCGTCGATCCGCTCGATCCAGGGCCGGGTGGCGATCCGGCCCTCCGAGACGGCCGGCAGGAAGCTCTGGGACTGGGTGATGCCGGCGGCGAAGACGTTCTCGTGCGGCTCCTGCGCGCCCCAGTCGGCCGGGTTGCCGGCGACCTTCAGGACCTGCGCCTTCAGGCCCTGGGCCACGACCTCCGGCGGAAACCGCTCGGCCATCAGGGCGGCGGCCCGGGTGAACATCACATGATCCGTGGGCACGCCGACGATCTGCTTGGGGAGCACGTAGCGCTGGCGCCGATAGGCCACGGTCACCTCGCCGGCGTGGTGCGCGAGCTCCGCCGCGATCTCCAGCGCGCTGATCGAGCAGCCGGCGACGAGGACCGAGGCGCCCACCCAGTCGGCCGTCCCCGCATAGGCGTTGGTGTGCCGGATGCCGAGCCGGCCGGCGAAACTCTCCAGCCCCGGAATGTCAGGGAGCGCGCCCTCGACCTGCCGGCCGGTGGCGACGATCACCCGCTCGAAGACCGCGGTCTGCGCCCCCTCTTCCACGCGCCAGTCCAGGCGCCAGCCACCCTCCACCTGCGCCAGCCCCTCTACTCGGCAGCCGAAGCGGATGGCGCCGGCGAGGTCGAACCGCTCGGCATAGGCGGTCAGGTACGCGTGCATCTGCTCGCGGGTCGGATAGACCGGCGTGCCCTCGGGGTGGTCCATGTCCGAGAACGCGGTCATCACCCGGCTGGTGTTGGTGCGCATGCCCGGCCAGGTGGCGCTATGGGGGGCGTCCGGATTCCACTGGCCGCCGAGCCCGGCGCCGGCCTCGAGGATCACGGCGTCCAGGCCTTTGGCCTTCAGCCAGCGGGCGGTCGCCAGGCCGGAAGGGCCGGCGCCGATGATGGCGATGGCAGGCAGGTCTTGCTGGGCGGTCATGGCGCGTTCCCCGTTAGGTGAGGGAAACGCCATACCATTATTCCGGGTTTTCCGGGGGACTATTTCGAGAGGTCCGTTTCCCGCCGGCTATTCGGAGGGGCTGGGACTCTTGTAGTCGATCTGGGCGGCGGCGCAGCGCCCCTCCTTGTCGACCATGGCGCGGAGCACGGTGCGCTGGTCGCTGTCGGCGAAGACCTTGGAGAAGCGGATGGTCTGGTCGGCGGTGCGCAGGAACACCCGGTGCTGGCGGCAGACCGCCATCAGATCCTTCAGGAACGCGCGGGCCTCGTCGCGGGTCATCACGTTCTTCTGGTGGTCCTTGGCGAGGTCGCCCAGCAGCTTGGGATCAATCATGGCGGGACGCCGCTCCGTTTTCGCGATACGATTCTTCGATGACCAGGGTAGCACTCGAACGGGCGCTGAAGAAACCGGGCCGCATTCTGACCTGGCACGCCGGTGCCGGCTGCCGCAGCCACAAGACCTCCGCGCGGGAGGATTACTACACGGTCATCCCCCCTCACCTCGCCGCCTTCGTGCATGGGTTCGGCTCGCACACGACAGAGGCCGACGTGCTGGAGCTGTTCCTGGAGGAGATGCTGATCGACCTCGCCGTGCTCGAGGCCGAGATGGAGGAGCTGGCGCGCGACGACCCGCTGATCCCGCGGATCCCCGAGGGCGGCGGGCCGGTGCTGTTCGAGGTGCGGGGATATTTCCAGGGCTGCCTGGAATTCTACGTCACCCAGCGGGTCATGGCCCGCACCGACCCGTTCCGCGCCGAAAAGGAGCCGCGCTGGCTGATCCTGGCGAGCCCGCATGTGCGCCAGGCGGCGCGCTGTGCCGCGGCCTTCGACGAGCTGCTCGACCGCTGCGAGGCGGTGTCGGCGCGGCACGATCTTGTGCTCGACATGGAACGGGTGCGCGACGGGTTCCGCACCATGCTGCGGCGCCGGCCGGGGCACCGGCCCGAACGGTTGGCGGTGCTGGCGGAGGAGGCGGTGCCGGAGCAGGTGTGGCGGTAGCCGCGCCGACCCGTCCCCTCCCCGTCGTCCTGCCGCACGTCAGGACCAAGCCGCAAACGTCACGGGCTGGGTCCCGGCCGACCTCCGGGTCAAGCCCGGAGCTCACCGGGATGACGGGTAAGTTATTCAGTTACATGAACGTCATCCCGGACGACCCCGTCCCGGATTTAATCCGGGACTGATCCGGGGGCGGGCCGGGGCACCGTCCCGAACGGTTGGCGGTGCTGGCGAAGGAGGCGGTGCCGGAGCAGGTGTGGCGGTAGGGAAACTGAATCGGAACGACTAAATTTTTCCGACTTCCTGGACTTGATCCAGGGCCGTAATGCGGACGTCACCGCCTGATCCGGGCCAACACCCTTTGAAACGCCAGCATCAAGGCCCTGGATCAAGTCCAGGAAGTCGGTTTCATTTGCGTTGGGGGGCCTTGCTTGGTGGGGGGCCGTGCGGTCGGCGCGCTGAGCTAAACCTCCACCACCAGCCCGTCATACCCGGGCTCGACCCCCGGCGGGCACTTCGCCAGGGTCTTCGCGTAGTCCAGGCGCCCGTTCATATGCGTGAGATAGGCCTGTTTCGGGGCCACGCGGGCGATCCAGCCGGTGGCCTGGGCGAGCGACGCATGCGCCCCGCTCTCCTCCTCGCGCAGGCAGTCGACGATCCACAGGTCCAACCCGAACCCCGCCAGCCGATCAAGCTGCGCCTCGCTCAGCACCGCCACGTCGGTGGAATACGCCACTTTGCCGTCGAAGATGAAGCCCAGGCTCTCGCCGGACACGCCGTGGTCCTGGCGCATGACCTCCACCTGCATTCCCGCGATCTCGTAGACCCCCTCGTCGATGTCGTGGCGCGCCAGCGGGGGCACGAAATGCGGCGGCGAGGACGGGGCGGCTTCCACCATGTAGCCAAACCGGGCCATCAGGTCGCCCCAGGTCACCGCGTCGGCATAGGTCGGGATCCGCTCCCGGGTGGTCCAGAACAGCGGCCGCAGGTCGTCCATGCCGTGGGTGTGGTCGGCATGCATATGGGTGAAGAGCAGCGCGTCGATGCTGTCCACCTGGGCATCCAGCAACTGCTCGCGCAGATCCGGCGAGGCGTCGACCAGTACCCGCCTGCCCGCCTTCTCCACCAGGAGGGAGCAGCGGCGGCGGCGGTTCTTCGGCTCGGCCGGATCGCAGGCGCCCCAGCCGCCGCTCAGGCTCGGCACGCCGACCGAGGCCCCGCACCCGAGCATGGTGATCTTCATGCCGCCTGCTCGAACCCTTCGGGTGCCGGAACCCGGTTGAACAGCCGCAGGAAGTTCTGCGTGGTGATCCGGGCGCTCTCGGCCTCGTCCAGCCCCTTGGTCTCGGCCACCACCCGGTGGGTGTGGACCACATAGGCCGGCTCGTTGCGCTTGCCGCGATGGGGCGGCGGGGCGAGGAACGGCGCGTCGGTCTCGACCAGCAGCCGGTCGGCCGGCAGGTCGGCGACGATGTCGCGGATGTCCTGGCTCTTCTTGAAGGTCACGATGCCCGACAGCGAGACGTAGAAGCCGATATCGACGGCCCGCATCGCCAGCTCGCGGCCGCTGGAGAAACAGTGCAGCACGCCGGTGAACGGCCCCTTGGCGTATTCCTCCTCCAGGATCGCCGCGGTGTCCTCATCGGCATCGCGGGTATGGACGATCAGCGGCAGGCCGGTCTCGCGCGCGGCGGCGATATGGGCGCGGAAGCCCTCCGCCTGGGCGTCGCGCGGGCTGTTGTCGTAGAAATAGTCGAGGCCGCATTCGCCGATCGCCACGACCTTGTCGTAGCTGCGGGCGAGTGCGACGATCTCCTCGGCCGGGATGCCCCGCTCCTCCCCCGCCTGGTGCGGATGGGTGCCGACGGAGCAGTAGACCTGCGGGAAGCGCTCGGCGATAGCGCGGATCCGCTCGAAGCGGCGGATCCGGGTGCAGATCGTCACCATGCGGGCGATGCCGGCGCGCTCGGCCCGGGCGACGACCTCGTCCAGCTCGGGGGCGAAGTCGTCGAAATCGAGGTGGCAATGACTATCCACAAGGGTGGGGACAGCGGTCTCAGTCACGCGGAGGTCTCCTCCGGCGCCACCCAGCGCGGGAAGACGCCTTCCGGTTTCGGCAGCGGCGTGCCCGGCACCAGCCGGTGGGCCGCCCCCAGATGGGCGAAGCTGCGCGCATCCGCCGGGATCGCCAACTGGTCCAGCATCTTCGCGCAGGAGGCCGGCATCACCGGCTGCAGCAGCAGGGCCGCGTGCCGGATCGTCTCCGCCAGGGTGTAGAGCACGGTGGCCATGCGCGCCGGATCGGTCTTGCGCAGCGCCCAGGGCGCCTGCTCGTCCACATAGCGGTTAGCGGCCCCGACCACGTCGAAGATCGCCTCCAGCCCCTTATGGAAGGCCTGGGCGTCGAAATGCTTGCGCACGGTCTCCAGCAGCGCGTCGGCGGAGGCCAGCAGCGCCTCGTCCTCCGGCGCGAAGGCCCCCGGCTCCGGCACGGCGGCGCCGCAGTTCTTCGCCACCATGGACAGCACCCGCTGGGACAGGTTGCCGATGTCGTTGGCCAGCTCCGACGTCATGCGGTTGGTCATGGAGCGGTGCGAGAAGTCGCCGTCATTGCCGAACGGCACGTCGCGCATCAGGAAATAGCGCACCTGGTCGAGGCCGTAGGTCTCCACCAGCGCGAGCGGGTCGATCACGTTGCCGACCGACTTGGAGATCTTCTGGCCCTCATTGGTCCACCAGCCATGGGCGAAGACCCGCTTCGGCGGCTCCAGCCCGGCGCCCATCAGGAAGGCCGGCCAGTAGACCGCGTGGAAGCGCAGGATGTCCTTGCCGACCATGTGCACGTCGGCCGGCCAGAACTTGGCGTAGGTGCCGGAGGTATCCGGGAAGCCGGCGGCGGTGATGTAGTTGGTCAGCGCGTCGAGCCACACATACATGATGTGGTCCTCGTCGCCCGGCACCGGGATGCCCCATTTGAAGCTGGTGCGGCTGACCGACAGGTCCTTCAGCCCGCCCTTCACGAAGGAGATCACCTCGTTGCGGCGGCTCTCCGGGGCGATGAAGTCCGGGTTCGCCTCGTAGAAGGCGAGCAGCTTGTCCTGCCATTTCGACAGGTCGAAGAAGTAGGACGGCTCCTCCACCCAGTCCACCGGCGCGCCGGTCGGCGCGATCTTCTGGCCGTCGACGGTCTTCACCTCGGTCTCGGTGTAGAACGCCTCGTCGCGCACCGAGTACCACCCGGCATAGGCGCCGAGATAGATGTGGCCGTTGTCCTTCAGGCGGCGCCAGATCTCCTGGGTCGCCTTGACGTGGCGCGGCTCGGTGGTGCGGATGAAGTCGTCCTGGCTGAAGCCCATCACCCCGGCCAGGTCGCGGAAGTTCTGGCTGACCTTGTCGGTGAAGCTCTGCGGGTCGATGCCCGCCGCCTCGGCCGCCTTCTCCACCTTCTGGCCGTGCTCGTCGGTGCCGGTCAGGAACATCACGTCGTAGCCGTCGAGCCGCTTGAACCGGGCCATCACGTCGCAGGCGAGCGTCGTGTAGGCATGGCCGATATGCGGCTTGTCGTTCACGTAGTAGATCGGCGTCGTGATGTAGTAGGTCGGGCTCATGGCCAAGTCTCCGCTGGTGCCCCGGAAAGAGGCGGCCCTTGGGTAACCCGCCACACCGGGCCGATCAAGGTCGCTGATGGTGCAGCGCGGTGCGGCGCCGCTCGGGACCGGGATGGGCTCAGGCGCGGCGGCGTTCCAGCCCCTCGCCGAAGGCCAGGGTGTGGACCGCGTCGATCAGCACCTGCTTGCGGTCCAGGTTCAGGGCGCTCTCCAGCCGGATCAGCCGCTGCACCGCCTCGCGGCGGCGGAAGGCGGCCTCCACGCCGATGCGGGCGACGTAGATGCGGCCGGCCTCCAGGTCGCCGGGGATGATCTCGTGCAGGCCCGGCGCGTGGTTGGCGGCCCGGATCGCCCGGTCGATCCAGCGCAGCAGCAGGTCGGTGCCGGTGCTGAACGGATCCTGCTCGCCCTCTTTCGGCTTGCGCCCGCCCCAGCTCCCGGCCAGCGCGTGCAGGTTCTCGCCGCTCACCTCCGGCAGGTCGGCCAGCACCTTGGCGACGTTGCGGTACAGCTCGGCGCCGCCGGCCTCCACGAACTCGACGGCCCGGCCGGGACTGCCCTCCGCCAGGCGCAGGATCAGGTCCATGTCCGGCCGCGGCAGATGCGGATGCGCGCGCGACACCAGGGCGGCGACGGCCTCGTCCTCCAGCGGCGACAGCAGCAGCCGACGGCAGCGCGACCGGGTGGTCGGCAGCATGGCGTTCAGCGCATTAGAAACAATGATAATCAATGTCTTGGAGGGCGGTTCCTCAAGTATCTTGAGAAGTGCGTTTTCCGCGTTCCGGTTCATCTTCTCGGCTTCGTCGACGATCGCCACCCGCCAGCCGCCGGAGCTGGTGCGGAAATGCAGCGAGCCTTCGAAGGCACGGACGTCGTCCACTCGGATCACCGCACTCATCACGCCGCGGTCGTTCGGCTTGCGGCGCAGGATCTTCAGGTCCGGGTGGGATTCCGCCGAGACCTGCCGCACCGCCAGATGCTCCGGATCGACCGACAGGCTGGTCGGCGGCAGCGCCTCGCCGAACAGGCCGCCCGCGGCTTCGCCGCCGCCAGACAGCACGAACTTGGCCAGGCGGAAGGCCAGCGTCGCCTTGCCGATGCCCGGCGGGCCGGCGAACAGCCAGGCATGGGGCATCCGTCCGGAATTCCAGGCCTCCAGCAGCCGGCGTTCGGCATCGCCATGGCCGAACAGCTCGGTGGCGGCGGCCGGCGTGGGCAGCCCTTCGGCCTGCGGGGAGTCGTCGGAGGTATCGCTCATGCGCGCAGTCTAGCCCAGGGACAGGCGGGCGGACACGGCCGAGAGGATGGCCTGGGCGACCGTCTCCACCGATCCGGTGGCGTCGATCAGGGCGCAGCGCTCCGGCTCGTCGGCGGCCAGCGCCCGGAAGCCCTGGGCCACCTTGGCGTGGAACGGCGCGCCCTTGCGCTCGAACCGGGTCTCGGCCGCCGGATCGTTCCCCCCTGTTCGCTCCCCTGCCCGCGCTCCGGCCCGGCTCAGCCCGGTCGCCGGGTCGATGTCGAGGATCAGCGTCAGGTCGGGCCGGGTGTCCTCCACCGCCATGTCGATCAGGCTGCGCAGGGTCGCCATCGGCACCCCGCCGGCCACGCCCTGATAGACCAGGGTGCTGTCGTAGAACCGGTCGCAGACCACCCAGTCGCCGCGCTCCAGCGCCGGGCGGATGGTGCGCACCACATGGTCGCGCCGGGCGGCGTTCATCAGCAGCGCTTCGGTGATCGCGTCCCATTTGCCGGGCTCGCCGGTGACCAGCAGGCGGCGGATCTCCTCCGCCCCCGGCGCGCCGCCCGGCTCGCGGGTCCTGACGGCGGTGATGCCGCGCTGCGCCAGCCAGGCGCAGAGGGCGGCGATCTGGGTCGACTTGCCGGCCCCCTCGCCGCCTTCCAGGGTGATGAAGCGCCCGCGCCGGGGCGTCGCGGCGTCAGTCACCCGTGCTCGGTCCCCAGATGAGGTGTCCGACCGCCGAGGTGATCCGGCCAAGCGGGCCGAGCTTGCCCACATCGGTGCCGGCACGCAGCGGCACCACCCGGTCTTCCATGTCCGGTGCGGCGATCCGCATCCTGGCCAGGACCTGGCCCTTCACGATCGGCGCCGGGATCGGCCCGTCGTATTCGACGGTGACCCGCATCTCCTTGCGGGCAGCGCGCGGCATGGTGAGGATCAGCTCGTTCTCGGTGACCAGCGGCACGGTCGCCTCGTCGCCGAGCCAGACGGCCGCCTGCTCGATCACCTCGCCGCGTTCCAGCATCTTGTAGTTGTCGAACTCGCGGAATCCCCATTCCAGCATCCGCTCGCTCTCGCTGGAGCGCTGGCTGACGCTGTCGAGGCCGTTGACCACCAGGACCAGCCGCCGGTCGCCGCGCTTGGCGCTGGCGGTCAGGCCGTAGCCCGCGTTCTCCGTATGGCCGGTCTTCAGGCCGTCGGCACCCATGCCCTTGTAGAGCAGCGGGTTGCGGTTGCCCTGCTTGATCTCGTTGTAGGTGAAGGTCTCCTCGGAGAATATCTCGTAGTAATCGGGAAACCGCCGGATCGTCTCGGCCGCCAGGGTGGCGAGGCCGCGCGCCGTGATCCGGTGCTCCGGATCCGGCCAGCCGGTGGAGTTGCGGAACGTGGCGTCCTTCATACCGATCTCCGCCGCCTTCTCCGTCATCAGCTCGGCGAAGGCCTCCTCGGTCCCGGCGATGGCCTCGGCCAGCGCGATCGACGCGTCGTTGCCCGACTGCACTATGATGCCGCGCAGGATGTCGTGCACCGTCACCCGAGAGCCGATCTCCACGAACATCTTGGAGCCGCCCTTGCGCCAGGCCTTCTCGGAGATCGGAATCTCGTCGTCCATGTGGAGCCGGCCGTCGGCGAGCCGCTCGAAGGCCAGGAAGACCGTCATGATCTTGGTCATCGAGGCCGGCGGCATCAGCTCGTCGGCGTTCTTCTGGAACAGCACCTGGCCGGTGTCGTAGTCCAGGAGGATCGCCTCCCGCGCGTTGGTCTCGATCCGGGCCGCCTCGGCGGCCGGCGGGACGGCGAGCGCCAGGAACAGGATCAGTGTGGCGAGACGGGTGAGGATGCTGACTCTCATCTTCGGCGGTCCGCTCCGGAATGGGGTGGTCGGGGATGACTGTCTCACGGCAGTCTCGCCGCGGAATGGGACGGAAGTGCGGCGGCGCGCGCGACATTCGGGCGTCGGCGCTGCCATGGCCTCAGTCGAGAACGATGCGCGCCCCGGGATAGCCGGCGACGATCACCCGCTCCAGCAGCCTGTCGGCATTGTCCACTTCGTTGATCGGGCCGATCCGGACCCGGTAGAACGTCTTACCCGAGACCTCGGCCGGCTTCACATGGGCGCCCTGAAAGTACGCGCCCAGCCGGCCGGTCAGGCGCTGGGCGTTGTCGGGATCCTCGAAGGAGCCGGCCTGTATGTAGATCTGGGTGGCTTCCGGCTTGGTGCGGCTGACCAGCGGGCGCGGCGTGTCCGTCGCGGGGGCCCTCGCCGCCGGCACGGAGGCGGTCACCGCCGGGGCCGGGATCGCCGTCGCCCCCGGCGTGCCTCGGGCGGTGCGGGCGCCGCTCGGCGCATTCAGGACCGCCACCTGCACCGAGCCGGACGGGGCGGCGCTGGGGGCCGGCGCCGACGGCAGTTTGGGGTCCGGCGACGGCACATAGTCCAGGCCCTGGGCCGCGGCCCGCTCGCGCAGGCTCTCCGGCTCCAGCAGCTCGACCCGGACCTTGGCCGTGCCCTTGTTCATGAAGCCGAGCAGCTGGGCGCTGCGCCGGGACATGTCGATGATGCGGCCATGGGCGAAGGGCCCGCGGTCGTTCACCCGGACGACGATCGAGCGGCCGTTGTCCAGGTTGGTGACCCGCACGATGCTCGGCATCGGCAGGGTGCGGTGGGCGGCGGTCAGGGCGTTCTCGTTGAACACCTCGCCATTGGCGGTGCTCTTGCCGTGGAAGCCCGGGCCGTACCAGGAGGCGATCCCCGTCTCCGAGTAGTCCCATTCCTCCTTGGGATAATACCAGACCCCCTGGATCTGGTAAGCGTTGCCGACCTTGTAGTAGCCCGTCGCCGGGGCCGCGTTCTGACTCTTGGCGGTCTTCGCCGTGTGCACCAAGAGCTCGGTCTCGGCGCATCCGGCGAGCACGACGGCAACGCCCAGCAGGAGGGCCGAGACCCATCTCCCGGCGATCGAATTCAGCATTGATATCTGCATATTGTGGTGGTCCCGATGTTATCCACCGCTAGATCGTGAAACTACCGTGCCCCCAGGGCATCGGCAAGCGTACCGACCGCGATCGCGAAATAGGTCGAGCGGTTCCACTTGAGGATCGTCTCGAAATTCTCGTAGGCCATGAAGTAGCGCGAGGAGCCATCGCGTTGGGTGACCTCGACCATCCGGCCCTCGACCGCCCGGCCGGGCAGCTCGCCGCCGCCGACCTTGCGCACGCCGAGCGCCTCCCATTGCGGCAGGGTCTTCTTGGTCTCCTGCGCGATCGCCGTCTTGTCGAAGCCGGCGGGAATCGAGACCTCGCGGCCCCAGGTGATGTCGTCGCGCCAGCCCGATTTCGACAGGTAGGTGGCGATCGAGCCGAACACGTCCGGCAGGCTGCCCCAGATGTCCTTGTCGCCGTCGCGGTCCTGGTCGACGGCGAAGAGGTGGAAGCTGGAGGGCATGAACTGGCTCTGACCCATGGCGCCGGCCCAGGAGCCCTGCATGTCTTTCGGCGCGATATGCCCCTGCTCCAGGATCTCCAGGGCGAACATCAGCTCCTTGCGGAAGAACTCGCTGCGCCGGCCGTCATAGGCCAGGGTGGCCAGGGCGGTGACCACGTCGAAGCCGCCGGTGATGCGGCCGAAATCGGTCTCGATGCCCCACAGGGCGACGATGAAGCGCTTCTGCACGCCGTACTGTTTCGACACCGCGTCGAGCAATTCGTGATGGCGCTGCAGCAGGGTGCGGCCGTAGTCGATCCGGCCCTGGGTGACGACCCGGGAGAGATACTCGTCGACCTTCAGCTTGAACTCGGGCTGGCTGCGGTCGAGCTCGATGATCCGCGGGATCGGCTTGATGCCGGTCAGCGAGGCGTCGAGAATCCGGTCCGACACGCCGCGGCCCCTCGCCTCCTGGCGCACGCCGTCGAGCCAGGCGTCGAAGGGCTGTTCGTTGGCGCCTGCCGGGCCGCCGAGACCGGCCAGCAGCACGCCGCCCGCCAGCAGTCTGATACCCGCGCGCAGTGCTGCCGCGGGGACATCCATCGGCGCACGTCCAAAACTGATCCTCACCGCCAACTCCCTGGCTGAAGTCCGTACCCGCGTCCCCGACACCGCGTGTGCCACGCCTGCGCGGCGGCTTCAAGGGGGACGCGATGTGACTCTTGCAGCGGATTGGGTCGGTGAGGTGCTTGCGGCGCGCGCCCGGCGCTTGTATCGATGCGGCAGCAGATGCCGGTCCGCCGACGCGCGGGCCAGGCACGGACGGGTGGCCGAGTGGTTGAAGGCAGCGGTCTTGAAAACCGTATAGCGGTGTCCCTGGCTGTCCCTGATTGTCACTAGGAGGCGCGGAAATCCTCGGATTTTTCGCCCCTCCTTCCCTCCCCGTCCTTCGTAATTTTTGCCCGTCCCGTGCAGTTGGGTGGCAAATGGGGTGGCAATCAGGGCGTCGACTTGGGTGGCTGGGGCGCCCGGAACAGCGAGGCGAAGCCCTTCCGGCGCTGCTTCAGTTCCTCGAGCAGCCCCGCCTTCACCAGGCGCTTGCACGCGACCTGCTCGGCTTCGTTCACGGCGGTGGTCCAGTATTCCCCGCCGTACTTGGCTAGGATCTCTTCATCCGTCATCGTGCAGCCGATCTCGGTATGCCTTCCACTCCGCGAGCACGTCTTCCTCACTCATTTCATGAGGGAGACGGAAGCCCTTTTCGACCCGGTACCTTGCCCTAGCTCTAACGCCTATTGGTTCAGCCAGTGAATTCGAAAGGCCCAAGAGCCCGCCAGCCGCAAGCTTCGGATCCCATCCGTGCCACTTTCTTACGAAGTATCGCACCGCGTCCGTGGCCACCGTGTCAGCGGCCGTGGTCCTAACTGACAGCCGGCGTAGATCCTCTGAGTGCGCACGTATGATCTCCGGACCATCCGGTCGGTAGAGGTTGCCATCTTCGTCGCGATCGAGAAGCCACGAACCTACATTTGCCGTGAAGATAAGCGCCTCGTAGGATTCACGCCGAAGCTGCCGCAGGTCCGTATATGGGGCCCCAAAAAGGTGGAACGCTATCCACCCAACACCCCCCAGCGCGAGCGCGAGAATTGACCCTGCAACGTGCTCCAACATGGATCAGCACCTTCGCGGCAATGACACGTCTCTATCTTACCATGACCACGCGGTGCTCAACGCTCGACCCATCACTGAACCGGCCGCGTGCGGTGATCAGGCCTCTGTCCTATCCGAGCGCAAACGGTGGGAGAATCCCACCATTGAACATCGATTTTGCAGGGTCATCCCCTATGGGGATGGGCGACATCCCCCCCTTCCAAAATCACTCTCAGTGAAAATGGAACTACCGCACTGGTCTAAGAGAGCGCCACGATAGGGTTTCGAGGGCGCCCCCCCCTGGGGCGGTACCAGGTCCCGGATGTGGTTACGACAATCCCAAGCCGGTCATGCCTGCTGAAACCGCCTCGATTGCGCCGCTCCTGGCCGAGGCGTGGTCGACGACAGACGGCGGGCTGATGGTGTGCCCAATCACCTTGAACGGCAGCGAGTAACCGTAACTGCGATGTAGCCAGATCATCTGGTGCCCGCTTCCGTCAACACGTGGTCGATCGGCCCACCAGCGACCCGTCGCACGCAGGTCGCCGTCCTGAAACGGGGCCAGCGGCACAGCCACCGGCGAGGCGAACAGAGCGGTATCATGCGCCTCCGACAGGTACGAACGCAGGGCGGCCACTTCCTCTGCCGTGAAGGATTCGGCGATCACCTCGCGGGTATTGTGGACCAACTCTACCGCATATTCTTCGTTCGCCTCGAAATCGGCCAGGAGTTCATCGTCGATTTCCGTGAATGGAGCTGGATCGAACGGGCGCGGGCGCTCGATCACGTGCCATCGCACGGTGTGGCCATTGAACACGCGCCCGTCGATCGACAGCACCGGCAGCGAAAGGGCTGTGTACAGGGCTGCGGGAGGTTCCGCATCGCTCATCGTCATGGTCACGTCCTTTCACGAAACTCCGTGTGCGAGCATCGCACGGGCTTGACGCTTGGTCACGGCGCGAGTGATCGCTGGCCACCGATGACGGCCTCACCGGTGGCATAGTCGAAGCGCAAGACCGTAGGGCCCTCCTGCTCCCCGCCGGCGACCGCGTGCAGGGCGTCGAAGACCTTCCGCTCTTCCGGGTCAGTGGGGGCGATCCGCAAGGCAATCCGCTCCAGCCCGTCGCGCAGCGTCGCCACCAGCCCCAGGTCGGGCGATGGCGCCTTGGCGTCCATCAGGCGCTTGTGCAGCGCCGTGGTGATCGGCAGCAGGGCGAGGGCCAGGATAGCGGCCTCCCGGCCGTCAGCGGGCACGCCGTGGCGCAGAGCGTCCATCAGTGCCAGCCGGGCCTCGGTCATGGCGTCGACCATCCAGCCGTCGACGCCCTCGCCTTGGGACTCATGGTCCGACCGGGCGATGATTTCCGCCGTGGGCCAGATCCAGGGCGTGAGTGTGCCGGCCGGCGGCTTCCGCGCGCTCATGACCGCACCGCCTCGGCAAGGAAGCGCCGGATCCGGTCCTCCGAGGATTCCTGAGCCAGGGCCAGCCGTTCCTGTTCCTGGGCCTGCCGTTCTGCCTTACGCTGTGCCGCCGCAACGCGGATCTCTTCGGCAAGTTGCTTGGCGAATTCGATGGCGCCGTCGAGGTTGGGGGTCAGCGGCTCCGGGACCACACCGCCAGCGACTGCATATGCGTCGTGGATCAGCCGGCGCATCACGGCGGCGTCCGCCGCTTTCTCATCCTCACCGAGGGCGCGCAGCTTGGCGGCAAAGCCGGCCGAGGTTTGAGGTGTGATCTCCATCAGGGCGTCCGTCGCCTCGCAGGCGCGGTCGTAGTGCGGGTCGCCGGCTTCGTCGGACGGAGCGTCGTTGCAGGCCTTCCGTTCGGCATGGGCCGTTTCGCAGAGCGCGAGCAGCTCCGCGTCCGGATGAGACAGGGCCGCCGCGGCTCCGGTGCTGCCGGCGATCGCGGGAACCGCGAGACCGGCAAGAGCCTGGCGGCGGGTGATGGTGGGCGATGTGCGATTAATCATGCTTCACTCCCGTTGGATGATTTCACGCGGAGTGATATATTTCGCTCAAAGTGAGCGTTAGTCAATATCTATGGATCAAAATGATAGGAATCGCTCAATGAACGTTTCCGGTCGGCAGATCGCCGCAGCCCGCGTCATGGCTGGGCTTGATCAGAAGACCCTGGCAGCCGCGGCCAACGTCTCCGTCGCGACCCTGAGACGAATGGAGGCGAGCGACGGAAATGCGGCAGGGCTGGCCAACAACGTCGCCGCTGTCATTCGAGCAATCGAGGAAGCCGGCGTCGAGTTAATACCGGAGAATGGCGGCGGCGCCGGGGTACGGCTTAGGAAGGGCCATGACGGACCAGGCTGACCATCGATCTCTCTACCAGTTGGCTATGAGAGCGCAGATTATCTACGACATGTTCGTGCGCACCGCAGACGAGGATTACGTCACCGCGCGCTGGGCAATGAGCACCCGCATGATGTCGACCTTCTTTTGGCTCAGCGCCCATTGCCTCGAGAAGTACTTCAAGGCTGTGCTGTTGATGAACGGCCACAGTGCCCGGACGCAGGGGCACGATATCGTAAGGCTATATAACGAGGTCAACGACTTGGCTGGAGAGCTTTTGCCTGAAAGCATGCAACGGCCAGATTGGGTTGAAGACGAATACTGGCATGATCAGACGATTGAACAGTTCATAGAACGCCTTGCGGAATTTGGACACTCCGACAATAGATATTTAGTGTTCGGCTATATTTATTTCGAGCAGGATTTATTTTTCCTAGATCATATGGTGCTTTGTATACGACGACTCATCGGGCGTCTGGATGAGCCAATCAATCCGGATGAATCCGACCTACCGACGCTGCGCGAGGCTTTGCGCTCGCCTGCCTATCATCCGATCCATGGCGCGAGGCTGTTGGAGGAATTGACGCAGCGCCCCGACACAAATGCCGAGGCTTCGAGAGCCCTGCTAAATCGAAATTTCTCACTCGCTCCGGCCGACTATCCGCATGCCGGTGCTGTTGGCGGATCCGGGTCGTCTAGCTCCGCAATCGTCCGGCAAATTCTAGAGCCTATGCGGAGCCCGAACAGAGAATGGGCTCTGGACGGCGTCGATACCGCCGATTGGCTGCTGACCAACGTCAGGCTCTCAAGAGGAGTGGAGAGGCAAATTCGTGAGGCGGTTGAAGAGGCCCGACGGCGATTGGCGCCGGACGAAGAATGACCGTCCCTCTATGCCACCGTTCTGGAGCAGGACTCAATTTCCGGCGCCACCGATCTGTCCCAGAGCCCACCGTTTGAGAGCTTCGACTCCCACTTCTTTGATCACCTTCAGCGGCATGGACGCCAAGTCTGACGGCGAGAACGTCTTTTTGATCTGTCCCCAAACGGTATCATTTTTTATGGCGGCCAGAAGGTCGTGGCCCTCCCAAGTGAGGTCTCTCACCAGAACGCGGGCGTAATTCGGCTCTGAGCTGCTGCGCAAGGGCGTGCCGTCTAGGAGCCCCTCTTGGTGAAGCATTTCGATATGTCGGCCTACAATGAGCGGATCGCGCCCTTCGATCACGATCGCCTGCGCCCTAAGATCTTCACGCGCTTCGACATGAAGCAGGATCTCGCGGACCACATCCATGTCCCGTCGCACGCGCTTCGCTCCCGAGCAGTCATCCACGGCCGAAGCGATATGGTTCATTGTGCAATTCTCCGTTGCAACCTGTTTGGCGACTTGATCTGCCGCAGCCCTACCCCTTCCCCGGGCCATTGAGCAGGCGCGTCACGTAGCCCAGGCAGGCCCCGGTGACTTCGGCCAGGTCGGACTTCGCGACGGCGGTGATGGTCTTCTTCACCGTGCTGCCGTCCGGCCGGCCAAGACCGACATGGACCACCACCCCGAGGGCGTCCAGGTCGACGGCCTTCACGCGATCGATGACCGGCAGCAGCCCACCGAACGCCCGGGAAATCCGGATCATGCCGTCTGCGCTCGGCGTCAGCGCCACGGCCTCCCCTGCCAGGGTCAACTCGAAGGAGTCCCCTTCCGCCTGCGCGGGGGGCGGCACCGGTGCAGCGGCTCCGGCGTCCGGGGTCTGTGTGGCTTCAGGCTGGTTCATGGCTCGGTTCCTTTTCGGCTGAATCGTTGGCTGGGGTGCGGCCGGGGTCGAACTGGCCTTCCAGGGTGGCGGCGATCTCTTGGACGCGGTGGCCAAGGTCCACAGTGCTGGCATGCACGGCCGGATCTTCCCAGAGCTGCGCGAGGGCGGCTGCGTAATCGACATGCATCCCCACCAGGAGCGTGAACCGCCACCGGTCGCGCTGCTTCGGCCAGGCCTCCCCACGGTCGACGGCGGCGCCGGCTGCAGCCTCGGCAGAGCGGACGAGCTGCGCCATGACGGGCGGTTCCTCGATCCCGGCTTCCTTCAGCTTGCGGCGGGCCGTGATCACGCTGCGCAGGCGCGGCGGGTCGAACGACAGTTCCTCGCCCGCCATGTGCAGATACAGGGCCGACAGGTCACCCGCGATCCGGCTGGCCAAGGTCCGCCAGGTCTGCCGGGGCGTCTCGGCGCCGAGGTAGCGGGCCAGTTCCTCCTGCGTGGCCAGCAGGCGCTCGATCATGTCGCCCCGGCGGGCGACGCGCAGGTCTTCCACGGTCTCGGCGGTCATGTGTCGTCCTCCAGGGCAGCGGCGAACAGGTCGAAAATCTCGCCGTCCTTCGCCTCGGCGTCGGCCAGGTTCGCGCGCACGTCGGCTGCGGTCATTCCGGCCGGCAGCAGGCGATTGCGGGTTTCGGTGCGGATCTGGGCCAGGGCGATGTCGACCACTTCCCGGCCGGCCGGCGTCAGTCGCACTCGGGTCAGGAGCGGGCGGACGGCCTTGACCACCGCGTCGGCGTGCCGGTCGGCGGCGTCCTCCATGCGCTCGGCGAAGGCGGCGGCGTCGAAGGCGTCGGACGATCGGGCCTCGGTCAGATCGGTCAGCAGTGCCGCGCGCTCCGGTGCGAAGCGCTTGGCCACGCCACGGGCGACTGCGCCCAAGGTTGCGCGGCTGATCATGCCGCGGCCTGCTGTGCCAGGAAGGCGGCTACGGCGGCGGCGTTCGGATCGCTGAAGGCTTCGGCGTGCTGCGCGTGGTCGGGATAGAGCCCGACGATGCGCTGATCCGCCCCGGCCGCCGTAACGGTCGTCAGGTGCATCACGCCGCCGATGCAGAGCTGGCCCATGAACTGGTCCCGCACCTTCCACTGTGCGAGGGCCAGGCGGATGAACTGCGCCTCCGACACCGTCGAGGGCATGGGAGGCAGCGTCGCCGGCCGGGGCAGCAGGTGGACGCCCTCGGTGAAGGTTTCGGCCTGCACCGGTTCCCTCGGCGCCTTGGTGACCATCTGGACGGCCAAGGCTCCCAGACGGTCGCTCCAGCCGGCGACGGTGATCTCGAGTCCCTTCCCTACGGCGTCATCGGCCAGCGTTTCGGCAAAGACCCGGGCGGCCAGGATCGCACCATCGGCGTCCGCGAGGCCTGCCGCCATTTCATCGAAGCGCTCGCCCAGCGAGACATAGCCGCGGGTCGTCCAGGCGAAGCGGCCGGACGGAGCAACATGCGTCTTCGTCTCGCACAGCGAGTGCGGCTCCCCTCCGGAATAGCAGAGCGTGTCCGAAAGCAGGTCGATCCGACCGGGGGCGAAATTGATGTTGAGAACGCTCATCGAAGGGCCTCCATGACCAGGGCGCCGAATGCCTCGGCGTGTTCATCGGGGATGGTGTCCAGGCTCTTAGCCGCGTCCTCCGCAGCCCGGGCCGCTTTCCTCTGCGCCTCGGTCTGCGTGTCCCACTGGTCGGACAGCTTCTTGGTCGCGGCGGCGGTCTTCAGGATGGCCGCTTCCTCGGTGTCGGAGATCTGGACGCCTGCCTTGCGCAGCTTGGCGATATCTGTCCGGATCTTCGCTTCGTCCTCACCCACCTGCAGCCGAAGCTTCGCCAGATCGTACTCCTCGCCTAGGCCGGCGATGTACTGGTCCAGCGCCTGGCGATCGGCGGTGCGTTCCTGCAGCTCGGCGATCTCGCCGAGGGTGTCGCGGTAGTCGGCGGCGGTGCGGGACTGGAGTTGACCGGACTCGATAAGCGCCTTGTTCGCGCTGTTGAAAGCCTCGGCGGCATCGGCCGCTTTCTGGTCCAGATCGAAGCCGGCGGAGATCTTCTCGAACGCGGCGAGCCCGGATCCGGCCAGCGCCTCATACGCCTTCCGCGACCGGGCAAGCTGGGTGTCCAGGCTGGTGAGGTTGTCATTGACCGCTGCGGACGCCTTCATGCTGGTCGAGGCGACCACGTCGGCGGCTGCCTTCCCACCACGCTCGGCTCGGTCGATGAAGCCCTGGATCGCGACGGACTCTTTCTCCAGCTCGGCGAGGCGCTCCTGTGCGGCCGTATTCTGAGCGCTCTTGCCGCGGGCGCGGCCACCATTGGCGATCTTGTCCTGGAGGTCGACAATCTCGCCCTGGACCCGCGCAAGTTCCTTGTAGGGGTCCACCGCCTCCAGGGCGCCGAGGCGGGCGCGCAAGGCGATGCTCTGCCGGGTGGCCGACCGCCCGTCCACATCGGCCAGTGCTTCCAGTTCGCCGCGAAGCGCTTCCGCCTGCGCCCGGGCGGCGTCGAGCTCGTCGCCGAACATGAATGTCTGCGGGCCAAGCCCACCGACCGCATCGGCCACAGCCACGGACAGCCGCTCGAAAACCCCGATCGCAGCTTCGATCGCCGGCGCCATGGAGAGCACGAAGGTCTGCGCGGCCGTGTCCGCCCGCTCGGATAGGATACCGAGGCGGTCGTTCAGTTCCTCAGATCGGCGGGCCAGGTCGCCACCGAGGACGACACCCGCATCGTTGGCCTGGGTCGCGAGATCAGCGAGGCCGGCGGAGCCATTCTTGAGCAGGTTGACCATCGGCCCACCGGACTTACCGAACGCCTCGGTGGCCAGCCGCATGCGCTCCTGGGGGCTGACAGCGCTGGCCAGGGCGTCCGCGTAGTCGCCAAGCACTGCCTCGGTTGAGCGCAGGCGCCCATCGTTATCCCGCAAAGCGATGGAGTACTGTTTGAGGATCGGGAGAAGGTTGCCGGTCCCCGCCTGCGCCTGGCCCAGCCGGCGGATCCACTGCTCGAGCGATTTGTCGAGCGCCTCCGTCGCCACACCCGATCGCGCGGCACCGAACCTGTACTCCTGCAGGCTTTCGATCGTCAGGCCGAGGGCGTCGGCCATTTTGACGAGTGAATCGGCGCTGGCAATGTTCGACTTCGTGAAGTTGACGACGGCCCCCACCGACAGCGCCACGCCGAGCGCGCCGAGACCTTTCGTCACCAGGTTGCCCGCCCGGTTGACCCTGCTCATCGCTTCGTCGACTTCTTTCATGCGCCGGTCGGTCTTCCGGGCGAAGTCGCCGACGGTATCGTCCGCTTTGCGCAGCTCGCGCCGCAATCCTTCGGCGGTGGCGTCGAGACGGAGGAGGAGCTCTTCAGTTGCAGTCGCCATCGATCACAAGGCCTCCATGACCAGGTTCGCGATTTTTAATTCGCCCCAAATTTTCAAATGCACGCGCAGAAATTTGACCAACCGACCGGCATGCGACCGGTCCCCGTCAGGGTTTTCGACCCCTCCCCCCTCCTCATGGCGTCGGCGCCCCGAGCTCGCGCCACAGGGCGTCGTGGAGTGGTGCGACCGGCTGTCCGTCAGCGTTCCGCATGAGGTGGAAGGGCCGCCGGCCGTGGCTGATTGCGGCGGTGATCTCGCGGTGATGGTCAGCGCACAGCGAGGCGAAAGGACCGGCCAGGAACTTCTCCCAGCTCGTCGGCGGCTCCGTATGGTGCACGTCCGTGGCAAGCTCGACCCGATCAAACACCACACGGCAGATGCGACAGAGCGGCTCCGATGAGAGATGGTCCGGCCGCACCCGCTTGCGCCACGCGGCGCGCATGTACCAGCGGCGCAGTTCCCCGTTCTCCCGATAGCGGCGCGCGTCGGTGCTGCGGCGCTGCTGCTGGCGGGTTGCCGATCGGGGGGCGCGGTGTACTGGCGGGCGGCTCGGCATCAGTCGATGCCCTCATCGTCGTCTTCATCACCACAAGCCGCGATCTCTTCCGGGCTGGCGTGGTTTTCAGGATCCACGAGGTAGAGCAGCTCCTTCCGGGCCGCATCCGATGCCATGCGGATCAAGCCCTGGATCGCCAGCAGGCGGGCTGCGCTTTCCCGTTCCATGCCGAGGCGCATCAGGTCTGTGATCGCCCCTTCAATGATCGCCCGCACCTGGGCAGTCGTGTCGCTCATTGGTCGCTCCGGTTCCAGGGGTGGCCAGGGTCGACCGGCCGGCCGGATAGGTCCGCACCCTTCACCCGACCGGTGGATTCCATCTGCTGTTTCTCGCGGCCGTGGTGCGATGCACAGAGCGGCTGCAGGTTGGTCTCGTCCCACATCAGAGCTGGGTCGCCTCGGTGCGGCACGATGTGGTCAACCACCGTCGCCTCGGTGGTCAGCCCCTCGGTCCGGCACATGACGCACAGCGCGTTCTCAGGGCGGGATAGGAACCGCCGCCGCATCCGCTGCCATCGCGCGTTGTAGCCTCGCTGAGCGGCAGTGCCGCGCCGGGCGTCGATCTCGCGCCACCGGCCAGCCGGCTTGGCATCGGCTTGCCTAACAGCGAGTGGTGGGCGCTTGGGCATTATCGGCCAGCCTTCCTGGCGCAGACGGCCTCAAACGCGGCGATGGCGCCATTGACTGCGCCGAGCCTGATTTCAATTGCATCGAGCCTGGCGTGCAGCGGTTCGACGGCCTCCTCGACTGCGGCCTCGATCGCGCCGCGCAGGGCGTCCCAAAAGCTAGTTTTGAAGTCGTCGCCGCCGTCGCTGGAGTCGGTCACTGGCCTGTCTCCGTGTCTGGGATGCTGCGCGGCGCCTCCACTGCATGCTCGCCTAAAGGCGCCGCGCGCTCCTCGTCCGCGTGGTTCGGCATGCTCGCCGGTGCGGTTGAGTCCGGGTTTGGTTGACGCAGTGAGCGGGCCGGTACGCGAACACGGGGCTTTGCCGGCGGTTCGCTACGGGTCGCAGCGACCTCAAGGGCGGCGATACGCTCCGACAGGACCGTGGTGGTTGCGCGTACTTCGCTGAGCGCTTCGCCGAAGATCGCGCCGATGTCGCCAACCGCGTCTTCCACGTCGGCGAGCGTTGCCTGTTCTTTCGGTGTGGCGCGAGAACGCGACAGAAGTTGGGCTATAGCGTCGAGCGGCGATGTCTGGTCGATGCTCATGACGTATGCGCTCCGCCACGGTGATAGAAGCCATCAACGAAGAACTCGCGGTAGTCCCCGACCGGGACCACGCGCCCATGATCCGCGATGAAAAGGTCGCCCTCGCAGGCGAATAACAGGACCGCGTGATGCTCCTGTTTCGGCTTCCATCCAGAGAGGACGACGCCGCCCAGGCGGCTTTGAAGCCAGAGACTTTTGTTTTCGCAATTTCCCTGGATTGACGGGATACCGCGCCCGCATCCCTCGCGGACGTAGGGTGCATTCCAGGCCTTTCGACACAGATCGACTGCGCGCACCAGGGCGACATCGACCACCGAGCGGGACCACTCAGCGGCAGGATCCGCTTCCGGCGAGCGTGCTACACGGGCCAGGGTCTCAGCGGCACGGGCCAGCACGCGGGTCTCGCGGCTGTAGTCGGCGGGGCTGGTCGTGGTCTCGGTCATCGTTCCTGCCTCCATGCGGCCTGAGGCATCGGTCCGTCGCTCGCCTTCGCGTGCCGGCGGCTGGCGTTGAGGACCCGCCGCATGCTTTCAATCCCGCCGCGCAGGTCCCGCAAGCGGGGCATGAGGCTGTTCGGCAGGAAAAAGCCGCGCTGCCGAACCTCGACGGCGGCGATAACGGCGGGGTCGATCAGGCGGTCCAGATCGTTCAACCGCTCTCCGACCGTGTCAGCGAGAATCTCGAGACCGTCGAGGAGCCGGGAGACCGTCGCGTCCTCAAAGGCCTTTTTCTCGGCGTCCAGGGCGGCTTGAGCGTCGTCCTCGGCGGCATAGAGTGCGGCGAGGCTCTTGCCGATCTCATCGACTTCGCAGGTGGTAATCGTCTGCGGCTGGCCTGGCACCTGCCGAGCCAGAACCCTCGACGCCTCGACGTGCTTCACCTGCCCGGCCTCACGGGCCGAAACCGCGTCGTGCAGGGCTTGCTCGGCGGCGACCAGCGTCGCCGGCTTCGGCGGCACGGCCAGCAGGGCAACGTAATCGTCGTCGGGCTGTTTCGTCTTTGTCGCCATTGTGTTCAGCCTCTGGTTCGGTGATTCGCCAAGAAATTTGCCCTAATCCGAGCGCGACGTATCGAACGCGTTCCTTTTGGTAGTGAGGGTTTCGAAAACTAGCCGGTAGACCGTATCGCTCAGTACCTTGTGATCCTCGCTGACATTCGCCTCGATTATTCCGTGATCTATAAGTAATCCGACAATTCGGTCGTCGGCTTCTTGGCGATAGAAAAACGTGCCCTTGCCGGCCTTCTGAAGTGCCCGCCACTTGCGGGTGCGGAGGGTGGCGGGCTTGGGATTGTCAGTGCGGGGGCGGGTCATCAGCCGACCTCCAGCGCGTCCACAAGGGCGACCAGGTCGTCATCCGACCCGATCGCCGCAAGCTTGAGGCGGATGCGGTGGTTAATGCCCAGCCGGTCGAAGATCTCGGCAGCATCGTGGCCCGGCTTTGCCGCGGCGATGGCGTCGAGCACCTGAGTCTCGGCCGCACGCCACCGCTGGCGGGAGTCTTCCTGCCGTGCCTGCTCGGCTTCGACTTTCCGCCGGCGCTCGCGCTCCACGTCGACCGCGTCCAGCGCGCGTAGGGCATGCCGGCGCGGACCCGCGTAACTTTCGGCCAGGGCGACAACCTCGGCTACGGCGGGCAAGAACGCCTTCGCGTGGACGATTTCCCAGCAGGCCCGGGCGACCACATCCGCAGGAAATCCGGCGAGGTGTTCGGCCAGGCCGATCACATAGCCGCGGATATCTGCTGCGCCGCGCTGTGGATACGCTGCGACAAGCCGGGCGATTGCCCGCTCCAGTTCGCTCACTTCAACCGGTTCAGTGGCCGCGACAAGATCTCGGCGGATCTCGTCTTCCTCGGCTAGCGTCGGGAGACGGCTGTATCGGTCGGGCATGGAGTACGCGAGCCATCCGTACGGGCCACGCTCCAGGTCCAGGCGGATAGTCGACAGGCCCGTTTCCCGGGCCACTGTCGCCGGAAGACGGCTCACGATTGCACCTCCTGCCCTCGCCGGATGTGTTCGAACACCTCCCCGACTTGGTCGATATGGCTGGCTGGTTTCGAGCCATGTCCGCCCGGCCTGAACTCGTGAGCCCGCCGGATCCAGTTGCGCCACGTCGCTGACCAGTCGGCCTTGGCCGCGTCGCGCCCGCTCTTGGCGAGCCAATGGTCCCGGAACCGGGCGGCCTCCCGGTCGATGGCGTTGTCGCTCATCCCCTCCCGGGCAGCGAATTCCCAGTCGGCCTGGCTAGGCCACCAGTCGGAACTGATTCTTGTTGCCCGCACCGGCCGGGTTGGCTTCGGGCTACCACCCTCTTCCAGCAACGAAGCTTGCGCGCGTTCTCTCTCTATCGGAGATATTGGATGGAGATAGTATGGAGAGGGCGCATCTCCTGCGCCCGTCCTGCGCATCTCCTGCGCCCCTACGGGCGCATATCCTGCGCCCGTAAGACCCGAGGGGCGCACCTCCTGCGCCTGTAGGGGCGCATCTCCTGCGCCCGTCGGGCGTTCCTCAACCTCATTCTGGAGATGACGATCGGCCACGGGTAGTTGATAGACCGTCGTGAGTTTCCGGCCAGCGTTTGCGGCTCGCGCGACGGCGATCAGTCCAGCGGCTTCAAGACCTCGCAACGCACCCTGCACCGCCCGGCGCGACAAGCCCGTCTCTTCGACCATCCGTGCGGTGGTTCGCCAGGCCTCGGACCCGTCGTCGTTGGCGGTGTCTGCCAAGCGAAGCAAGACGAGCTTTTGAGGCGCCGATACCCCGGAAATCGACCAAGCCCATGTGATCGCGCGAAGGCTCATCACGTCCACCTCCGCCGGGTGGTGTCAGGGCAGAATGCTTGCGTTTCTGCGGGGTTTGGGCTACTTTTAAAACCGTCCTGGCCGGCAAGCTGGACGAATTTCGAGGCCCCGCGATCCACCCGGACGGCGGGGCTTCGCGCTTTCGGGCGGGACATAGATCAGGCCGCCTCCCCGCTCAGCATGCGATCGCCGGCGACCTTAGGAACCAGTATGCGCTTGCCAATCCTGATGGTGGGAATTTGGCCTTCCCGCGCGGCGGCATAGACCTGATTTCGACCCACTCCCAGCATCGCCCCGAACTCGTCCAGCGTGTACGTCTGACGTTGCGGTTTGGCAGCGCGCGTTCTGTCGGTGGGATTAGCGTTGTGCATATTGGCCTCCTATTAGCTAGATGTGGTTTGCTGTACTGATACAGAAATACGATCCTCGGAGGTCTCTTGCAATATTTTTCTGTACCGGTATAGAATATAAACACCAATAGGGACGCGAGGGTACGAAATGACCGAAGAACGGAAGCGGCGGGGTCGGCCAACCAAAGAGCCAGGCCGGGAGGGACGGGTATCCCTAGGTCTCCGCGTGACGCCAGACGTCAAGCGTCGTCTCGACGCCGCGGCGGAATTGTCCGGCAGATCGCAAAGTCAAGAAGCCGAGATGAGGTTAGAGCGCTCTTTTCGCGAGCCACTTGCAGAGGCCAGCAATGAGCTCGTCGAACTTCTGGATCTGTTTACGAGGTACTTCGCCCATACGGGAAAGATGAAGGCGCTCAGTAAGAACCGACCAGACATCCAATCCGGCGCATGGGTGCGGGATCAGGATTGTCTTCGGCCTGCGATCGTCGCAACCGTCGCAGCCCTCATGACCGCTGATCTAGGAACGACCAAGGCAGACTGTGACCAACTCGTAAGTGAACTGGCTGAGCATTTCGAGGGTCTGGCCAAGGGCGGCCTAATCAAGGAGTAGGGAAATGGCTAACGGCAGCATCCGCCAACGCGGCGCAGGATCTTGGGAGGTCAAGTACGACATCGGTCGAGACCCATTGACTGGGAAGCGCCGCACCAAGTTTGAGACCGTCCGCGGCTCCAAACGCGAGGCGCAGAAAGTTCTCCGGGACCGGCTTACCACGATCGACCACGGGACCTATGCGAACGCTGGCAAGTTGACGGTCGCGCAGTGGCTCAGCGACTGGCTTGCCCAGGCGAAGCACGGGACCAGCGCGAAGACCTGGGAGCGATACACCGAGATCGTGAACCATCATCTGGTGCCAGGTCTCGGCGCCGTTACCCTCAACCAACTGTCGGCCGCGGCGATCCAGCAGTTCTATGCCAAGGCATTGGAGTCCGGCCGGCGGGATGGCAAGGGCGGCCTGTCCCCTCAGACCGTCCGGCATTTCGATCGCGTGTTGAACGTGGCGCTGAAGCGCGCCCGGGCCCTTGGGCTGATCGCGCGCAACCCCGTTGAGGATGTCGCCAAGCCGAAGGTGGAGCGGGGCGATATGCGCATCCTTTCACCGGACGAGGCTCGCGCCCTCCTCGCCATCGCCCGCCCTACCCGGCTGTTCGCTCCGGTGTTCCTGGCTCTCGGAACTGGCCTGCGCCGTGGAGAGATCCTGGGGCTGCGCTGGTCCGATATCGACCTTCCCCGCTCCTCCCTCACCGTGGCCCAGTCGCTGGAGACCACGAAGACGGGTCTGCGCTTCAAGGAACCGAAGACCAAGCGGGGACGGCGGACAATCGCGCTGTCGGCGTCCGTGGTCGAGGAACTGAAGGAGCACCGCGCCCGGCAGGCGAAAGAGCGGCTGCAGCTCGGTCTGGGGAAGGATCCGGCCATGCTGGTCTTCACGAAGATCGACGGCGAACCGGTCCAGCCGGACGGGATGAGCAAGGAATTCGTCGCCATGGCCAAGCGGGCGGGCCTGCCCAGGGTCACGCTCCACACTCTGCGGCACACGCACGCGAGCGACATGCTCCGCGTCAACGTCCATCCGAAGATCGTCAGCGAACGGCTTGGCCACGCCTCGGTGGCGATCACGCTGGACGTCTACAGCCACGCCGTTCCAGGCTTGCAGGAGGATGCTGCCTCGCGTATCGATGCGGCCCTGCGAGGCGTCCTCGGGAACTAGGGTGGCAATCGGGTGGCAGATGGACATGCCACCGCGCCGGCCCATCTTCTAACTCGTTGAAACGCCTTATAGGACGGGTGGCCGAGTGGTTGAAGGCAGCGGTCTTGAAAACCGCCAGGGGTGCAAGCCCCTCGTGGGTTCGAATCCCACCCCGTCCGCCATATTCCTGTGAAGGCTTTCACATCTGGTCCGCCGCGCCCTGTCCGGTTCATCCTTGACGCCTCACGCGGTACCGTGTGCGTGGGCCGATATCTACCGGCCTCTGTGCCACGCCAACCCGGTGAGCCTCCATGAAACTGCTGATCATCACCGACGACAAGGTCGGGCAACGGCCGGACGGGCGGCTGACCGCGCAGCTCGCCACCACGCGGCTTCGGCTGCTGGTCGCCTATCATGCCGCCCGGTCGGCCGGGTTCACCGCGTGGCTCGCGGTGCGCCATAAGCCGGCGGACCTGATCGGCTCCGATGCATTCCGGGACGCCGATACTGTCCTCTTTGGCAAGACGTTCGAAGACCACAGCGCGACGGCCCTGGCGGCGAAGCAGGCCGGCAAGCGGGTCCTGGTGGATATCGCCGACGGGTTGGGATCGACCGGCGACTTCGACGAGCTGGGCCGCGTCGCGGCATGTGCCGACGCGGTGTTCTGCTCGAGCGCGCGGTTGACGGAGATGGCGGCGGCCTGGGTTCCGGCCGACTGCCGGCGGTTCTGCATCGAGGAACCGGCGGAAGAGGCGATCCGCGCGCCCAAGGCCCAGCTCGGTGGAGACGGCATCCTCGAGCTGCTGTGGTTCGGCACCAGCAGGAACATCGTCTACCTCGTCCCGCACCTCTCGGAGATCGCCGCCCTCGCAGAGGACCGGCCGTTCCGGATCACGCTGGTCTGTCACGAGAACGTCGTGGCGCAGCAGCTCTGTGCCGCGGCGGCCGAGCAGGACCAGGGTCTGTTCAAGATCCGCTTCGAGGAATGGACGCCCCAGGTCCAGGCGGCGGCCCTCGATGCGACGGACATCGTCCTGATCCCCGGCGATCTGGCGAAGGATTCCGCGCAGAAGAGCCCGAACCGGCTGATCAACACCATCGCCGCCGGCCGGCTGGCGGTCGCCTCGCCGATCCCGTCCTACCTGCCCTTCGCCGATTTCGCGCTGATCCGCGACTGCCTGGCCGACGGTATCCGCGATGCACTGGCCATGCCGGCGGCGGATCTGGAGGCGCGGATCGGCGCCGGGCAGCGGGTGGTGGCGGAGCGCTACAGCGCGGCGGAGATCGGTCGGCACTGGATTGCGGCGTTTCAGGCGCTCGGCTCGGAACGACCATAACGGCCCGTCGGCCGCCGGCCCCTCCTGGCTCCGGCGCCGCTCATCCCAAGGGCAGCATCTTCGCGATCCCCTGGGGGCAGACCGGCTTCTCCACCGAGCCGATGATGTTCAAACCTTTGGCGCGGCCGTAGGATTCCGCCACGTCCAGAAGGTCGCTCATCAAGCCGCTGACCAGGAAGATCTGCGGTTTGGTGAGGCCGAGCTGCGCCATCTGCTCCAGCACTTTGAGGCCGTCGATCTCTTTGCGGAGGATCAGGTCCAGGACCACCAGGCTGGTCTCGTCCAGATCCAGTGTCTCCAGCGCCGGCGGTTCATCGAACCAGAGAACGTCGTCCACGCCGCGGCCCTTCAGCGCCCGGATCAGGGCCTCGGCGTCGCTCTCCGAGTCGTCGATGATGACGATCCTTCGTACCGGGGCCCGAGTGATCAGGGTCATTGTCCCGACTCCGATGATGCTCGATGGTCGACGGCGACCGTGCTGCAACCGAAATTATCGGTGAATATCTAATTAAACCTTAATCCGGCGCTTCGCGCCCCTCCTGCGACGGTCAATAATTACAAAAAAATAATGGTGATTTCAACAAGTTGTTCGGTATCCGGCCGGCGCGTGATGTAGCATGACTGGAACCTTGGAGGTGCCACGTGGTCGTGAGAACGTCGCCGGCGGGAACCCTGTCCCTGACCCTTCGAGCGAAATATCTACTGCTGGTATGTGCTGCCGTGGTGGTTGCCACGGCCGTCTCCGGCATCAGCTATTTCGTGTGGATCGAACGGCTGACCGTCGCCAAGGCCACAGACAGCCTGATGTTCCAGACCCAGCTCGTGGCGACCCAGGTGAAGCTGAATGTCGAGCAGCTTCGCAACGACGTGCTCACGGTGTCCCGCATGCCGCCGGTGCAGGGGATCATCCGCAGCGGCCGCAACGGCGGGATCGATCCGGCGGACGGCTCCACCGACGCGCAATGGCGCAACCGGCTGGAGGCCATCTTCACCTCGACCATGACCAAGCGGGTCGACTACGTGCAGATGCGCTATATCGGGCTGGCGGGCGACGGGCTGGAACTGGTGCGGGTCGATCGGGACAAGGACGGCCACCTGCGGACCACCGAGGAGGAGGACCTTCAAACCAAGGCCTCGCAGCCGTATTTCCAGGAGAGCCTGACCCTGGCGCCCGGCGAGGTGTACTTCTCCGACATCACGCCGAATGTGGATTTCGACCGGACGGAATTCGAAAACCCGATGCTGCGGGCGGTCACCCCGGTCGTCGATTCCAGCGGCGTGCCGTTCGGTTTCGTCCTGATCAACGCCCATTTCGGTGCCCTGATCCAGGGTATTCTGGCCCAGATCCCGCCCTCTCCGGACCTGTTCATCGTGACCGATGCCGGCGACTTCGTTCACCGCAGTGCCGCCGGCGTGGTCGATCCCCTGGTGCTGGCGCAGGGGAGCGACCGGCTTCCGGGTGCCTTCGGCCGCGCCATCCGCGAGGACGGCACCGATCCGCACGGTCCGACGGCCAAGATCTATGACGACCGGGTGGTCGCCACCGTGCGTTTCGCTCCGGACGTGGCCATCGCCCCGACCCTGGCCGTCGCCCTCAGCCAGACCCGCGAGGACCTGCTGGCCGAGGTGTTCGAGACCCGGCGCAAGGCCATCGTCCTAGCCCTCGGCCTGATCCTGCTCGTCGCGGTTCCCGGCTTTTTCATTTCGCGCCGGCTTACCGGCCCCCTGCTCCGCCTGGCGACCGACCTGCGGACCAGCGATCCGGGGCGCAGCGAGATCGATCTGCCGGTCGATCGGGGCGACGAGGTCGGCGAGGTCGCCCGAGCCATTGACGTGCTGATCGCCCGGCGCCGGCGGATCGAGGCGATCCAGGCCTCCACCCTCGCCCGGCTGCAGTCGATCCTCGACCGGACGGTGGATGCCATCGTCACCGTCGACGCCACGGGCACGGTGCAGAGCTTCAACCGCGCCGCCACCCGGATCTTCGGCTACGAGGCCGACGACATCATCGGCCACGGCGCCGATCTGCTGCTGCTCGACACGTCCCGTGCCGCGGTCGGCGCGGTGAGCGAACAGGAGGTGCGGACCGCCGACGGACGAAAGATCCCGGTGGAACTTTCCGTCAGCGAGGTGCAGACCGCCGAGGGCAAGTTCTTCAGCTGCATCGTCCGCGCGATCGGCGAGCGCAAGCGCCTGGAGGCGGCGGTCCGCGCCCATGCCGACGCGCTGGAACGCAGTAACGCGGAGCTGGAGGAGTTCGCCTATATCGCCTCCCACGACCTGAAGGAGCCGCTGCGGGCGATCAGCAACCACACCCAGTTCCTGGCGGAGGATCAAGGCGACAAGCTGGACGAGGACGGCCACCGGCGCATCGCCCGGCTGAAAGAGCTCTGCGTGCGGGCCGATCGGCTGATCACCGACCTGTTGCACTTCTCCCGCCTGGGCCGCGACGAGCTGCGGATCGACGCGGTCGATATCGGCGGAGTCGTCGAGGCGGTGCGTGCCGGTCTGGTCGACTACCTGAAGGAACGCAATGGGGAAATCCGAACCGTTGGGGAACTGCCGATCGTACGCGGCGACCGCAGCCGGCTGACCAGCCTGATCTACAACCTCGTCGTCAACGGCTTGAAATATAATGACCAGGGGGCGCGGTACGTCGAGATCGGCGTACGGGAGGGCCGGAATCGCGACCGCGTCATTGTGTTCGTGCGCGACAACGGCATCGGCATCGCGCCGGAGTTCCGCGACAGCGTGTTCAAGATCTTCAAGCGGCTGCACAGCGAGAAGGCTTATGGCGCCGGCTCGGGCGTGGGCCTGAGCTTCGCGCGCAAGATCGTCGAGCGGCATGGCGGCCGGCTGACGTTCGACTCCACTCCAGGTTCCGGCACAATCTTCTTCTTCGATCTGCAAAGGACAGGGACATGAGACCCTCACACGGCCAGCCGATCCTGATCATCGAGGACAGCGACGACGACTACGAGGCGACGCTGCGGGCGCTCAAGCGGGAAGGACCGCTGGCCAATCCGATCCTGCGCTGCGAGACCGGCCGGGAGGCGCTGGACTATTTCGCCGCGATGGGCACGGACGAGCGACCGCGACCCGGCCTGGTGCTGCTGGACCTCAACCTGCCGGGCATCGACGGGCGCGAGGTGCTCACGCGGATCAAGGGAGACCCGCGGACGGCGCGCATCCCGGTCGTCATCCTGACCACGTCCGACGACGACTGGGACATCACCCGCTGCTACGAGGCCGGCGCCAACACCTACATCAAGAAGCCGGTGACGCTGGAAGGGTTCTTTGTCGTGCTGAAAACGCTGCGCGAATACTGGCTGGAGGTGGCCCTGCTGCCGCGCGACAGTGCCGAGGAGGGCGGCTGACGAGGATTGACAGCAGCCCGGCATCGCCTTAGCACCGGCATCGGGTGAGAGACGCCCGCCGCTCGCCGGGACTGTCCCGATGGTGAAGATCTCCCGGCCGATGCGGCCGCGACGACTGTCCGACACGCGACCCCTCCTCCCGGTCCGGCGGCAAGGCGAGCCCCGCTCAGCGAGACCGGACACGAGGATCGGAGTCCGTCATGACCGCCCCCCTTCACACTCCCCCTGTCCATACCGCCGACCAGGCCAAGGCCCTGGCGAAGGCCCTGCGCGCCGACCAGGCGGCCGCCGGACACGCGATGAGCCATTCCGCCGCCCTGGAACGGGTCGCCCGCGACCAGGGCTATGGGACCTGGAACGCCATGTCTGCCCGGCTCTCCAACGCGCCGGAGATCGCCCTGCAGGTCGGCGACCGGGTGGCCGGCCGGTATCTCGGCCAAGCCTTCGCCGCGAGCGTGCTGGCGGTGCGCAGTCTCGGCCAGGGCCAGGGGCTGGAGATCACCCTGGAGTTCGACGCGCCGGTCGACGTGGTGACCTTCGACAGCTTCTCCGCCTTCCGCAGCCGGGTGACGGCAACGATCTCGCCGGGCGGAACCTCCTTCGCCAGGACCGGCAACGGGGTACCGCAGCTCGTGGTGACGCGGGTCGACGGGTAGCGGCAGGTAGGCGCACAGATAGAGGCGGCGGCGGTTACGGCGCCGTTCCCTCCTCCGCCCGCAGCCAGTCCAGCGCCTCCTGCCGGCAGAAGAACCAGCGCCGCCAATAGGGCCGCGCGTCGTCGAACCCTTCCGCCCAGAGCTTCAGGATATGCGCGTCGGTCGGGCTGGAGACCACGCAGGCGACGCGCAGCCGCTGGCGCGGCTCTCCCTCGTTCTTCATGCGGAAGACGTCGCGCAGGGTGCCGATGGTCAGGCCGCTCAGATCCGCCTCGCGCAGGTCCCAGAGCACGCCCCGGAAGCGGTCGGCATCGGGCAAGGCTTTCAGCGCGTGGATGATCGCCAGGATGTTTTCCGTCACGAACCTGTCGCGGAAGTCGATCTCGACGAGGTCTCTCTCGGCGTTGAACGTGACCGTGTGGCGACTCATATCCCATGCTTCCGGCCCGGTTGCCGCCGGGACCTGATTCGTGCTGCCAAGGCGTCGGGGCGTCCGACGGGGCACAGGATACCGTCCCCCTCCCCGCCGTCCTAGCGGCGCTTTCCGCCAGAGGCCGCCCGAGGCCCGCGCATCCACCCGTTGAAGCCGGAGGCCGCGCGCCTTATCTTGTGGGCAGAGTTTAAAAGGAACGCAAACATGCCCGACGGCGCAGTTCAGGACCGGAGCTTCGGCATCACCGAGAGCGCAGCCAAGCGGATCGCCTTCCTGAAAACCCAGGAACAGGACGGCGACGCCCTGCGGATGCGGGTCTCCGTGCTCGGCGGCGGCTGTTCCGGCTTCCAGTATGTCTTCGATTTCGACCGCACCCGCAACGACGACGACCACGTGTTCGAACGCAACGGCGTCGAGGTGCTGGTGGACGACGTGTCGCTCGACCTGCTGTCCGGCGCGCAGCTCGACTACAAGGACGAGCTGATCGGCGCCTATTTCGCGGTGGAGAATCCGAACGCCACCTCGTCGTGCGGCTGCGGCACCAGCTTCGCGATCGGCTGACCCTCCGGCCGTCCCGGCCTGCGCACTTGCGATCCGCAGGGGTTTGCGCTGACCTGTCGCCTTCCGCGCACAAGCGAGCGAGAAGGCCCCCGTCGATGAAGCCAAATCCATGAAGATCGCCACCTGGAACGTCAACTCCATCAAGGCGCGTCTGCCGAACGTCCTGGACTGGCTGAAATCGGCCGATCCGGACGTGGTGCTCATGCAGGAGATCAAAACCGTCGACGACGGGTTCCCCCGCCTGGAGATCGAGGCGCTCGGCTACGAATGCGCCGTGCACGGCCAGAAGAGCTATAACGGTGTTGCGATTCTCTCCAAGCGCGGGCTGGAGGACGTCTCCGCCCGGCTCGCCGGCGACGACGCGGACGAGCAGGCGCGCTATCTGGAGGCGACCGTCGACGGCGTGCGGGTCGCGACCATCTACCTGCCCAACGGCAATCCCGTCGACACCGAGAAATACCCGTACAAGCTCGGCTGGATGAAGCGGCTGAAGGCGCGGGCGGCAGAGCTGCTCGCCGAGGAGCGGCCGGTGGTGCTGGGCGGCGACTACAACGTCATCCCGACCGACGACGACGTGCACGACCCGGTCGCCTGGCAGGGCGATGCGCTGATCAAGCCGGAAACGCGGGCCGCATTCCGCGAGATCCTGTATCTCGGCTACACCGACGCGTTCCGCGCCAAGGACCCCACCCCGCATCGATACAGCTTCTGGGACTACCAGGGCGGCGCCTGGCAGAAGGATCACGGCATCCGCATCGACCATCTGCTGCTGTCGCCCCAGGCCGCCGACCGGCTGGTCGATGCCGGTATCGATTCCAAGCCGCGCGGCAAGGAGAAGGCCAGCGACCATACGCCGGTGTGGTGCGAGATCGCTGATAAAAACACGTCAAAGTAGTTTTTAACCTCGACATAACATATTACTCACACTAACCTTCGATCCGGTTCCTTTCGGATCGGAGGCGGTGATGGGGTCGGAGCGGTCGGTTTCACGGGAGAGATCTTCCGGACGCGCCGGCGCTCGACCCCGCGGCGCGGATCCGCGCCCCGATCGTCCCCTCCCTCCACGGGGCTTTTTCCCTCGCGCCCTCGGCGCCCCTCTCACGCTGATCGCGGCGACCGCCTGCGCCCAAGTCACGATCCAGTCGGGTGACGGCAGCGTCTCCCAGGCCACAAGGTTCGGCATTGTCTCCATCGAGACCGCGCCGGGCAGGCTGCCGCAGATCGTCGAGCTGCGCGGCGTCGGACTGATCGGCCAGAACGGCGGCATCACCCTCGGCTATCTGTCGTCGACCATGGCCGTGCTGCCGGTCGACGACTGCCGGATCGTCGTCTGGATCGACCCGGACACCCTGCTCGACGGGACCCTGCCCGCGCCCCTGCGGAACCTGCTCGCCACCCGTCCGGATGTCTGCGCGGTCGGACCCGCCGCCGGCATCGGAGCGGCCCCGCACATCATGAGTCCGGGCGTCACTGATTGGGGCAACGACACGGCTTTCACCCTGTCCGCCGCGGCGGACTGACAGCGCAATGGAGGGGACGATGAAATCGACGATCGTGACGGTGGTTCTGGCCGGGTTCGGCCTGACGGGCTGCGGCAATATGAGCGGCGCGGACCTGATTTTCGGCCAGCAGGAATCCATGGGCCTGTCGATTTCCGCGTCGGCCCCGCAGCAGGGCGGCGGGCTGACCCTGGGCTATTCCAGCCTGGATATCGCCATCGTGCCGGTGGTGATCGAGACCGCGAGCGGGAACATCGTCGTCAAGGGCGAGACCAAGACCCTCGACGACAGGGGCGAGTCGGCCGGCGGCCTGTCCGACGCGCTGTCGACCATTGGCCAGTTCGAGGTGGAAACCGGCAGCGACACGGTTCTGTCGGCCGGGCTGGCGAAGTTCTTCGCCACCGGCAACGCCGCCCAGGTCCTGGCTCAGGGCTTCGCCGACAAGTTGAGCGCGACCCCCGCCAAGTGACACCGGCGACCGATCGAGGGAAGGAACGGAAAATGGCGGATGACGGAACGCAGGATGAAGCACCCAAGGGAACGCCGCTCCCCCCGACGGCGAGCGGGTCGGAGGGTGCGGAGGATCCCGGGGCCGAGACCGAAGGGCGCATGGGCCGGATCGGCCGCGTGGGACGGGTCGGCCGCCTCGGCAAGCTGGGCGAGCTGGGGCGCGTCCCGGAGGAACCCGGGAGCCCGGAGGCGACGGGCGCCTGAACCGGCGCCCCGCCCTCACCCGTTCCAGACCGGACCCAGCGGCGACAGGCGCATGCCCCGGCGCAGCTTCTTCCAGGGCAGCTTGGCCGGATCGGCGATCATCGGGCCCGGAGCCGCCGCCACCAGGATCTCGTGGGCGATGGGGGCGAAATCGGCGCGGAAATGCACGGAGGACTTGTTGACCAGGATCGCCTGTTCGGTCGGCTCGATGCCGACATAGCGGTACAGGTTCTGGTCCGCCATCTGCACCTTGTGGGTCGCCAGCGCGATCCGCACCCCGCCGATCCGCAGGCAGGCGGACAGGCCGAGCCGCATCTTGGCGTTCTTGTAGAACGGTCCCGTGCCGGTGGTCTGTCCGTCATGCAGCGCTTCCACGGTATAGGTCGCCTCCAGCGGCGTGTCGCCGGGAATGCCGGAACAGCCGCCGAGCGGGATGGTGATCTCCGCCCCGACGCCCGCCGCATGGGCCGCCTTGGCGGCTTCCGGGTCGATCATCAGGCCGATCGCCGCATTCTCCACACCCGCGTTTACCAGCGCCTTCAGCATGCCGGCCGTGTCGCCGTTGCCGCCCGCGCCGGGGTTGTCCTGGGTATCGGCGATGACCACCGGCTTAGACGCTCCCTGGGACAGTCGCACCGCCTCGGCCACCGCCTCGTCCGGGTCGTAGATCTTGCCGGCGAATTCCGGCTCCAGGCGGTGGATATCGGCGGCGATGGTGTCGGCCGCCCGGTCGGCATCCTCCTGGGTGCCGCCATAGGCGAAGATGCTCGGCCCGCAATCGGCGATATCGGCCGCCGGGAAGCCGGGCAGATAGGACGTGGTCCACACGCCGCCGGTCTCCATGGCGGTCATCCGGTCGTAGACCGGTCCCGACGGCGCCATCATCGTGCACTGCCAGGACAGCGGGATGAGGAAGTCGATCTGGCGATAGGCCTTGGCCGGCTTGCCCTCTTTCAGGATGCGCTCCAGCACGGCGGCGGTCCGCTTGCCGGTATCGGCCATGTCCACATGGGGATAGGTCTTGTAGGCAACGCAGGCGGTGACCAGCTCGTGGAATCGCCTTGTCATGTTGCCGTGCAGGTCGAGCGACACGATGATCGGCAGGTCAGGGCCGACCACCTCGCGGACCCGGGCGACGGTCTCGCCCTCCCCGTCCTCGTGGCTCTCGGTCACCATGGCACCGTGCAGGCAGAGATAGACGGCGTCGATCTCACCGGCCTCCCGGATGCCGTCGCAGATCATGCCGGTGATCCGGTCGAAGGCCTCGTCGGTGACCTCGGCCGAGGGCGAGGCGGCGGCCCAGGTGGTGGCGACCAGCTCATGGCCCAGCGCCTGCGCCCCCTCGATGAAGCCGGCGCAGGAGATGTTGCGGCCTTCCATGGCGGCGAACAGCTCGTTGCCGGTGGTCACCGGCGGCCAGCCGCCGCCGATGTTGAAGGCGTCCCAGCCCGCCTTGGTCGGCGCGAAGGTGTTGGTCTCGTGCTGAAATCCGCCGATCGCGATCCGCGCCATGGTCTTCCCCGTTCTCAGGTTTTCTCGCAAACCGAGCTTAGACGAGGGAAGCGCGCGCGAGAACGCCTGGAAATCGGCATCCGCACCACGATCAACCCGATCAGGGCCAGCGCCATCCCGGCCCCGTCAAGCCATCCAATGCGGTCGCCGAAGGCCAGATAGCCGAGCACCATGGTTACCGGAGGGGTAAAGTAGAACAGGCTGGAGACCCGCACGGCACTGGCCCGGTCGAGCAGCCACCAGAGCAGTCCGAAACTGGCGATCGACTGTCCGGTGACCTGCCAGACCATGTTAGCGGCATAGAGCGGCGTCCAGGTCGCCTGCCAACCTTCCAGGAACACCGCGATCGGCGTGATCACCATGGCGGCCACCCCGAACTGCATGGCGAGCTGGGCGAACCCGTCCGACGCGCCCTGGGGCGAGGATTCCCCGGCCTCGCCACGGCGCCGTCGGTGCAGGACGGCGACCGTCATGGTGATCGCCGCCCCCGCCGCCACCAGATGCCCGAGGGCCATGCCACGGCTGCCCTCCGCTCCGGGCGCAATCACCAGCACGGTCCCTGCGAGCCCGAGCGCCAGGCCGAGCCAGTGACGCGGTTCGGTGGGCTCCCGGACCACCCAACCGGCCAGGGCCGCCGTCGCCAGGGGCTGCAGCGCGGCGATCAGCGCCACCTCCCCGGGGCGGGCGCCGAGCGCCTGGCTCTGGAAGATGCAGATCAGCCAGAACGCCTGGGCGGTCAGCCCCTGGATCACCGCATCGCTCAACCGGCTCCGGTCGAACCGGTGCCGGGCGCGGACAAAGAACGGCAGCAGCAGCGCGGCGGCGATCCACAGCCGGATGGTCAGTGTGATGAACGGCCCGCCATCCACCAGCGCGAGCTCGACCGAGATGAACCCGAAGGCCCAGATCAGAACGAAGATGATTTCGACGGCAACGAAGCCCATGGCCAACTCCTCTTGGTGTCGGCCTTGGCAGGTATGCGGCGGCTATCAATCAATCAAACGAGTTGTTTTGATCTCGATGATCACTAATTTGGATGCATGCTCGATGTCACCGCCCTGCGCACCTTTCTCACCGTCCTCGATCAGGGCGGGTTCAATGCGGCTGCGACCCTGACCGGGAAGCCGCAATCCACCGTCAGCATGCAGATCCGCCGGCTGGAGGAGACGGTCGGATCGCCGGTGCTGATTCGAGAGCGGCAGAACCTGCGCCCGACCGCCGCCGGCGAGACCCTGGCCCGCTATGCCCGGCGGATGGTGGACCTGCATGACGAGGCCATGGGCGCCCTCACCCCGGCGCGCAAGCGGAGCCTGCTGCGGATCGGCACCCCGGCGGATTACGCCACCAGCTTCCTCGCCGGCATTCTGCCGAGTTTCGGGCGCACCCATCCGCAGATCGACCTGGAGGTGGAGTGCGATCTCAGCCACATCCTGCTGGAGAAGCTGGCCGCAGGCCGGATCGACGTCGCCCTGGTGACCCGCGATCCGCAGCACGGCGCCCGGGGCACCCTGGTCCGGCGCGAGCGGATCGTCTGGGCCGGCGCCCGGGACGGCAGCGCGCATACCCGCACGCCCCTGCCCGTGGCCGCCTTTCCGTCCGGCTGCCTGTTCCGGCGTTTCGCGGCCGAGGCGGCGGAGCGGCTGGGCCGGTCGACCCGGCTGGTCTGTTCCAGCCCGGCCCTGTCGGCACTGCAGATCGCGGTGACCGGCGACATGGCGGTGGCGATCCTGGCCCAGAGCACCCTCACCCCGGACATGCGGGCGCTCGGTGCGGAGGACGGGTTCGCGCCGCTGCCTGACGTGGAGGTCGAACTGGTCGCCCGCGACGATGCGCCGCAGGGCTGGGGCGATTTCCGGGATGCGGTGACCCGGCTCTAGCTCTTCTCGAACTGGGCGGCGTGAAAGCAGCTCGCGATCCAGCCGGCGACGCTGCGCACCGACGGGTTATTGGACAGCTCCGGGCGGGCGACGACCCAGTAATCGGCCTTCAGTTCGGCGATCTCCGCCGACAGCCGCACTACACCGGGCAGCGTGTTGCCGATGAAGCACGGCAGGACCGCGACCCCGACCCCTGCGGCCACGGCGGCGGCCATCTGGTCGGTGCGCGACAGCCGCGCCGCCGCCGGCCGGTCGCCGGTCAGCGCCATGATCCACTGCATGGCCGAGTAATGCTGCTGCTCGGCGATGAAGGTCAGCCATGGCAGGGCGGCGAGATCCGACCGATCCAATGGCCGGGAGCGGCCCTCGGCGAAGGATGCCCGCCCGTAGACGGCGCAGGCGATCGCGCCGATCCGCCAGGTCAGACCCTCGCCGATCGTCGGCATGCCGTGGCGCACGACCACCTCCGGCGCCCGGGCGGCGACGGCGACGGTATCGCCGGACAGCACCAGTTCCACGCGCGGCCCGTCCGGCAGCGTGCCGAGCCCGCGGGCCAGAAGGGCGGCGGGCCATTCCATCGCCTCGACCCGGACCGTCTCGGCCAGGCCGCGAATCTTGTCGCGGGCGCGGCGCTCGACCCGCAGGGCGGAGGTCTCCACCGCCCGCACCTCCGGCAGCAGTTCCGCCCCCTCCTCGGTGAGCCGGTGGCCGTCGCGGTCCCGCTCGAAGAGTTGCAGGCCGAGATCCTCCTCCAGCGCCCGGAGGCGCCGGGCGACGGTCGGTTGGCTGACCACGAGCTCGATCGACGCCCGGCGGAGGCTTCCGGTGCGGGCCACGGCGAGAAAGGCCTGAAGATCGTCCCAGTTCATGAAACGAATTTGTAACGCCAGAACCGAATTCGTGGAACGAAAACCGACGTCCGGGTGTCCTATACGGGAGCATCGAGCTCCCGATGAGGTGTCCGATGCGTCCCGCTGTTCTCGTCACCGCCGCTGCCATCCTGTCCTGGTCCGCTTTGATAGCAATCAGCCGTATCCTGTTGGTTCGATACGATTTTGATCCCTGGGCCTATACCTTCATCCAGCTCTGCGCCGGCGGGGTCAGTCTGCTGGCGATCGGCGGGTACGGCCGGGTGTCGCTGGGCAGCTTCGCGCGGCCAAGTACCTGGATTCTCGGGGTTTTACGGGTCCTCTCCGCCGCCCTCTTCACCGCCGTGCTGGTCCATGTCAGCGCCATGGAGGCGGGCGTCCTCGGCGCGATCAACATGCCGATGGTGGCGGTCGCCGTCTGGCTCGTCTTCGGCCGCCGCCCCGCCCGCCTGGAATGGCTCGGCCATGCGGTCATCCTCGCCGCCATCGCCCCGCTGGTCGTCAGCCTGGAGGGCGGGATCGCCAATCCGGCGGTTATCCTCATGATTCTGAACGAGATCGTCCTGGTTGCCGGTACCCTGATGGCCGAGCGTCATCCCGACAATACGGGCACCGAGCCCGGCAGCCGCGCCCGGTTTACCGGTGCGGTCCTGCTGGTGACCGCCGGCCTGTTCCTGGCCCTGCGGGTCCTGGAGGTCGGCGGCGTGGGCGATGTGGAGTGGAGCGCCCCGCTCATCGTCTCGGCCGTTCTGGTGGGCGTGTTCCTGCGCGGCCCGTCGATGTTCCTCACCTTCTGGTCCACCCGGCTGGTCGGATCGCAGAACTACGTCGCCTGCTGCACCCTGCTACCGGTAATCGGTATGGCCCTGGAACAGGCCGCGTTTCACCTGGGTCTGATTGACGTTACCCGTTTTCGCCCGGAGACGGTGCTGCTGACCGCCGGGGTGATCGCCGGAACTCTGATCGCGGTTGCCTCCCGGCTCCGCGCGGCCCGGCGGAAAGAGCCGATCCACGCGTGAATCGGCCGGTTCGCAGGAAGGCGACGATCTGCCGGTGGACCTCTCGGCGCCACGGCAGCATGGCGTGAGTGACGGGCGCAGAACGATGTGATCGGCCATGCCGTCGAGCCGGGTACGATCCACCGCTACCCGGCCGTCATGGGGGCCGGAGAACAGGAATCGGGCCACCGGATAGAGCCACCCCGCATCCCGGCGATGATCCCTACCGGGTAGCCGGATCGGTCGACATTCGCGTCCTGCCAAACGGTGGTGAGCTGACGGCCGGCCGGGCCGTAAAACCAGTGGTACGGGCTGAAAGTGAACATTAAATCCGTAACTTCGCTACCCCGGTTCGGCGGGCCGATCATGACGGCGCGCCCCGTCCATCCTGGCGACATCGCACCGGACGCGAGGTAGTCCCTGAGCACCAATCCGCGCATGGAATGGGTGACGAAATGGACCGTCCGGCCTGAGGCCCAAACCCCGATCCGTTGCAGATGGGCGGACAGCCGGTCGGCCAGCGCTGAGGTGTCGTAACGCAGGGAGGGGTATGCAAAAAGGCGGGCCTCGAAGCCCGCCTTCCTTAGTGCCCGGGCGATGCCGAGCATGTTCCATCGGGACTCGCCGATGCCGTGGAGGATCACGACGATCGGCGCATCCTCCGCCGGCGCCATGGCGCCTAGCCGACCTGCTCCAGGCGGCTCAGCGCGGCGGCCAGCCGGTCGCGGCGCTCGGTCTCCTCGGCGAGCCGGTCCTTGTTCTCCTCGACCACCTCTTCCGGCGCCTTGGCGAGGAAGCCCTGGTTCGACAGCTTCTTGTCGATCTTGGCCATTTCGCCTTCCGCCTTGGCGATCTCCTTCGACAGGCGCGCCCGCTCCTGGGCGATGTCGATCACGTCGGCGATCGGCAGCACCAGGGTGGCCTCGTCCAGCACCCCCTGCACCGCACCGGCCGGAGCGGTGCCGCCGGTCTCGATGGAGGACAGCCGGGCCAGACGGGTGAGCAGGTCGCCGTACTTCTCCGCACGGGCGGCGGTCTCGGCACTGGCGCCGATCAGCAGCAGCGGGATCTGCGCCGAGGGCGGTACGTTCATCTCGGCGCGGATCGACCGCACCTCCGAGATCAGCCGCACGACCCAGTCCATCTCGGCCGAGGCCGTGGCGTCGATCACATCGGCCGATAGCGCCGGCCAGGGGCGCGAGACGAGAAGCTGCTCGCTCTCCTCGCCGAAGCTCGCCCAGAGCTCCTCGGTGATGTACGGCATGATCGGGTGCAGCAGGTGCAGCGCCCGGTTCAGCGCCCAGGCCGTGGTCGCCCGGGTCTCGGCGGCACTCGGGTGCTCGGTGCCGCCTTCGGGGGTCTGCAGGATCGGCTTGGTGAACTCCAGGTACCAGTCGCAGAACGTGCCCCAGAAGAACTGGTAGAGGGCCGCGGCCGCCTCGTTGAACTTGTAGGCGTCGAGCGATCCTGCGACCGCCTCGGCGGTCTTGGCCACCTCGCCGACGATCCAGCGGTTCACCGTCTCGGTGCAGGACGCCGGATCGAAATCCGGGTCGACCTTGCAGCCGTTCATCTCGCAGAAGCGGGCGGCGTTCCAGATCTTGGTGGCGAAGTTGCGGTAGCCTTCGACCCGGCCCTCGGCCAGCTTGATGTCGCGGCCCTGGGCGGCCATGGCGGCCAGGGTGAAGCGTAGGGCGTCGGTGCCGTACTGGCCGATCAGGTCCAGGGGGTCGATGATGTTGTTCTTCGACTTCGACATCTTCTGGCCCTTGGCGTCGCGCACCAGGGCATGGATGTAGACGGTGTGGAACGGCACCTCCTTCATGAAGTGCAGCCCCATCATCATCATCCGGGCGACCCAGAAGAAGATGATGTCGAAGCCGGTGACCAGAACGTCGCCGGGATAGTAGCGGTCCAGCTCCGGCGTCTTGTCCGGCCAGCCGAGGGTCGAGAACGGCCACAGGGCCGACGAGAACCAGGTGTCGAGCACGTCCTCGTCGCGGGTCAGCTCCACGGCCTTGCCGTAATGGGTCTCGGCGGCGGCAGCGGCCTCTTCGGCGCTCTCGGCGACGAAGACCTCACCGTCAGGGCCGTACCAGGCCGGGATCTGATGGCCCCACCAGAGCTGGCGCGAGATGCACCAGGGCTGGATGTTGCGCATCCATTCGAAATAGGTCTTCTCCCAGTTCTTCGGGACGAAGACGGTCTTGCCGGTCTCCACCGCCTCGATGGCCGGCTTCGCCAGGGTGGCGGCGTCGCAGTACCACTGGTCGGTCAGCCAGGGCTCCAGCGGCACTCCGCCGCGGTCGCCGTGCGGGACCATGTGACGGTGCGGCTCGATCTTCTCCAGCAGCCCCGCCTCTTCCATGTCGGCGACGACGGCCTTGCGGGCGGCGAAGCGCTCCATGCCGCGGTACTTCTCGGGCACCTCGTCGTTGAGATGCGCCCGGGCGTCCATGATGTTGATCATCTCGAGGCTGTGGCGCTTGCCCACCTCGAAGTCGTTGAAGTCATGGGCCGGGGTGATCTTCACTGCACCGGACCCCTGCTCCGGGTCGGCATACTCGTCGCCGACGATCGGAATGCGCCGGCCGACCAGCGGCAGGATCGCGTAGGTGCCGATCAGGTCCTTGTAGCGCTCGTCCTCGGGATGCACGGCGATGGCCGTGTCGCCCAGCATGGTTTCCGGGCGCGTGGTGGCGACGATGATGAACTTGCTCGGGTCGCTCTCCAGCGGATAGCGGAAATGCCAGAGATTACCGTCGACCTCCTTCGGCTCGACCTCCAGATCGGAAATCGCCGTGACCATCTTCGGGTCCCAGTTCACCAGCCGCTTGTCGCGGTAGATCAGGCCTTCCTTGTAGAGCTGCACGAAGACCTTGAGGACGGCCTTCGACAGCCCCTCGTCCATGGTGAAGCGCTCCCGCTCCCAGTCCGGGCTGGCGCCCAGCCGGCGGAGCTGGTTGACGATGGTGCCGCCGGACTGCGCCTTCCATTCCCAGACCTTCTCGACGAACGCCTCGCGGCCGATGTCGCGCCGGTCGATGCCTTTCGCGCCGAGATTGCGCTCGACCACCATCTGGGTGGCGATGCCGGCGTGGTCTGTGCCGGGCTGCCAAAGGGCGTCGCGGCCGGCCATACGGTGGTAGCGGGTCAGGATGTCCTGCACCGTCATGGTCAGCGCATGGCCCATATGCAGGCTGCCGGTGACGTTCGGCGGCGGCATCATGATGGTGTAGGGCGCCGCGTTGGAGGCCGGGTCGCAGGCGAAGGCGCCGGATTGCTCCCAGCGGCCGTACAGCCGGGCCTCGACATCGGCGGGGGAGTAGGTCTTCTCAAGCATCTGTCGGGTCCTTGACCGGCGCAGGGACGGTGCCGTCCGGACAGGATCCGGGGCCGTCCACGTGCTTCAATGACGACGGAGGCCGTTCATAGGCCAAGCGGGCGCGAAATGCCACACCCGGCCGGCAGATTTCGGGAGGGTCTCCGCCCCTCGCCGCGCGGCTCGGGGCGGATATCGGCGCTACCAGCGGTCCCGGCGTTGGGACAGCATCACCAGGCGCTCGATTTCCTCGCGCACCAGACGCTCAACCATCGACGGCAGGTGCTGATCCAGCCAGTCCTTCAGCATCGGCCGCATCAGCTCGCGGGTCAGACGTTCCAGGGTGACCGCGCCGTTGCCGAGCGGCAGCTCCTGATAGTCCTCGTTGAGCTTTGCCTGCAGCTCGGAGAAGGAATGCACCGTCTCCTGCGCCTGGGACGGCGACACCAGCCCCTGAGGCTGCGGAGCCGGACGGGGTGCCGGCGGAGGCGGCGGTGCGTAGACCGGCTGAGGCGCGGGCTCCGGTTCGGGCTCGGGCTCTGGTTCCGGAAGCGGCTCCGGCTCGGGCTCGGGTTCCGGATCGGGCTCCGGCTGCGGTTGGGAATACCGCTGTTCATCGAAGAGAGGCTCGGCCTCCTCTTCCTCGTCGGCTTCCATATCCGACAGGTCGAGGACGTCCTCTTCCTCTTCTTCTTCCTCTTCAGGTTCCAGGTCGGGCTCGGGAAGAGGTTCAGGTTCGGGTTCCGGCTCTGGATCCGGCTCCGCTTCCTCGACGGCTTCTTCTTCCGCCGGTGCCTCTTCCTCGTCGTCCCCATCCTCGGAAATGATCCGGCGAATCGACGCCAGGATCTCTTCCATGGATGGTTCTTGTGTATCGCTCATGCTTTCGCCCCGGCGACCCTGGCTGTCCGGTCCATTCGAATCTGAAGACTAGCCCATAAACCTCTGTCGGGCCAATACTTCACGCGAATCGCCGTCAGTTACCCGGCATGCGTCCCGGAGGCTCGGTGCCGTAATACTTCGACTCGACCGCGAGGTAGTGACGGTCATAGTCGTAGACCTCCACCGGCAAGGCCAGGTCCTGGGCGGTGAGCCGACCCAGGGAAGCCAGGAGGGAGAAGGCCGCGACGATAGCGTTGCGGTCGGCGGTGACCAGCCTCACCTGGGCGTCGAGCAGCTCCTGTTCGGCGTCGAGCACGTCGAGCACAGTACGGGCACCGACGGTCGCTTCCTGCTGCACGCCGTCCAGGGCGATCTCGGCGGAATTCACTTCCGAGCGCAGCGAATCGATCTGCGCCAGGGCGGTCTTGTAGTCCTCGTAGGCGCTCGCCGCGCTCTCGACCACGGCGCGGCGCTCGTTATCCACGAGCAGGCGCACGCGATTGACGTTCTCCTTCGCCGAGCGGACCTGCGAATAGACCACGCCGCGCTGGTAGATCGGCACCGTGACCTGAACTTCCGCGGAGAGCTGGCTCACCTCGTTGTCGGCGCCGCTGGTGTTGTAGGTCTGCTCCGCCTGGGCGACCAGGTTGATCTGCGGCAGCAGGTTGGCCTCGGCCTGGGACACCACGTGCCGGGCGGCGAGCTCCTGGAACTTCGCCTGGATCAGGGTGTAGCTCTCCTGCACCGCGATATCGACCGCCGCATCCCGGGTCTCCGGGAGGCCCGGTGGGATCGTCGGCTCGGTCAGGGTCGTCGGCACGGTGCCGATCACCCGCTCGAACGCCACGCGCGAGGCGATCAGATTGCCCTCCGCCTGGGTGCGGTCCGCCGTCGACCGGGCGCGCCGCGCCTCGGACTGGGCGACGTCGGTCCGGGTCACCTCACCGACGCGAAAGCGGTCGTTGGTGGCTTCGAGCTGCTTGTCGAGGCGCTGGACGTTGTTGATCTGCAGATTGAGGATCGAGGTGTCGCGGATCACGTTTACGTAAGCGACCACCGCATCGAACAGCGTGCTCTGCTCGGCCTGGAACAGGCCGGCGCGCTCGGCTTCCACGTTGGCATCCGCCTCGTCCACCTGCGCGTCCACGCGGCCGAACGTATAGAGCGGCTGGGTCGCCGTCAGCGAGCCGGTCAGCGGGAAGGAATGATCGTCTGTGGTTCTCACCCCGCGGGTCTCGGCGTTCACGTCGGTGACGCCGAAGCTGCCGGACGCGCTGATGTTCGGGCGCCAGCCGCCCTTGGCCTGGGTGACGGTCTCGTCGGTCCGGCGCAGGTTCGCCCGGGCCGCCAGCAGCTCAGGATTCGTCTCGTACGCCAGCGCCAGCGCCTCTTCGAGGGTCTGCCCCTGGGCGGTCGGCGCGCCGAAGACGGCGATGCCTGCCAGGAGGGCCACGACCGCGGCCGACGAACGGAGTGACTTCGCGAACGAGGTCATGGGCTTCCTTTCAGCTTGCAAGTGCCCTGGGAGAGCGGGATCGCGGGTATATGGCGTCCCGAGATCAGAAGACAAACCCGGCCTCCTTGCGGAAGCCGGCGAGCATGGGCGTGCCCGCATCGAACAGAATGCGCCGGCCGATATGGGCGCCGAGCTTCTCGTACATCACGGCGACGCCGGGTTCGGTCGGTGACCCGCCTTCCACCGTGACGAGACGACCGCCATCGGCCAGCTCGTCGAACAGCTTCTGCGGAACCGTCTCGACTCCGCCGTCGATCAGGATGACGTCGTAGGGTGCCTGCTTGCCATAACCCTGGGCGAGCGGTCCGTTCACGATCGCCGCGTTGTCGATGGCGAGCGCTTCCAGATTCGCGTTGCCGGCCGAGACCAAATCCGCATCCTCCTCCACGCCGACGACCACCGAGACGAGCTTCGACAGCACCACCGTCGCGTAGCCCGTGCCGCAGGCCACATCCAGGGCGACGTCGCCCGGCTTGGGCAGGGCCGCCTGCAGCAGACGCGCGAGAACCATCGGCTCGAGCATGTAGCGGCCGCCGCCAACCTCAAGCGCCTCGTCCACATACGCAATGCCGCGCTTCGACTTGGGCACGAACAGCTCGCGCGGAATCGTGTCGAAGGCATCGATCAGGGCAGGGTCGGTGACCTTGTTGGTCCGGATCTGGCTCTCGACCATGTTCAGGCGTGCCAGGGCGTAGTCGACCATCGCATTCCTCACCGCAACGCGCGCCCCATCGCTGGAGATGGTCGGCGCCTAATTTCCTAGACCTGCTTTATAGGCAAGACACCGGCACGACACAATGAAGTCAACGCCCCAGCCGCCCTCTTTACGCCAGCTTAACATGGCCGGAGAGCCTGTGGAAAAACTGTGGACAGGCTCCACAACCTAAAGATTCGTCTAGCGAATCGGCCGTTGACGCACTGAGTGCGCCTACCCATAGTTTAGTCATCGTCACAGATACAACGGAGGCTACGATGCTTGCATCACCCTATCTCGCTTCCGGCTGGTTCGGAGTGCGCAGACGCTGAGGTAACCATGTCGGTACAGAACTGAGCCGCGGCCCCCGATCAGGGACCGCGGCTTTTTTATTGCTTATCCGACCGGCGGATGCACGCGGCGCCAATGCTCGGCGATCTCGATGCGCCGGGTGATCCAGGTCGCCCCCTTGGCCTGGACGTGATCCAGGAACTTCGCCAGGGCCCTGGCCCGGCCCGGCCGGCCGACCAGGCGCTGGTGCAGGCCGATCGACAACATGCGCGGCCGCTCCGCCCCTTCGTCCCAGAGCTGGTCGAAAGCGTCGGTGATATAGCGGAAGAAGTCCTCGCCCGAGGCATAGGAGGCCGGGGCGCCGAACTTCACGTCGTTGGTGTCCAGCGCGTAGGGGATGACCAGATGGTCGGTGTCTCCGACCTTCACCCAGTACGGCAGGTCATCGCTGTAACTGTCGCTGTCGTAAAGAAAACCGCCCTGCTCTACCAGCAGGCGTCTGGTGTTCGGGCTGGGCGCGTAGCGACAGTACCACCCCTTCAGACGCTGTCCGGTAAGGCGCTGGGTGATCTCGATGGCGCGGGCGATATGCTCGCGCTCCTCGTCCTCGGTGAGTTCGTAGTGGTTGATCCAGCGCCAGCCATGGCCGGCGAAATCCCAGCCCGCCTTGGCCATCGCCTCGGTCGCCACCGGATTGCGCTCCAGCGCCATGGCGCAGGCATAGACCGTCAGCGGTAGGTTGCGCTCGCTGAACAGCCGGTGGATCCGCCAGAAGCCGGCACGCGGCCCGTAGTCGTAGAGCGACTCCAGGCCCAGATCGCGCTGACCCGGCGGATGGCGGCCGCCGACCACTTCCGACAGGCCGCTCTCGTTCTTCGCATCGCCATGCAGGATGTTGGTCTCCGACCCCTCCTCCACGTTGAGCACGAAGTTCAGGGCAACCCGCGCCCCGCCCGGCCAGGCGGCATGGGGCGGCTCGGCGCCGTAGCCGATGAGATCCCGGGGATACTGGTCGTTCATGCCGCTGCCTCCTGTGCCAGACGGGCCGCTCCGGTGCCGGCGATCCGGCCCAGGGTCACAGCCGTTAGCAGCCCGTTGCCGGAAAGGTAGCCCTCCACGCCGGAGCCGGACAGACCCACAGCGGCTCCGCCACCCGCGAACAGGTTCGGCAAGGCCTCTCGCGCTTCGGTCAGAACCCGCGCCGAGGTGTCGATCGACAGCCCGCCCTGGGTATGGAACAGGGCCCCGGTCACCCGCACGGCGAAGTACGGCGGGGCGTCCAGCGTCGGGGCGCCGGTGAAGTCCCGGCCGAACGGATCGTCAACCCGTCCCGCCGCGGCTTCCGCTACATGGGCGAGCGTCGCCGCCAGCCGGTCCAACGGACATCCGATCAATCCCGCCAGCGCGGCCAGATCGGGGAGTTCGCGGATCGCGCCCATCTCGTTGGCGCCGCGATAGTCCTCGTGCCGCATGCCCAGCTCGTGCAGGCGGCGGTCGTAGACGTTCCAGGCGATGCCGCCCGGTTGGGCCAGGACCTTGAGGGCCTGCTCGGAATAGCCTTCATGCTCGTTCGAGAAGCGCGCGCCCTCGGCGTTCACCTGCACGCCGCCTTCCATCATCAGCGCCCAGGAAATCAGGGCGCCGTGGGGGTGCGCGTCGGACCCGTGGCCCTGGTAGCTGCCCATCTGAGCGGTGGCGGCGCCGAGGTCGGTGCCCCAGCGGACCGCGTCGCCCTGGTTGCCGGTATGGCCGAAATACAGGGCGTCGGCCATTTCCGGTATGTAGGTGCGCAGCATCTGCGGGTTGCCGCCATAGCCGTTGCAGGCCAGGACCAGGGCATCGCAGCCGATCTCGTCGGTGGAGCCGTCCGGCCGCTCGATCACCACGCCCAGGACCTTGCCGGCCCGGTCGGCGATCAGGTCGCGCACCGGCGCCTCGCAGACGATGTCGATCCCGGCCCGCTCCGCCGCCGCGGCCAGGGAGCCGACCAGAGCCACCCCGGTCTTCTGCGGGTGGGAGTGCATCCGGTAGGCGGTGTGGCCGGGATAGCGGAAGGCTGTCTCCAGAATGAAGGACTGGCCATGGGCGTCGGCCAGCCACTCCAGGGCCGGGCCCGACGCCTCGCATACCGTCCGGCCGAGGACCGGATCGCCCTCCCCGTGGTTCTTCTTCTGGATGTCGCCGAGCATGCGGTCGACGCCGTCTTCGGCGTCCGCCTCCGTCTGCCAGCGGGTGTTGCAGGCCGGGATGTAGCCGGCCGAGAGCGAGGTCGACCCGGCCGGCACCGGATCGCGCTCCAGCACCATGACCTCGGCGCCCGCGTCATGGGCGGCAAGGGCCGCGATCAGTCCGCAGGCGCCGGCGCCGATGATCAGCACCGGCACATGCGCCTCAGGCCCCGTGTCGCGTCTGACGATAGCCATCAGGCCGCCTCCCAGGCGGCGGCCACTTCGGCGATGGTCGCCACGGTGCTGACCGGCCGCAGGGCGTCGATGGCGGTACGATGGACCTGCTCGGAGAAGGCCGCACAGCCGTCCTCCAGCACCACCGTCTCGAGGTCCCGGACATGGGCGTCGCGCACCGTGGAGGCGACGCCGCCATTGGTCACGATGCCGCCGAAGATCAGCGTGGTAATGCCGGCCTTCCTCAGAACCCACTCGAGCCGACTCATATAGAAGGCTGAAAACGCGACCTTCTCTACCTTGAGATCGATGGGCTGTAGTGCGTCGACCACGTCGTGGCCCCAGCCGCCGGACAGGAAGTCGCCCTTGCGCAGGAACGGCCGGATGGCCTTCAGGTGCGGCGAGATCATCGGCTCGCCGCCCTTGCCCGGCACCAGGGTGAAGTGGGTGGAGACGATCCACCCTCCCTTCGCCCGCACCGCCTCGGCCAGGGGTGCCAGACGGGCCGGCAGGGCCGCGATCTCGTCCGCCTTCGCTCCGCCCCTTGCATAGGCGCCATCCGGGTGGATGAAGTCGTTCTGCAGGTCGACCAGCACCAGGGCGGTGGCCGACGGATCCGGGAACGCGAGGTCGCCGCTCATTAGGCCTCTCCGATCAGCACGTTGCCGTAGGTGTCCACCTCACCGACCAGTCCCGGCTCGATGAGGATGGTGGTGTCGCTCTGCTCCAGCACGGCCGGGCCCTTGATCTCGGCGCCGGCCGGCAGCGCCAGACGGTCGACGATGGTGGCCTCGTGCCAGGCGCCGTCCACATAGACGTTACGGGTGCCGCGGACCGCGCCTTCGACCGTCGTGCCGGCTTCCGGAGCGAGAAGCGACAGGTCGAAGCGCGGACGCTTGCCCACCACCGCCACCCGCAAGTTCAGGATCCGCATGGGGATGCCCTTGAGCAGCCGGCCGTAGGTGGCCGAATAGGCCGCCTCGAAGGCCGCACCCACCGCCTGCTTGTCGACGGGCTTGCCCTTGGCGGCGTCGATCGGCACCGCCACGGTATGGGTCTGCCCGACATAGAGCATGTCGAGTTCGACCACCGTCTCCATGCCTTCCAGGGTCACGCCCGCGCCCTTGACGGTCTTGGTCCCCTCGCCTTCCAGCCGGTCGATGGCCGCCCGCAGGGCCTCTGCGTCCAGCTCGTCCAGCAGGACGTTCCAGGTCTCCACGAAGTCCTGGCGCAGATCGGCGATCGTGCAGCCGAGCGCGCTTGTCACGCCCGGATAGCGCGGGACCAGGGCCTTCTTCAATCCGACTTCCCTGATCAGGGCGCCGGCATGGAGCGAGCCGCCACCGCCGAACGGCACCGCGACGAACTCCTTGGGATCGTGGCCTCGCTCGATGGAGACGACGCGGATGGCGCCGGCCATCTTGGCATTGGCGACACGGATGATCGCTTCGGCCGCCGCTTCTGGCGTTTCCAGACCCAGCGGGATCGCCACATGGTCGGTGATCGCCTGTCTGGCCGCCGCCACGTCCAGCTTGTCCAGCTTGCCGCCGATGGGACGGTCGGCGTTGATTCGGCCGAGCACCAGATTGGCATCGGTCACGGTCGGCCGGGTATTGCCGAGCCCGTAGCAGACCGGACCCGGGTCGGAGCCGGCACTTTCCGGACCGACCTGCAGCAGGCCGCCGGCATCGACCCGGGCGATGGAGCCGCCGCCGGCGCCGATGGTGATGATCTCGATCATCGGAGAGCGCACGACCAGACCGAAATCGATGGAGGTCTGGGCGGCCAGGGCACTCTCGCCCTCGACCACCAGGGAGACGTCGAAGGACGTGCCGCCCATGTCGCAGGTGATGAGGTTGGGATAGCCCGCGACCGAGCCGATATGCGCCGCCGCCGTCACGCCGGCCGCCGGGCCGGACAGGGCCGTGCGGACCGGCACCTTGCGGGCTGTGTCCAGGCTCATCACGCCGCCGTTCGACTGCACGATCAGCACCTGGGCCGGGGAGCTGGCTTCGCCCAGGGCCTGTTCCAGGCGGGCGAGGTAGCGGCCGACCGGCGGCTGAAGATAGGCGTTGAGCGCCGCCGTCGAGCTGCGCTCGAACTCGCGGATCTCGGGCACGATCTGATGGCTGGCGGTAATGTAGTCGTTCGGCCAGACCGAGCGCAGCGCCTCCAGGGCGGCGCGCTCGTTCGCGTCATTGGCATAGGCGTTGATGAAGACGATGGCCACGGCCTCGCAGCCGAGATCCTGCAGCCGCTGGGCCGCCGCCTTCACCTCCTCGGGATCGACCGCCTGGCGCACGGTGCCGTCGGCCAGGGTGCGCTCGCCGACCTCAAGCCGCCGGTCGCGCGGCACGACCGGGACGAACTGGCCCCACAGGCCCCAGGTCTGCGGCCGGTCGCGCCGTCGCATTTCCAGGACGTCGCGGAATCCGGCGGTGGTGATCACGCCGGTGACCGCTCCCTTGCGCTCCAGCAGGGCGTTGGTGCCGACGGTGGTGCCGTGGACGACGGTGGACAGGGCGGTCAGATCCCCTGCCCCGGCCTCCAGGCCCGACAGGAAACCGACCGCCTGGTTCGCCGGAGTGGAGGGAACCTTGGCGACGCGCGCGATGCCCGCCGCCTCGTCCAGGACGAAGACATCGGTGAAGGTGCCGCCGACATCGACGCCGGCAATGAGATGGGGGGTGTTCGTGCTCATGCTGCTCGGAGCTCGCTGGTCGCTTTTTCATCGAGGGTGCCGTCTTCGGAGACGACGACCCGGTACCGGTCGCGGGCGGAGGCCACGCTGACATAGCCGAGGCGGACATCCTCGGCCACGCGGGCGGGTTTCCGTTCGCCCGGCGCGCCGTAACCGCCGCCGCCCGGCGTCTCCAGCAGAACGGACTGGCCCTTGATCAGCTTGATGCCGACCATCTTGGAGGCCATCGGTGGATGCGCCTCCCCACCTTCCGGGCCTGCCGGATAGGTGAAGCGGTTCAGCGCCGCCGCCTCGCCGCCGACGACGCCGGACGGGGCGTAGCGGCCGCGCTCGCCGAACAGGAAGGCCTCCGCCTTCTCCTCCAGCAACTCGATCTCGTAGACCGCGCCGAGACCGCCGCGATTGCGGCCCGGCCCGCCGGAATCCTCGCGCAGGGCCCACTGCCGGAACATCACCGGATAGGCCGCCTCCAGGATCTCCAGCGGCGGGATGGTGGCGGTGGAGATCGGCGCGTTGCCGTGGTTCAGGCCGTCACCCTCCGGATGGCCGCCATGGCCGCCGCCGAAGAAGCTGAACATGACCCAGCGACGCCCGTCTTCGCGCCGGTAGCCGGCCAGGGACAGGGCGTTGATGGTGCCGTAGGCGCAGCCGTTGACCCGCTCGGGTGCGGCCTGGGCCAGGGCCTGAAAGCTGAGATCGATCAGCCGCAGAATGGTCTCGGTATAGCCGCCGACAGGGCGCGGCGCCTTGGCCGCCAGAATGGAATGCTCCGGGATGACGAAGTCGATCGGTTCCAGCACGCCGGCATTGGCCGGCACTTCCTGAAAGATGTGCTTCATCGCCACGTAACAGGCCGCGACCGTGGTCGACCGGGCGATGTTCACCGGGCCGAGACAGGGCGGCGCCGAGCCGGTGAAATCCAGGGTCAACCGGTCGCCGGAGACGGTGATCGCCAACTCCAGCGGCAATGCCTCGTCGACGATGCCGTCATTGTCGAGGAAGTCCTTGGCCCGGTAGGTGCCGTCCGGCAGGGACGCGATCTGCGCCCGCATCAGGGCGGCGGCCCGGCTCTTCAGCTCCTCGAAGGCGGTGGCGACGGTGGCGTCGCCATACTCGTCCAGCAGGTCCTTCAGCCGTCCCTCGCCCAGCTTGAGGGCGTTGATCTGGCCGTTCAGGTCGCCGTAGAGGCTGTTCGGCAGGCGCGAGTTGGCCTGCAGGATGTCGACCACGTCCTGGCGGAAGCGACCGGCCTCGAAGAGCTTCACCGGCGGCATCAGGAAGCCTTCCTGGAAGCTCTCCGTGGCCGCCGGGTTGTAGTTGCCCGGCACGTTGCCGCCGACATCGTGGTAATGACCGACCGAGGCCAAGTAGCAGAACACCTTGCCGTCCCGGAAGATCGGCTGCACCAGCCGGAAGTCGGACAGGTGCGTGCCGCCGTCATACGGGTCGTTGAAGATGTAGACGTCACCCTCTTCCAGGCCGCCGTCCCGCGCCGCCTTGTCGATCACGGTCTTCACCGCGAAGGCCATGGCGCCGACGAAGATCGGCAGGCCGGACTTGCCCTGCACCAGGGTCTCGCCGGTTTCGGCGTGATACAGCCCGTGCGAGGCGTCGTGGGCCTCGGCGATGATCGGGTTGAAGGCGCTGCGGAACAGCGTGGCGTCCATTTCGTCCGCGATCTGCTCCAGACGGCCGTTCAAGACCGCCAGCGTGACGGGATCAATCGTCCCCATCTGTTCCAGTTCCTTTGCGAGTTGCATTCTGTGCCACCGTGGCGGCGTCGTATTTGGCGCCCTCTGCGAGCATCTCCGGCGTGCCCAGCACGTCGTTGAGGCCCGTGAGGTCGAGCATCCGGTCGCGCCAGGGCGCGGTGGTGCCGTGCTCTTTGAGCGAGGCGAAATAGCCCTGCAGGGTCGGGACCATCGCCCGAGCGGTGCCGCCCGGGAAGATCACAACCTTGAAGCCGTGTTCCGCCATCTGCTGGGTGGAGCGGATCGGTGTCGCTCCGCCCTCCACCATGTTGGCGAGCAGCGGCACACGGCCGGCGAAGCGGCGGGAGATCTCGGCGATCTGGTCGTCGTTCTCCGGCGCCTCGACGAAGAGCAGGTCGACGCCGGCCTCGACATAGCGCTCGGCTCTGTCCAGGGCAGCCTCGAATCCTTCCACGGCGATGGCGTCGGTGCGGGCCATGATCAGCGCGTCCCGCCGGGCATCCAGTGCGGCGTGGAGCTTGCCGACCATCTCGTCGGCACTGACCAGCCCCTTGCCCTTGAGGTGGCCGCAGCGTTTCGGCAGCGACTGGTCCTCGAGCTGGATGACGTCGGCCCCGGCCCGCTCGTATTCGCGCACCGTGCGCTGCACGCTGAGGGCGTTGCCGTGGCCATTATCGCCGTCGACGATCATCGGGATGGAGATCCGCTCGCGGATCGCGGTCAGGGTGTCGGCGATCTCGCGCAGGCCCATCAGCCCGATATCCGGGCGGCCGAGCCGTGAGTAGGCGATGCTTGCCCCGCTGACATAGGCGGCGTCGAATCCGGCCTGCTCGACCAGCAGGCCGGTCAGCGCGTCCCAGCATCCGGGTGCCAGCACGATGCCGTCGCCCTTCAGCAGGGCGCGCATCCGTTCCGTCGTTTCGGTCATGGGTCGTTACTCCCCCGCCTCGGCGAGGTCGACCGCATTCAGCCGTCGGGTCAGCGCGTTGATGTCGTCCAGCTCTTCCAGTCGGAAGCAGTCCTCGTAGATCCCGCGCGCGACGGCGTCCGGCCAGACCAGGCTGGTCAGCTCGGTATACTTCCGGTCGAGCTCGGCATCGTCGTAGGGATCCTCGGTATCGCCCCGGTTGGTCTTGGTCTCCGCTTCCAGCACGGTGCCGTCGGTCAGGGTGACGATCACCCGGGCCGGGCGGAAGTCCGGCATCAGGGCGGTCAGGGCCGGATCCTCGGCGACCTCGACCTTGTCGGCGAAGGCCTGGATCTTCTCGTCGAGCACCTTGTCCCAGGTGAAGCTCTCCACGCCGCTCGACTTGTTGATCAAGGTCGAGGCGACGGCGAAGGGCACGGAGAACTTGCCGGCCAGCGTGTTCTTCGGCGAGGTGTCGCTGAGCTGGGCGGCGAGGGAATACGTCTCCACCCGCACCTTTTGCACCTCGTCCGGGTTCAGGCCGCCGCGCTTGTCGACGATCATCGCCAGGGCGTCGAGGGTGCCGTGGTTGTAGCGGCAGCAGGCGTGGCGCTTGAAATAGTTACGGGCGATCTCCCAGCGCGAGCCGAGCTCGCGGGTCATCTCCTCTGGCTTCCACTCGGTGGAGATCACCGTGCCCCAAATGGTGGACAGGCCGTCGGCTTCCCCGGTGAAACCGCTCTCCACCATCTGCCAGGCGAGGATGCCCATCTGCCCCGAGAAACCGGCGAAGGAGTTCCGTACCGTGCCGCCTTGCAGCATGGTCTGCCGGCTGGTGGCGAGCCCCAGGCTGGAAGCGACGTTGATGGTCTCGCGCACCTGGGCGGCATTCGCGCCGGCCAGCTTGGCGACGGCGACGGCCGCACCCACGGTGCCCCAGGTGCCGTGCGGGTGCATGGTCGGCAGGATCTTGGCGGAAATGCCGATGCGCGCGCCGATCTCGTAGCCGAGGATCGCGGCGGTCAGCACTTCGGCACCGGACTTGCCGTTCGCCTCGCCAAACGCCAGGGCGGCCGGGATGGCGTGGATACCCGGATGGCCGCGGCTGTACTGGTTGCCCTCGTCCAACTCCAGGAATGTCCCGGCGGTGCCGTTGAGGAACGCGGCCTTGGCCGCCTCGGTGCGCTGTCCGGTGCCGACGATGCTCGACTCGCCGCCCGGAGTGGGCACGAGTTTCGCCTTGAGCGCCTGCACCTCCGGCTCGCGGGCACCGGCGCCGATCGCGGCCATCGTGTCTGCGAAAACACGATGGCCCCGATCGACCGCCGCCGGCGAGATATCCGCGAGCGTGGTGTTGGCGATGAAGTCGCAGACCGTATCCAGATAGCCGGTCATGTCAGTCTCCCTTCGGTTGGTTTCTTAACGCGCCGACATCATCCGCCGCTCCAGTCGGGAGAGCAGACGGACCATCGGCCACAGCATCAGCAGATAGATCGCCGCCACCGCCATCAGCGGCGTGGCGTTGTAGACAAGTCCCTGGGCCACCCGGCCCATGCGCAGCAGCTCCGGCAAGGCGACGACGCTGGCGATCGACGTCGCCTTGATCAGCTCGATCGTATTGGAGGTCAGGTCGGGCGCCACGTTGCGCAAGGCCTGGGGCAGGATCACGTAGATCATGGCCTGCACCCGGGTCAGGCCGGTGGAGCGCGCCGCCTCCATCTGGCCGGCCGGTATGCTCTCGATGCCGGCACGCACGATCTCGCCGTAGTAGCTGCCGGAATTGAAGGTGAAGGCGACCAATACCGCCGCGAAAGGCGGCACGTCCCAGCCGAAGAACGGCAGGCCGTAGGTCACGTAGATCAGCAGTACCAGCGGCGGGATCGAGCGGAAGAAATCGACGAACACCACCAGCCCCCAATTCAGGGCGCGGATATGGAAGCTGTGCACGGTGGCCAGGAACACGCCGAAGCAGAAGCCCAGCGGCACCACGGCGAGGCAGAGCTTGACGGTCATCCACCAGCCGCTCATCAGGAGCGGCCAGACCTCGCGCAGGCTGTCCTCGTTGAAGAAACTGAACTTGATGACTTCCCAGTCGAGCATGATCGTCCCTCCCCCTCACCGCTTCCAGGCGTAGCGGGTCTCGACCCAGCGCGACGCCATGGTGAGCGGGAAGAAAATCAGCAGGTAGCCGATGGCCGCCATCGTCAGGGGCGACGTATTGGCGGCATAGGCGAGCGAGGTCTGTGCCACCGTAAGCATCTCCTCCACCGTCACCACGCTGGCGAGTGCCGTGTTCTTGGTGATGGCGATGGTGCGGTTGGTCAGCGGCGGGATGGTCATCCGGATCGCCTGGGGGATCACCACGTAGAACAGGGTCTGGGTGAAGCCGAGGCCGGTGGAGCGCGACGCCTCCCACTGGCCCTTGTTCACCGAGGTGATGCCGGCCCAGTAGATCTCCTCGGCGAAGGCGGCCAGCACGGAGGCCAGCACCACCCAGGAGATGACGAACGCGGACATGGTGATGCCGACGAACGGCAGCCCGAAATAGAAGATGATCAGGATCACCAGCGGCGGCAGGGCACGGAACAGGTCCACGAACAGGATGATCAGCCAGTTGACCGGCCTGATCTGGAACGCCCGGACCATTGCCAGCACCAGGCCAAGCGCGAGGCCGGTTACGATCACCGACAGGGCGAGCTGGATGGTGACCACGAAACCCGCCGCCACGTCCGGCAGGTAACGGGCCATGACCTCCAGATTGAAGAACTGATCGAGGAAGCGCTCCATCTCCGCCTCAGTGACCGGAGACGCTGTGCAGGAACGACTTCAGCCGATCCGAGCGCGCGTCGGTGAAGATCCGTTGCGGCGTGCCCTCCTCCACGACAAGTCCGCCATCCATGAAGATGACCCGGTCGGCGGCATCGCGGGCGAAGCGCATCTCGTGGCTGACCACCACCATGGTCATGCCGCTCTCGCGCAGCTCGCGCATCACCTCCAGGACCGATCCCACCAGTTCGGGATCGAGGGCCGAGGTCGGCTCATCGAACAGGATCACATCCGGCTCCATGGCGATGGCGCGGGCGATCGCCACCCGCTGCTGCTGACCGCCGGAGAGCTCGGTTGGATGGTTGCCCGCCTTCTCGGCCAGCCCGACGCGCCTGAGCGCGGCATGGGCCCGGTCCTCGGCCTCGCTGCGCGCCATCTTCTTCACCTTGCGCAGGGCGAGCGAGACGTTCCCCAGGGCGGACATGTGCGGGTACAGATTGAACTGCTGGAACACCATGCCGATGCGCTGGCGGACCTTGTTGATGTCGACGCTGCGGTTGGTGATCTCCTCGCCGGTGATCTTCACCTGGCCGCTGGTCGGCTGCTCCAGCAGGTTGCAGCAGCGCAGCATAGTGCTCTTGCCGGACCCGGACGGGCCGATGATAAAGACCAGTTCCTGCGGCGCGACCGTCAGGTTGACGCCCTTCAAGGCCTGGAAGTCGCCGAACGACTTATGAATGTCGTAGGCCTCGACGACATATCGTGCAGGGACGGTCTGGGCTTGCGCCATTAGGGACCTCGCGCGGACGGGGACGACTGGAGGGAACGGAGAGCCGCCGGCCACGATGCGGCCGGCGGCGATGGTTGGATCCTCAGCAGCCGCTGCCGGACGGGGTTTCGTCGTAGCCGGGCATGCCCGGAACGCCGATGCCGGGCTCGACCTTGTAGGCCGCACCACCTTCGATCGGCTTCTGGCCGGTCCACTTCTCGTGGATCGCCGCCACCGTGCCATCGGCCTTCATGCACTCGATGACCTTCTCGAACTTGGCCCGCAGCTCGGCATTCGCGGTGTCGAAGGCGAAGGCGCCGACGCTGCCCGACTTGATGACCAGCGTGGAGGGGACGACCAGGGGGTTCTTCTTCGCCGTCCAGCCGACCACCGTGTCGCCGGCGAAGTTGGCGTCGGCCCGACCGGAGGCCACCGCGGCGATGGCATCGGCATTCTTGCCGAAGCGCTCGATCTTCCAGCCGTACTCGGCCTCACGCTCGGACAGGTACTTGTCGTAGAAGTTGCCCTTGTTGACCGCGATGGTTTTGCCCTTCAGGTCCTCCAGCTTCTCGACCTGCGGCGCGCCGCGCTTCACCAGGAACTGGTAGTTCACCTCGAAATACGGCTCGCCGAAGAGCATCTTCTCGGCGCGCTCCTGGGTGACCGTGGTCGGGGCGATGATGGCGACGTACTTGCCGGCGGCTAGGCCGGCGAAGATGCCGGACCATTCCTGGTCGACGACCTCGTACTCGACGCCAAGGCGCTTGGCGGCCTCGGCGGTGAGATCGATGTTGTAGCCTTCAACCCCACCGGCCGGCACCGCCATCACATGGGGCGCGTAGCCCACATCGGCGGCGACCTTCATGGTTTCGGCCGAAGCCGGGGCGGCGACCGCCACGCCAAGCGCTGCGACGGCCCCCAACATTGCGAACTTGTTCATGTGCAACCTCCGTCTCCTGTTCAGGTTCTGGCGATGATCTCGCCGTTGCCACGGGCCCCGTCTTTCCGCGAGGTCCCGCAAGTCAGTCACTCTCTCCCTACTCCCCGGCATCCCCGACGGCCTGCCCTGCGGCATGCCATGTTTCGCCGGTGGAGAATGGCGTCCCGTTCACCGCTTCGGGCGACCAGCCGGCCTCGGCATCCCCGCCGCGGCTCAGGGTCATGGTCAGGCGGTAGAGGTCCGAGCGGTACAACGCGACCAGCAGCTCGATCGCCCGCCCCTCGCCGTCGCGCACCACCCGGCGGATTCGCAGCAGCGGCGCCCCGACCCCGATTCCCAGTCGGTCGGCGACAACCATGTCGGCCAGCGTCGCCGAGACCGTCTGATCGGCGGTGGCGGGCGTCACCCCGGCGCGCTCGAACAGCGCCAGCAGCGGTGTATTCGCCAGATCCGACTTCTCGAATTGCCGGCCGATCTCTTCGGGGACGTGGGTGGTCAGATGGGAGAACGGGTCGCCGCCGATGGAGCGCACCCGGACCGAGCGCTGAACCGTGGTCCCGATCGGCAGGTCGAGAGCGGCGGCGACATCGTCCTCCGCCGGGCCGTAGCCAAACTCCTTCACCGAAACCTCGGTTTCGCCGCCCATGGCGAGCAGCGCATCGAAGGCGCCGGTCCCCTGGCCGGAGATCTTCACCCCGGCGCGGCCTTCCACGACCCGGGTGCCGCGCCCGCGCTCCCGCACGACCAGGCCGTCATTGGCGAGTTCATCGAGAGCCCGTTTTGCGGTGATTCGCGACACGCCGTGGAATTCGGCCAGGTCCTGCTCGCTCGGCAGGGTGCCGCCGGTGCCGAACTCACCGTCGACGATGCGCTGACGCATGATCAGGTAGATCTGGTGATAGAGCGGCGAGCGGAATCGACCGAGCGCCCCGGCCTCGCCGCCGGTTGACCGATCGGCAGCATAGCCCGCCGCCTGTTTCTGGCGGGAGTCACGGCCGGAGCGGGGTAAGCGGGATCTCATGAAATGATATAATGATATATCTTTTAGGCGTGGCAAGATCCGAAATGCTGCACCTGCTCACTTGCCGCGCATGATCGAATTGGGACCCGGAAAGCTGCCCGGAATCCCGGTTCGTCGGTCATCCGCGGCCATGAGGGGCATCGAGAGCGCCGGAAGCCTCTTGCACGGGCATGCCGGCTCGGGTATCACGCCCCTCCTGCTCGGACACGGCCCCGTGGCAGAGTGGTTATGCAGAGGACTGCAAATCCTTGTACATCGGTTCGATTCCGGTCGGGGCCTCCAGAGTGGGAAAACAAGGCGACATTCGTCTTGAACGACATCGGACAGGACGCTATACAGCGCGGTCTCTGGTCCCGGGTAGCTCAGTGGTAGAGCGAGCGGCTGTTAACCGCTTGGTCGGGGGTTCGAATCCCTCCCCGGGAGCCAACTTTTCAAGCTCCGAACAGATACAGAGTTCCGTAGCGGCGACCGCGTCTTCCGGTCAGCGTGGCTGACGCGTTCAGTTCGTGGAGTGAGGCAGGCTGGTTTGCGGTTCGGCCAGTGCCAGACACACGAACCCGTCCGGGTCCTCCGGGTCGAACAGCGGCAGCACCATGCGGTTCCAGTACGGGGCGATCTTGGGGCTGTCCATGGCGTAGACCTCCCCGAGCCAGGGCCGGCCGGACTCCATCACCTCGAAGTAATGGGCGCGAAACCGGTCTCGGGCCGGTGCGGGGTGGTCCTTGACCCAGCGCTTGTGCAGGGTCCGGGCCATGGCCTTGGCAGAGATATCGCCGGACAGACGGTAGTACAGGTCATCCCTGGCCCGGTCGTACTGCAGGATGTGCAGATACCCGACACAGTTCCAGACCTCGAGCGGGTCGAATCCGGAGAGGTCGAAGAAGGAGCCGTCGGCGGATCCAGCCAGCCAATAGTCGTAGAGCAGGCGCTGCCGATCGTTCATCAGGCGGCGCAGGAAGGACCACTGGACGATACGAATATCGAAGCTGTCCGAAGGCTTGTCCGCGGACCTCATCGGTATGTGCACCGTCATTTCATCCTCTCCGGGCTTGTCCCAGGCTCCCATGATCTGCCAGAAAGAATTAAGGACTGCTTACGAAGCCCCGCGACTCGGTGCGGTCATTGGCTTTTGTGAGGCCCTTCCGAGCGGCTGGATGCGCCGCGGTGTTATTGCCGTTTCGCTTCAGGCATAATCGGCCAAAGGAAAATTCGAGACGGCTATGCACGGCTCGCCTTCGGCGCTGCGGGAAAACCCCGTGTGCGGCGATCGACCTGACAACGAGTGAAAGGCCGATGATCAATCCAAGCCAATGTCGCGCCGCGCGGGCGCTGCTCGGTATCACCCAACAGCAGCTCGCCGATCTCGCTGGGATCAGCAAACGCACGGTCATCGAGTTCGAAGGCGGTATTCGGGTTCCCCTCACCTCCACCAGCCGCAGCCTGCAATGGGCGTTGGAGAATGCCGGGATCGAGTTCATGCGGGGCAATGGGGGCGGCTCTGGTGTCCGGTTCCGCGACCCGTTCATCGAGGAGTCGATGTTGCCGCGCACCGTCTCCCGGCGCCAGGTGCTCAATGCCCCGGGGCTGCTGATCGGGACTGCCGTCGGCGACAGGGCGTCCGGATCGATCCCCTCGGACACGCTGGCCAATGTCTACGAGGCGACGGAGCTCAGCCTCCTCGATTTCGAGCGCTACGGGTCGCAGGAACAGCGTCAGGCACTGGAATTGTTCCGGGCCGGTCGGGACGAGGTGCCGAACGAGGTCGCCCGGCGCGCGACGATGACGCGGCTCGACGGCACTCGGATGGTGATGGACTGGCAAGGGGTGGGCATCCAGCTCTTTCCGAAGAACGCCGCTCTGGCGGGTATGCCGCTCTCGGAACTCCCGGACGCGAAATACGGCCGCTGGGTCGAAGGCCGGATGCGGCGGGCCCAGCAGGCGGGCGAGCCGCTCTTCGAGCTGTGCCACGGGATGGTCGAGGTCGATGGCAACCGGACGGTCTGGCGCTACTACTCCCTGCGGCTGCCGCGCCCGGACGGCCGGACGCTCACCGTCACCACCCGGGCCTGAGCATGCCGAACGACCGGATCCAGAAGACCTAGACGAGGTCCTTGGGGGTTACGAATCGGCGCAGCTCGGCCCGGCCGGCGCCCAGGGTTGCCCAGCCGGAGGTGCTGTCCAGCGTGGCCAGCGCGCAGGTCGGGAACTTGAGTCCAGCGCTGTCGCCGGTCAGAACCCGCACCGTATCCTCCATCCCGGGATTGTGGCCAATGGCCAGGGCGATCCGAGCCCTCACCGGGATCGACTTCAGGCGGGCGACCAATTGAGCGGCGGTTGCGAGGTAGATGTCGCGGGTGGTCTCTACCGCGACATCGTCGGGCAGACCGTCTCGCAGGATCGCCAGGGTGTCGCGGGTCCGGCGTGCGCTGGAGCACAGGACGAAATCGGGTGCGATCCCTTGCTGCCGAAAATACACGGCCATCGCCGCTGCGGCCCGCTCTCCGCGGGCGGAAAGCGGCCGGTCGTGATCGGCCTCCCCTCCGTCCCAGTCCGACTTGGCGTGCCGCAGCAGATGCAGCGTGATCATTCCGAGGTCCCCTGTGGATCCAGGGTCGTGACGATGGAGATCTCCGAGTGAAGGGTGCGGTGCACCGGGCATTTGTCGGCGATCTCCAGGAGCTTCCCCCGTTGATCGGCGTCCAACTCTCCGTCGATCACGAGAACGCGCTCGATCCGGTCGATCTTGCGGTCTTGGGACTCGCAGTCGGCGCAGTCCTCCGCGTGGATCTTCGAATGGCGCAGATGCGTTTCAAGCCGGTCGAAGCTCCAGCCCTTCCGGTCGGCATACATTTTCAACGTCATGTTCGTGCACGCCCCCAACCCGGCCAGCAAAAGGTCGTAGGGGCTCGGACCGCTGTCGGTGCCGCCGACGGAGGTTGGCTCGTCGGCGCGGATCCGGTGATGCGGCCCGGCGGCGATCCACTGCGGGAACAGCCCGTCGCCGGCATCGGCCACCACGACCTCCCCCTCCCGCGCCTGCAGGGTGTCCGGCGTCGCGGCCGGCAGGAAGCGCTCGGCCCAACCGGAAAGGACGGCGGCGACATAGGCGCTGTCGGCCCGGCGCGTCAGCAGATGGTCCGCCTTGTCGAGGGAGACGAAGCTCTTGGGATGCTTGGCGGCGACGAAGAGGTCGGTCGCATTGGAGATCCCGACGGTCTCGTCGAGCGGCGCATGGAAGATCAGGAGATCCTTGCGCAGGGTGGAGACCAGATCGGTGAGCCGGTGGTCGCGCAGGTCCTCCACGAAGGAGCGGCGGATACGGAACCGGCGGCCGGCGAGTTCGACCTCCGCCTCTCCGTCCCGTTCGATCGCATCCAGGCTGCCCTTGAAGTTATGCAGCACATGGCCCGCATCGGAGGGCGCACCGATGGTCGCAACGCCCCGCACCTCCCCGATTCGCGCGGCGGCGGCCAGAACGGCCGCTCCGCCGAGCGAGTGGCCGACGAGGATCGTGGGGGCCCGAAGCTCGCGCCGCATGTAGTCGGCGGCGGCGACCAGATCCTCCACGTTGGACGCGAACGTGGTGTTGGCGAACTCGCCCTCGCTGTGTCCCAATCCGGTGAAATCGAATCGGAGAACCGCGAGTCCCCGCTCTGCCAGGCCGGTGGCGATGTGCCGGGCGGCGGCCAGGTCCTTGGAGCAGGTGAAACAATGCGCGAAGAGCGCGTATCCGCGGATGGGACCCGACGGACGATCGATACGGGCCGCGAGCGTATCGCCCAAAGCCCCGGTGAAGTTGACACTTTCCGTACGCACAGCCATGGTCGATCTCACTGGTCGGCGGGGACTGATGGGGTTCTACCACATGGCGATAGAGGGGGAAGCGATAGCCTATGGCGGCCGTGAGCCGGCGCCGGTCGATATTCGCTTCGCAACGTCGGCCGATGCTGACGCGCTCGCCCTCCTAAGCCAGGAACTCCTCGCCTTCTACTCGCTGCCCGTCCACTACCAGCGCTCGTACATGGCGCATGTCATCGCCGACAAGGCGTTCCGCGAGCCGCCGAGTGTCGAGATCCTGATCGCTACCGGATCCGACCGGGCCGTCGGCTTCCTTGCCTTCAACGAGACCTTTGCCCTGGCGAACTGCCAGAGCGCGGTGTTCATTCAGGATCTCTTCGTCACCCGCAAGGCGCGGACCGGCGGCGTCGGGCGGCGATTGATGACCCGGCTGGCCAAGATCTGCGTGGAGCGCGGCGTAACCCAGCTCGACTGGACCGCGGATCCCTGGAACGACAAGGCGCGCAGCTTCTATGAGTCCATGGGGCCGCTGCTGAAGAGCGAGAAAATGTATTACCGGATGCTCGGGCCCCGTCTGGCCAAGCTCGCCGACCGGGCGGAGGACTGACGCCCGCCCGCCATCGTTCGCATCCGCGATCACTGTATTGACCGTCCTGCGGCCGGTTTCCCCCTCGCCTGCGCTTTATCCCCGCCTTCCGTCCGGCTAGGCTCTCATCAACGAGTTCGGCGCGATCCGCGCCGGCCACAGGATGACGGACGGAGACGACCTCATGGACGTGCGTGACGGTTTCATCGGCGCGATCGGCAACACCCCCCTGATCAAGCTCAAGGCGGCGTCGGAGCGCACCGGCTGCACAATCCTGGGCAAGGCCGAATTCCTCAATCCCGGCGGCTCGGTGAAAGACCGCGCCGCCCTGGCCATCGTGCGCGACGCCGAGGAGAAGGGCCTGCTGCGTCCGGGCGGCGTCATCGTCGAGGGGACCGCCGGCAATACCGGCATCGGCCTGTCGCTGGTCGGCAACGCGCTAGGTTACCGTAGCGTCATCGTCATGCCGGAGACCCAGAGCCAGGAGAAGAAGGACATGTTGCGCCTGTGCGGCGCCGACCTCCGCCTGGTCCCGGCCGTGCCGTACAAGGACCCGAACAACTACGTGCGCTATTCCGGACGCCTTGCCGAAGAGATTGCAGCGCAGGAGCCGAATGGCGCGATCTGGGCGAACCAGTTCGACAACGTCGCCAACCGCAAAGGCCACTACGAGACCACAGGTCCGGAGATCTGGGAGCAGACCGACGGCAAGGTCGACGGCTTCATCTGCTCGGTCGGCAGCGGCGGCACCCTTGGCGGCATCAGCATGGCGCTCAAGGAGCGCAACAAGGACATCCAGATCGGCCTCGCAGACCCGATGGGCAGCGCGATCTTCGGCTACTACGCCCATGGCGAACTGAAGGCCGAGGGCGGCTCGATCACCGAAGGCATCGGCCAGGGCCGCATCACCGCGAACCTGGAGGACATCGTCGTCGACCGCCCGTTCCAGGTGACCGACGAGGAGGCGCTTCCGGTGGTGTTCGACCTTCTGAAGGAGGAAGGCCTGTGTCTCGGTGGCTCCAGCGGCATCAACGTGATGGGCGCGATCAAGCTGGCCGAAGAGATGGGCCCCGGCCACACCATCGTGACGATCCTGTGCGACGGCGGCGCGCGCTACCAGTCGAAGCTGTTCAACCCGGCCTTCCTGCGCGAGAAGAACCTGCCCGTTCCGGCCTGGCTGGCTGATTGATCTGAAGGAATAGAGACCATGACCGACGCACTCGTCACCACCGACTGGCTGGCCGCGCATCTCGACGACCCGAAGGTGGTCGTCCTCGACGGCACCTATCACCTGCCGACGGCCAAGCGCGACGCCGACGCGGAGTTTCCGGAAGGCCACATCCCCGGCGCCCAGCGCTTCGACATCGACAAGGTCTGTGACCCGGACGATCCCCTGCCCCACATGATTCCGGCTGCGGAGACCTTCGCCAAGGCGGCGAGTGCGCTCGGTATCGACAGCGACACCATGGTCGTCGCCTATGACGTCTACGGCCTGCAGTCCGCCGCCCGGACCTGGTGGATGTTCCGGCTGTTCGGTCACGACAAAGTCGCCGTGCTCGACGGCGGCATGCCGAAATGGCAGGCCGAGGGCCGGCCGATGGAGACCGGACCGGCAAAGGCCCGCCCGGCGACCGACTTCAAGGCCACGTTCCGCCCGGAGCTGGTCAAGTCGCGCGACGACGTGCTGGCAGCGGTGAAGGCCGGCGACATGCAGATCGTCGACGCCCGGCCGGCCGGCCGCTTCACCGGCGACGAGCCGGAACCGCGTGCGGGCATGCGCTCCGGCCACATCCCCGGCTCCCGCTCGATGCCGAGCAGCGAGTTCACCGACAAGGCCACCAAGACGATGGTGGACACGCAGACCCTGGAGACGAAGTTCAAGGCAGCCGGGATCGACCCGTCCAAGCCGACGATCTCCTCCTGCGGGTCCGGTGTGACCGCCTGCATCATCGCCCTGTCGGCCTATCGCCTCGGGCATCCCGGCATGGCGGTGTATGACGGCTCCTGGTCCGACTGGGGCTCACGCCAGGACACTCCCGTGGTTACCGGTCCGGCCGACGCCCCATGAGCCTGACCTTCCGGCCGATCGAGACCGGCGATATCGACGGCGTCGTCGATCTGTGGGAGCGGTGCGGCCTCGTCGTCCCGCATAACGATCCGCGGCGGGACATCGAGTCCGCCCGCCGGGCGCCCGATGCCGACGTGCTGGTCGCCCACGTCCTGGGCAAGGTCGTGGCCTCGGTCATGGTCGGCTATGACGGCCATCGGGGCTGGGTGTACTACGTCGCCGTCGATCCGAACCGGCGCCGGGCCAGCATGGGGCGGCAGGTCATGGATGCGGCCGAGGCCTGGATGAAGGCCCGGGGCGTGCCCAAGGCCGAACTGCTGATCCGAGACACCAACGTCCAGGTTCGCGACTTCTACGCCAAGCTCGGCTGGAACGAGGAGCCCCGGGTGGTCATGAGCAAACCGATGGCCGATGCACCGGCGATCGGCCTCGGCACGGTGCAGACCGTCGTGACCGCCCTGGAGATGCTGAACCGGCCGACGCGCCCCTCGCCGCATCCGCCGTCGAGCGTGCGCACGGCCCTGATCCGGGCAGAGCCGCCGACGGTCTCGTTCTACCGCTACCTCTACAACACGGTCGGCGGCGACTGGACCTGGGTGTCCCGCCGCCTGATGGGCGACGACGAGCTCCGCGGCCATATCGCCGACCCGAAGGTGGAAATCTACGTGCTCTATGTGGATGGCGCGCCCGCGGGATACGGCGAGATCGACCGGCGCCAGGGCGGTGGCGACGTGGAACTCGCCTATTTCGGCCTTCTGCCCGACTTCATCGGACGCGGTGTGGGGCGGTATCTGCTGGACACCATCGTCGATATCGCCTGGACGGGACAGACCACGCGTCTATGGGTGCACACCTGCGACCTGGACCACCCCCGGGCCATCGGCACCTATCAGAAGGCCGGGTTCGTGCCGTTCGACCAGTATGTCGAGACCCTGCCGGATCCGCGTCTCGCCGGTCTTCCCCTGCCGCAGCGCCGGCCCGTTCCGTCCGATGCGGTCACCGTGTCAGGGAATGACACGGTGACGCCGATACGCCGCTAGGGCGCCGAGCAGACTGTCGCGGCTGGCATAGACCTTGTCGAAGCCGGCGCGGCGGATCTTCACCGTCGACGACATGTCGTCCCAGGTGGCCGAGAAGGTGGCATCGCCATAGGGACCGCTGGCGATCCGGCCGATATCCGGTTCGCTCAGCCCCTCGCGCGTCACCATTTCCCGCCAGGGCCCTTCCGCCGCGGCGAAGGACGCCGCCAGGCTCTCGGTCTTCACGCCGCCGGCCTCCATGCCGAAGAAGGCGGCGATGTCCGGCCAGACGTCCTTCCAGCGGAAATAGTCGGCATTGATCACGTTGAACGGCTGATTGGCGGCCGAGGGACTGGTCGCGCACCACTGCATCGCATCGACCAGCAGCTCGATATCGGTGACCTGGGAGACCCTGTCGAAATGGCCCTGGGCGCCCGGGAAGGTCAGCGGACGGCCCTGCTCGCGGCACAGCACCGCATGAACGGCGACCACGCTCAGGATGTTGTGCGGGTAACCGAGCGAGAAGCCGATCAGCAGATGCGGACGGGTGGTCGACCAGGTGAAGCCCCGCCTCGGAGCCGCGGCCTCCAACCAGTCCTGCTGGTCGAAATAGAAGTTCGGCACCGGACAGCGGGGATCGTCTTCCGCCGCCGGCGTCTTGAACGGGCCCACGTGGCTGCCGTACCACTTGGTGCCGTGGACCGAGTGGACATGGGCCAGGGCGGCACCGGCCGCCTCGGCCGCTTCGACGGTGTTCACCAGCATCGCGGTGTTGCGCGCCGCCTCGACCGCTGGGTCCGGGTCGGGTGCGCGGCCGGCGTAGAAGATATGTGTGACCGCCGCCCCACTGCCGGCGAGCGCCGCCGTCAGGCCGTCGCCGTCCGTCAGGTCGGCCGCGACATGCTCCAGCCCGTCGATGCCCGGTTTCGGCGGGGTCCGCGACAGGCCGATCACCCGCCACCCCTCGCCGAGCAGCCGCGTGGCGATACCGCGTCCTACGATTCCGGACACGCCGGCGATCAGGGCGACGCCCTTCTCCTCCGCCATGGTTTCCTCCCGATCGATTTTCTCGGTTTTTATGGTGGACCAAATAGATGGGGGGCGCACCGGCGAACCGGTACGCCCCCCGGACCTCCCCCGCCCCCCGCGGGTTTGGTCGTCTCCGGTCCCGTCGCGGACGCCGTCAGTGGGCCAGGATCTGGCTCAGGAACAGCTTGGTGCGGTCCGACTTGGGATTGTTGAAGAACTCGTCCGGAGTGTTCTGCTCCACGATCTCGCCCTCGTCCATGAAAATCACCCGGTCGGCAACGCGCTTGGCGAAGCCCATCTCGTGGGTGACGACCAGCATGGTCATGCCGGATTCGGCAAGGCCCACCATAACGTCCAGAACCTCGGAAATCATCTCCGGATCCAGGGCCGATGTCGGCTCGTCGAACAGCATGATGGTCGGGCTCATGCACAGCGACCGGGCGATCGCCACGCGCTGCTGCTGACCGCCGGAGAGCTGGCCGGGATACTTGGCGGCCTGCTCCGGGATCTTCACGCGCTCCAGATACTGCATGGCGATCTTCTCGGCCTCGGCCTTGGGCATGTTCTTCACCCAGATCGGCGCCAGGGTGCAGTTCTCCAGCACGGTCAGGTGCGGGAAGAGGTTGAACTGCTGGAACACCATGCCGACGTCGCGGCGGATCGCGTCGATGTTCTTCAGGTTGGACCCCATCTCGGTCCCGTTGACGATGATGTCGCCCGCCTGGTGCTCTTCCAGGCGGTTGATGCAGCGGATCATCGTCGACTTGCCGGACCCGGACGGGCCGCAGATCACGATGCGTTCGCCCTTGTTGACCGCAAGGTTGATGTCCTTCAGGACGTGGAACTCCCCGTACCACTTGTTCACCGAGGCCAGCTCGATGACCACCTCGTCGGAGATGGCGGAGGCGACGTGAACCGTCTCGTCGGGGAGGTGAGTGTCGATGCTCATTGGCACATTCCCTGTTCTCGCTCGTTATCGGTCCGTCACCGCCGGCCGTAGCCGCCGCCGATCGTCCGTTCGAGATGCTGGCTGTATTTCGACATGGCGAAGCAAAGCACGAAGAAGATGGCCGCGGTAAACAGCAGCGGTTCCGTGTGGAAGCCAAGCCAGGACGGGTTCTGGCCGGCGGCCTTGCCCATCAGCAGGATGTCGTAGAGACCGATGATGGAGACCAGCGTCGTGTCCTTCATCAGGCCCATGAAGCTGCCGACGATGTTCGGGATCATCAGCTTCAGCGCCTGGGGCATGACGATGAGGGCCATCATCTTCCAGAAGCTCAGGCCCATGGCCTGGGCCGCCTCGTACTGTCCCTTGCTCACCGCCTGCAGACCGCCTCGCACCGTCTCCGCCATGTAGGCGGCGGCGAAGATGCAGACCGCCACGATGACCATCGCCAGCTTCGGCGGGTTGATCTCCACCGGCAGGAAGAGCGGCATCATGGTCACGGCCATGAACAGGATGGTGATCAGCGGCACCGAGCGGAACAGCTCGATGAACGCCGTGCAGAACACCCGGATCACCGGCATCTTCGAGCGCCGGCCGAGGGCCAGGAGGATGCCGTTCGGCAGCGCCGAGGCGATACCGATGCCGGAGATCACCAGGGTCAGGAACAGCCCGCCCCAGATCGTCGTCGGCACCTCCTGCAGTTCCCAGGTCCCGATATAGATCATGGCCAGGACGAAGCCGATGCCGAAGGCCCCCATCAGCACGTATTTGTGCAGCCGGTCGTCCTTGTCGGCGAAGCCGGTGACCGAGACCAGGGTCTGCGGCAGCGACTTGCCCGCGACGTAGCAGAGGGTGACGTGCAGCCAGACCGACACGAACAGGGTCAGGGCGATCGCGGCCATCACGTGCAGGAAGATGCCCAGGTCGCCGCCGATGAACAGCGCCGATCCGAGGAAGGGGAAGGTCAGGACGGCGGACATGCCCACCTGGATCTTGCCGGTCACCTTGGGCAGCCAGAACGGGATCAGCCAGAGCAGCAGGATGATGCCGCCCAGATTGACCCGCCACTGCTCCTCGTCCGGATAACGGCCGTACATCATGCCGTTGAACCAGGCGCCGATGCCGGCCCAGCAGGCCCCCTCGCCCTTGTTGATGTCGAGGCACTCGCGATAGGTGTCGGCCGTCCAGACCGCATTCAGGATCCCGTACTCCACCGCGAACTGCAGGATCAGATAGACCACGTATATCCCGAGAAGGGTCAAGATCGCGTCGACAGGCCCGCCGAACAGGTTCTTGCGCAGCCAGCCGATGACACCGACCGTGTTGGGCGGCGGCGGCAGGCTCGGCTTCGGGCGGAACGCGGTGTCGGATTGGGTCGCATCCGTCATGATCACCGCTCCTTAATCTGAACGAGTTTGTTGTAGTAGTTCAGCGCTGCCGAGATGGTCAGGCTGACCGTCATGTAGAACAGCATCACCATGGCAACGATCTCGATCGCGTGGCCGGACTGGTTCAGCGAGGTCTGCATGAAGACCGCCACGAGATCCGGATAGCCGATGGCAATCGCCAGCGACGAGTTCTTCACCACGTTCATCCAGTTGCTGATCATCGGCGGAACGACCGCGCGCATGGCCTGCGGGATGACGACGAGACGCAGCGTCCAGGATGGCTTCAGCCCGAGGGAATAGGACGCCTCGGTCTGGCCGTGGCTGACCGACAGGATGCCGGCGCGCACCGCCTCCGCCATGAACACCGTGTGGTAGAGCACCAGGGCGAACAGCAGGGCGCAGAAGGCCCGCGGAACGTCGGCACCGCCCTGGAAGTTGAAGCCCTTGAGCGCGGGATAGTCGAAGGTCAGCGGCGCACCCAGGGCCAGGAAGGCCAGCAGCGGCAGTCCGAAGATCAGGCCGACGCCGGTCCAGAAGGCCGGGAAGCGCTGACCGGTCGCAAACTGACGCTTGGTTGCCCAGACCGTCACGCCATAGGCGGCGACGATGCCGAGCAGCACCATGATGATGACGATGTCGAAGCCGTCGCCCGGCACCGGCGCCGGTACATAGAAGCCTCGGTTGTTCAGGAAGAAGCTGTCCAGCCAGCCAAGGCTCTGCTTCGGCGGCGGCAGGGCCGACGACAGCGTGAACCAGAAGAGGATGTGGAGCAGCAGCGGGACGTTCCGCATCACCTCCACATAGGCGGAGGCCAGCTTCGCGATGACGAAGTTGCTCGACAGGCGCATCACGCCGACCACGAAGCCGAGCAGCGTGGTGGCGAGGATCGCGAAGAAGGACACGATCAGCGTGTTCGCGATGCCGACGAGAAAAACGTGGAAATAGGTGTCGCCCGCTTCGTAGTCGATGATCGACCACGCAATTGAGAAACCGGCGGTGCTGTTGAGGAAATCGAACCCGGTGGACATGCCGCGTGCCTGCAGGTTCGCGGCGGTGTTCGATATCAGAAACTGGGCCGACCAAATGACGGCTACGGCAACGATGATTTGATAGAAGATCGAACGATATCTTTCATCGTTTACGATCTCTGAAAATGAACGTGCGTCCCTTCGCGGAACACCCTTGTCGACAACGGACATCAATCAGTCCTCCCCCGAACCGTAAAACGTTCCGTCCAAAGAAACGGTGCCCGATCGAAGAATCGACCGGGCACCGAAACGTTCAGACGATCACCGGAACGGCGGGGAGTACATCAGGCCGCCCTTGGTCCACAGGTCGTTGACCGAGCCCTTGCGCGGGATGTTCATGACGGTCTTCGGACCCATGAACTCTTCGTAGTTCTCCGCGTAGTTGCCCACGGTCTTGATGATGTTGTAGGCCCACTCCGGCTCGAGGCCGAGACCCTTGTTCAGGTCGCCCTCGACGCCAAGCATGCGCTTGACTTCCGGGTTGGTGCTGCTGGCCTTCATCTCGTCGACGTTGCCAGAGTTGATGCCCATCTCCTCGGCGTTGATCATCGCGAACAGCGACCACAGGACGATGTCCTTCCACTGGCTGTCGTTCTGACGAACGACGGGGCCGAGCGGCTCCTTGGAGATGGTCTCCGGCAGGATCGAGAAGATCGACTGGTCCGGCGCCTTGGCGCGGGTCGAAGCCAGGCTCGACTTGTCGTTGGTGATGGCGTCGCAGCCGCCGGAGAAGAACGTGCTGTCACGCACGTTGCTGTCCTCGAACACGACCGGAGTGATGTCGAGGCTGTTGGTCCGGCTGTAGTCGGTCAGGTTCAGCTCGGTGGTGGTACCGGTCAGCACGCAGACCGTCGCACCCTTGAGCTCCATGGCGCTGTTCACGCCGCTGTCGTTGGTGACCATGAAGCCCTGGCCGTCATAGAAGTTCACCGTGGTGAAATCCAGGCCGAGCTGCGTATCGCGGAACAGGGTCCACGTGGTGGTGCGCGACAGCATGTCGGACTCGCCGTTCGCCATCGCGGTGAACCGGACGGCGGACGTCACCGACTGGTACTCGATCTTGTCCGGATCGCCGAAAATCGCCGCGGAAACCGCCCGGCAGTTCTCGACGTCGAAGCCGGACCATTTGCCGTCGTCGGACAGTGCGTAGAAGCCCGGCGCCGGAGTCCCGAGCTGACAACGGAGCATGCCGCGGTTCTTGACGATGTCCAGCGTGCTGTCCTGTGCCAGGACCGGCTCAGGAGTAAACGCGAGGCTCGCCAGGAACCCCGCGCCCAGAGCCAAAAGGCTGACCTTCTTCATGATGTGAAACCCACCCAGGTTATCGTTGTAACTGGATCGACCGATGCGATCCCGGATTCCAGCCTTCGCAAAGACCTTGCCAGGACGTCATTGACCGAATTCCGCGACTTCTCGCCCCCGTTCACCCCCAACAATTGCCCAAAACGCGTGCAATTGCCGTTCGGATGCCGTCAAAGGATGCAGTCCGCCCGGAACATGATCATTCCAACATGGCGTTTATAAGAAAAGCAAGCTTTCCAGGCATCGCCGCCAGCGGACTTGCCCCGGGCGCCAGAGAAACCGAGACTGCGTGTCCACGAATGCTCTCCCGCCCATTTCGCGACCAACCGCGACTTAGCCTGCCGAGGATCCGATGGCCGAAGACCGCCAGCACAAAACCCGCACCCGACTGATTCACGCCGGACGGACGCCGCACGAATTCAAAGGAGTCGTGAACACTCCGGTGTTCCACGCCTCGACGGTCCTCGCACCGAGTCTGGCGGCGTGGCGGGAAGTCCGCGCGGCGCCGCTGCCCAATTATCCGGAAGGGGTGGATGCCGCGGTGACCTACGGGGTCAGCGGCACGCCGACCACCTACCGTCTGGAAGCCGCCCTGTGTGAGATCTACAAGGCTGGCGACGTGGTGATGACCTCGTCCGGGCTCTCGGCCATCACCGCCGGCCTGCTGGCGGTCGTGAAAGCCGGAGATCATCTGCTGATGACCGACACCGCCTACTTCCCGACCCGGAAGTTCTGCGAGCAGGTCCTGGCTAAATATGGCGTGGAAACAACCTATTACGACCCGCGGATTGGGGCCGGTATCGCCGAGCTGATGCGCCCGAACACTACCTGCGTCTATACCGAAAGCCCCGGGTCGCAGACCTTCGAGGTGCAGGACATTCCCGCCATCGCCGAGGTCGCCCACAAGGCCGGCGCGGTGGTGATGATGGACAACACCTGGGGCACGCCGCTGTTCTGCGATCCCTTCGCCCTCGGCGTCGACATCGTCAACGAGGCGGTGACCAAGTATATCGGCGGCCATTCCGACGTGATCATGGGGCTGATCGCCAGCACCCGCGAATACAGCGAGCAGGTCCGCTCCACCGTCCGGCTGCACGGCCACTACGTGGCGCCGGACGACCTGTTTCTGGCGGCGCGCGGCCTGCGCACCATGGAGATCCGCCTGCGCCAGACCGGCGAGACCGGCCTCGCCCTGGCCCGCTGGATGGAGCAGCGGCCGGAAATCGAGTGCGTGCTGCATCCGGCGCTGGAAAGCCATCCGGACCATGCTCTGTGGAAGCGCGATTTCACCGGCTGCAGCGGGCTGTTCTCGGCCGTCTTCAAGCCGGTGCCAGATCAGGCTCTGGCCGCCTTCTACGACGGTCTCACCCTGTTCGGCATGGGGGCGAGCTGGGGCGGTTTCGAAAGCCTGGTGAAGCCGACCGACATCACCCTGGAGCGCAGCGCCACCGCCTGGCCCCATGAGGGACCGATCGTCCGGTTCTATACCGGCCTTGAGGATCCGGACGACCTGATCGCCGATGTCGAAGCCGGCCTGGACCGGATGCGGGCCGTCGCCGCCGCGGCGGGATGATTATCCTGTTAACCGCTCCGAAAGACCGCTGTACCTATCCTCACGGGCCCGATAAGCGCGTTGGGCCAAACGACTCGTAGAGATGCCCTTGGCCGACCGCCCCGCCTCCCCGCCCCGCAAGCCGCGGCTCGTGTTCTGCACCAGCCGTCCGGCACGCTATGCGGCCGTGCTCAACACGCTGCGGGAGACGTTCGCGATCACGGTGACGGGGAACGATTCCACCGCGTCGGACGCGATCGAGAGCCGGCCCGACGCGGTCATCATCGAGGACCAGCTCGTCGGCGGCGACGGGATCTGGCTCGCCCAGCAGGCCCACGCCCTGCGCGGCGACAGCCGGCGGACACTGATCATGGTGGCGCCGAAACAGACCCTGCAGGTGGGACGCCTGCTCGAGGAGGGCGTGATCGACGCGGCGATCGTCGGGGCGCCGGAGCCGGGCGAGTTCCTGGAGCGGTTCTGGCGGGCCCACGGCACCGCCACCGAAGACGAGGCGATCGGCGCCCTCTCCGCCCCGGCCTCCCGGGTGATCCGGGACAGCCGCCAGCTCTTCACCCGGCTCGAGGGCATGGCCGAAAGCGGTGCGATCGATCTGGAGGGGCGGCGCCTGGTGGCCACTGCCGCCGCGAGCGTGGTCGACCTCGCGGGCGATCCGAGCGTGGCGCCCATGCTTCATCAGCTTCGGGGGCACCACGACAACACCTTCGCTCATAGTCTTCGGGTCGGAATCCTGATGGCGTCCTTCGGCCGGGCCATCGGCGTCCCGCAGGACCAGCTTCGGCTGATGGCGGAGACCGGGTTGCTTCACGATATCGGCAAGATGCAGGTACCGCTGGCGATCCTGGCGAAGCCCGGATCCCTCACAGAGGACGAACGTCGGGTGATGAACCTGCATCCGGTGTTCGGCGCCGACCTCGTCCAGGACGGCTACAGCGACCTGCCGGCTCTGGTCGCAGCCGTCCGGCACCACCACGAGAAGCTCGACGGCACGGGCTACCCTGACGGCCAGGCCCGCGGACAGATCCACGAAATGTCCCTATGCACCGCCGTGGTCGACATCTTCTCCGCGCTCACGGACCGGCGGGACTACAAGCCGCCGATGGAGCGGGACCAGGCATTCGACATCATGGACTCGATTGTCGGAACTCATCTTGAACCCCGACTGTACAAACGGTTCAGAGAACTGGTGCTGGACACCGAACTGGTCGAGGAACCGCTCGTCTGAACGGTCCTCGGCAGGCTGGTGTCAGGCCGGGAAGTGCTTGAAGCTGATGCCGCCGGCCTTCTTGATCTGCTCGACCAGCGCGACTTCCCACGTCAGGTAGTCGTTCATCGCCTTCTCGATTTCCGCCTTGTTGGTGCGGTCGTAGGGCCGCAGGTAACTGTCATTCGGCTCCGACAGTACGGCCGTCATGCCGCTCTGCATCGGCAGGTTCGCGACCTTCCAGGCGGCCGTGCCTCCGTCGATCGTGACCACCTCGCGGCCGCTGTCGGCCAGATCGGCGGCGGCGAAGCGCGCCAGCATCCCGTCCGGCGAGGTGAGGACGAGGATCTTGTCCGCCGGGATCTTCGACAGGTTCTCCGCGATTGCGACGCGGCCGGCCCACCACGCCCCCTCGGGATGTGCGTCGCGATAGTCCAGCGCCTTGGCCAGATCCAGAATGACGGCCCCCGCTTCCACCAGCGCCTTGGCCGCCGCGGCGGGGACCGACTTGACGTGGGCCACCGTCTCCAGGCCGAGGATCTCCGGCGTGTAGCGCCCCGAGGCCGTCCGCTGGCTGTCCATGGGGGCGTCCAGCACATGGACGTCGTTCCAGCCGAGCTGGACAAGCCAGCTCGCGGTCATCAGCGCACGGACCTTGCGGTCGTCGACCAGGACGACGCGGGCGTTGCGCACCGGCAGGTAGCTGTCGGTCGCCTGCACGAGCTGGCCACCCGGGGCGTGCCGGCTGTCGGCGATGCGCTGCGCCTCGAACTCCTCCAGGGTGCGCACATCGAGAATGGCAAGGGTGCGGCTGTCCCGCTCGCCGCGCCAGCTGTCCAAGGTGTCGGCGTCCACGGTCTTTACCCCGAACCGCTTGGCACAGGCCTGCGCATGGTCCAGCGCCTTGGCGAACGTGTCGTCCGCCGGCGCCGGGGCGGTGCGGTCGTTGCCATGCTCGAGCTGATAGCCCGACAGGTGCCAGCCCATGGTGCCATTGCGCAAGGCCACAACCTTGTTGGGGATGCCGGCATTGATCAGCGACTGGGCGCCGATGATCGACCGGGTGCGGCCGGCGCAGTTCACCACCACGGTGGTATCGGCATCGGGTGCAACCTGCCCGACCCGATAGACCAGCTCGGCGCCCGGCACGTCGATGCCGGTGGGGATGTTCATGACCCGGTACTCGTCCATCGGCCGGCTGTCGAGGACGACCAGCTTCTCGCCGGAATCCATCATCGCCTTCAATTCGTCGGCCGATACAGACGGCGTGTCATAGGCATGCTCGACGAACTCGCCGAACGCCTTGGACGGGACGTACATGCCGCTGAACAGCTCGAACCCGGCATCGGCCCAGGCCTTGGTGCCGCCCCCAAGGACCGATACGTCGGTATAGCCGAAGCCTTCCAGCAGCGCGGCGGCCCGCTGGGCCAACCCCTCGCCCGCGTCCTCGACCACGATGCGCGTGGAGCGGCGCGGGACCTGCTCGCCGACCCGCATCTCGAGCTGACCAAGCGGGATATTGGCCGCGAGGATCGGATGCGACGCCCCGTAGGCCGCCTGTTCGCGCACGTCGATCAGCGCGATCTCCCCGTCCCCGTCCAGCGTCGCCTTCAGGGTCGCTGCGTCGATCGTCTTGGCCATATCCATTTCCTCCCTTGGTCCGCCGGTCAGGCCGCTGTCGATTCCAGCGCCTCGGCGGTTGCCAGCCAGTGTTCCTCGGCCTTCTCGATGGCGGCGTCGAGATCCGCCTTCTTCTGGATAAGCTTCTGCAGCTCCGCGGTCGACCCGTCATAGGTCGAGGAGTCGCCGAGTTTGGCGACCACCGCCTCGCGTTGCTGCACGAGCTTTTCCAGGGCCTTCTCGGCGTCCTTCGCCTGCTTGCGCAGCTCGGCGTTCTGACGTCGGCTCTCGGCGTTCTGGCGGCGTTGGTCCTTCTTGTTGACCTTCTCGCCGTCCTTGTCCCGGCTCTTCTCGCCGCGGCGGTCGTCGCGAATCCGGTCGCGATAGGCGGTCAGGTCGCCGTCGAAGCGCGACACCGTACCGTCGGCGACCAGCCACAGCCGGTCGACCGTCAGCTCCATCAGGCGCCGGTCATGGCTGATCAGGATGACCGCGCCAGAAAAGTCATTCATCGCCTGCACCAGCGCGATGCGGGCGTCGATGTCGAGGTGGTTGGTCGGCTCGTCGAGCACCAGGACATGGGGATCGTCGGCCATGACCAGGGCCAGGGACAGCCGCGCCTTCTCGCCGCCGGAAAGCGCCCCGACCCGGGTGGTCTGCTTGTCCTGGGTCAGGCCGACGGAGCCGAGCCGGGCGCGGACCCGGTCCACCGGCTGCCCCTTCAGGCGGCGGGCGAGGTGATCGACCGCCGTGTCGTTCGGATCGAGTTCGTCGGCATGGTGCTGGGCGACATAGCCGACCCGCAGCTTCGCCGCGCGATGGATCTCGCCGCTGGCGGCCTGAAGTTCGCCTGCGATGAAGCGCGCCAGGGTCGTCTTGCCGTTGCCGTTGGCGCCGAGCAGTCCGATGCGGTCGTCCGGATCCAGGCGCAGGTCGAGGTTGCGCAGGATCGGCTTGCCCGGTTCGTAGGCAATCGACGCCTTGTCGATCGCCAGCAGCGGCGGCGCCAGTTCCTCCGGCTCGGGGAAGCGGAAGCGGGTCTCCGGATCGGACACGGCCGCCGGGATCACGTCCATCTTCTCCAGCATCTTGATCCGGCTCTGGGCCTGGCGGGCCTTGGACGCCTTGGCACGGAAGCGGTCGACGAAGGACTGCAGATGCTTGCGCTGGGCTTCCTGCTTGGTGCGTTCCGCCTCGATCTGCGCCAGCCGCTCCTCGCGCATGCGCTCGAAGGTGTCGTAGTTGCCGGTGTACTGGTTCAGGGTCTGCCGCTCGACCTGCAGGATCGTGGTCGGCACCGCGTTCAGCAGGTCGCGGTCGTGGCTGACGACGATCAGCGTCTTGGGATAGGCCTTGAGGTGCTGCTCCAGCCAAACCGTGGTCTCCAGGTCCAGGTGGTTGGTCGGCTCGTCGAGCAGGAGCAGTTCCGGCTCCTGGAACAGCACGCCGGCCAGCGCCACGCGCATCCGCCAGCCGCCGGAATACTCCGACAGCGGCCGCTTCTGCATGTCCTCGGTGAAGCCGAGACCGGCGAGGATCCGGGCGGCCCGGGCCGGGGCGGCATGGGCGTCGATATCGACCAGGCGGGTCTGGATTTCGGCGATCCGGTTCGGGTCGGTTGCTGTCTCCGACTCGATCAGCAGGGCGGCGCGTTCCTTGTCGGCGGCCAGCACATGCTCGATCGGCGTCTCGCTGCCGCCCGGCGCCTCCTGACGCACCCACCCGATGGCGTTCTGCAGCGCGAACGGCCCGGTGAGGCTGACCGAGCCCAGGTCGGTCTGCAGCTCGCCGACGATGACCTTCAGCAGGGTCGATTTACCGGTCCCGTTGCGCCCGACCAGGCCGACCCGGTGTCCGGGCGGAATCGTGGCGGTGGCGTCTTCGAGCAGGATGCGTCCGGCGACGCGCACGGTGATGTTTCGAATCGACAGCATGGGCGCGGTGATAGCACCACGGGGCCGAGCCGGCCAAGCGGGAACCCGTGCATGTTCGCACCTTCCCTCCCCCCACCGCCGAGCGTATGACTGGACGGATGGTCTCTCCCGCCCTGCCGCATGCCGGTTCCTCCAACGCCGCCAAGGCGATTCTGATGATGGTTGCCGCGGCGGGCATCCTCACCGTCAACGACGCCATCGCGAAATGGCTCACCGAGCGGTACCCGGTGGGTCAGGTGCTGGCGATGCGCGGCGGGATTGTGGTGGTGCTCGTCTATAGCTGGGCCGTCGTCTCCGGCCGCGGATCGGTCCTGCGGGTCAAGAGCTGGCCGCTGCATCTGGCGCGCGGCGGGCTGATGGCGGTCTCCACCTTTCTGTTCGTCACCTCGCTCTGGCTGCTGCCCATCGCCGATGCCATCGCCATCTCCTTCGCCGGCCCGATCTTCGCCACCGCCCTCGCCGCCCTGATCCTGGGCGAGCCGGTGGGCTGGCGGCGATGGAGCGCGGTCGCGGTCGGCTTCGCCGGCGTCGTCGTCATGGTGCGGCCGACCCCGGAGATGTTCCGCGTCGTCGCGCTGATCCCGATCGTGGCCGCCTTCGTCGGTGCCCTGCGGGACATCGTGACCCGCAGGCTGGGGACCGGCGGGGAGTCGACGCTGATGGTGCTGATCGTCTCCACCAGCATCGTCGCCTTTGCCGGGCTGCTGACTCTGCCCTTCGGCTGGGTCGTGCCCACTCTTTCCGAGCTCGGCCTGATCGCCGCCACCTCCGTTCTGGTGGCGGTTGCCCAGGGGCTGATGATCGAGAGCCTGCGGCTCGGCGAGGTCGGTCTGGTCGGGCCGTTCAAATACACCAGCCTTCTCTGGGCGCTGCTGCTCGGCCTGTTCGTATGGGGCGACGTGCCCGGATCCTGGACCCTGGCCGGCGCGGCTCTGGTCGTCGCCAGCGGGCTGTACATCTGGCATCGCGAGACTGCCATGCGCCGCAGCACCTGAGCGCCGCCGGGGATGCGGGGGTCGACATCGGCGCGGGGCCCGGTAGGCTCATGGGCTCACCCGAACCGAGATCCACAAGACCCGACGGGGAGCAATCGTGACCGATTACGACAAGATTCTGCGCAGCGACGGCCAGGTTTCCATGGACGGCAGCACCAACGCCGTGACCTACGACGCCTGGGCCACCGACTATGACCGCGAGTTGGCGGGCTGGGGATACGAAGCCCCGACCCGGGCGGCTGCGTTTCTTGCCAGGTATCTGGAGGACAAGACCGCCGCCCGCGTGCTGGATTGCGGCTGCGGCACCGGGATGACCGGCGTAGCGCTGCGCGAGGCCGGTTTCGACGGCCCCCTGGTCGGGTTCGACATGTCCCAGGCGAGCCTCGACGTCGCCCGCGAAAAGTCCATCTACGCCGACCTGCAACCGGTCGACCTCAACGGTCTGCTACCCCTGGAGGCGGACAGCATCGACGGCATTCTCTGCGTCGGGGTGCTGACCTATGTGGACCAGGGTCCGCTGCTGCGCGAATGGATGCGGGTCCTGCGCCCGGGCGGCGTCGCCGTCTTCACCTGCCGTCAGGATTTCTGGGATAGCCGCGACTTCGAGACAAGCCTGGGCAGCCTGGAAGCCGAAGGCAGCCTGCGGCGCCTGGAGGTCACCGGGCCGATGCCCTACCTCCCCGGCAACCCCGAATTCGGGACGAAGATCCAGATCCGATACGGCATCGTCGGCGCGGCCTGAGCGCGGCCGCCCGGCCGCTTCCTCCAAGCAGGCGCCAAAGGCCTTGGGGAAAATGGCGCGCCCAGCAGGACTCGAACCTGCAACCGTCCGCTTAGAAGGCGGATGCTCTATCCAGTTGAGCTATGGGCGCCCGATGCGCCACACAAAGCGGCGGCTGGCAGGCGTCAGTGGGTCCAGTTGCCGCGTCGGTTGAACGCGAAATTGTCGGCATAGGCCTTCGGCTTCAGCACCCGCTCGCGGGGCTCCTGGACGATGAAGGCGAAGCCGTGCTTGCGGGCAAAGGCGATCGCCTCTTCCTTGCTGTCGAACGGAATGCGGACCTGGTTCGTGGTGTCGCCGGCCGAGACCCAACCCATCAGCGGCTCGGGGATCCGGCGGGACTCGGCCCGGTATTCCAGCATCCAAGCCTTGGTCTTGGCCCGACCCGACTGCATGGCGGTCTTCGCCGGCTTGTAGATCCGAACCATCATCGCAAGGACGCTCCTCACTGTGGCGCCGTCCAACGGGCTGGCGACGCGTGATAACCCATGTCGTGGTCGGGGTGGACGGATTCGAACCGCCGGCCCTCTGCTCCCAAAGCAGATGCGCTACCAGGCTGCGCTACACCCCGTGCCCCGACACTCTTCCAGATGGATATCCGCACAGCCCCCGTATCGCAAGCCGAGAGTCGCCCCAAGGCCAGGTTGCAGCCTGGCCGCGCTTTCGCGGGAGAACCCCGCCTGCATCGGCGCGTTTGACCTTTGCCGCCGCGGGCCGCTTGCCGGACCCGCGCCGGTCCGTCACCATCGCGCCGCTTCCGGCTTCCCCTGACGAGAGACCCATGGCCAACCGAACCCTGACCTTCGACGAGACCCTCTACGCCTATCTGGCCAATGTCGGAGGCCGGGAGCCGGAGGTCGGCGCCAGACTGCGGGCGGTCACCGCCGAGATGTCCGAGGCCGGCATGCAGATCTCCGCCGACCAGGGCAATGTGATGGCCTTCCTGGTCGAACTTCTCGGGGTCCGGCGGGCGGTGGAGGTGGGCACCTTCACCGGCTATTCCGCCCTGCGCATGGCTCTGGCGCTGCCCGAGGGCGGCTCCCTGGTGTGCTGCGACGTCAGCGACGAGTTCACCCGTATCGGCCGCCCGTTCTGGGAGGAAGCCGGGGTCGCCGACCGCATCGACCTGCGCCTGGCGCCGGCAACGGAAACCCTGCAGGCGATGATCGACGGCGGCGAGGCCGGGACGGTGGACCTGATGTTCATCGACGCCGACAAGCCGAACTACGACGCCTATTACGAGTTGGGCCTGGTGTTGGTGCGGACCGGCGGGCTGATCCTGGTGGACAACGTCCTGTGGTCCGGCGCGGTGGTCGACGAGACGGACCAGAGCGACAGCACCCGGGTGATCCGCGACCTCAACGCCAAGATCCTGGAGGACGAGCGCGTGTCGATGGCGATGCTGGGCATCGGCGACGGGCTGACCATGGTGCGGAAACGGTAACGGGCGCACCTGGCCCTTCGACACGTCGCTGCGCTCCTGCTCAGGGCGAGGTCCAAGAGAGCATCACATTCGTCGTCATCCCGAACTCGTTTCGGGACCTTTTCACGAACCCAGACCGATGAGGTCCCGAAACAAGTTCGGGATGACATCTTAGGATTGCTTCTCGACAGTTGGCGTCGTCCCGAAGGGTGCCGGAACCGCCATCCAGGCGCCGCGCCGCGCCCCCTGCCCCGCTACCGCATCGCCTCCGACGTCACCAGCGCGCCTGGCGCGAGGCCCAGCCTCTCGGAGGTTCCGCCCGGCAGTTCCAGCACGTAGCGCACCCGCCGACGGGACGAGATGATCGCCTCGGAATGGGGGACCGCGCGCTCGTGGATCTGGGTCACCCGGCCGTCGTCGGCAATGAACAGCATGTCGAGCGGGATCTCGGTGTTGCGCATCCACATGGCGATGCGCTCACGCCGGGGGAACAGGAACAGCATGCCCCGGTCCTCGCCCAGCTCCGTGCGGTACATCAGGCCCTGGGCCCGTTCGTCGGCGGTCTGGGCGATCTCGACTTGGAACGAATGGGCGGCCCCCTTCTCCGTCGTGATGGTGAGCGGCACCAGCTCCGCTGCCCAAGCGGCGGCCGGGGCGAGCAGGAGAAAGACGGTCAGCGCTAGAAGTCTCATGGCTGCAGCACGGCCTCGGCCAGACGGTGGATCTCGTCGCGGACGGGGCCGCGGTTCGGCGGATCGGCGATCGTGGTGAACCAGTGCTCCGGCGGATTGCGCCCCCGGCTGTGGTTCCATTCGAGACCGCGCAGCACCGACTCCGCGGCGCCCTGGGTCGGTACGTCCGGGTCGATCCCGTTCAGGGTCGCCCAGATGCCGGTCCAGGCACGAGCGACCGACCAGGGATTATAGCCCCCTCCCCCCACCACCAACACCCGTGGTGCGCAATGAACCAGCCGCTCCACCGCCGTCCACAGCGCGCGGTTCGACAGGTCCAGTTTCGCCTGAGGATCGTCGGACAGGCCGTCGGCCCCGGTCTGGATCACCAGCGCATCGGGAAAGAAGCGCTCGACCAATGGCACGACCGCGCCCTCCACCAAGACCTCCAGCTCGCTGTCGTTCAGCCCCTGGGGTACCGGCAGGTTGCGGGCCATGCCCCCGGCCCGGTCATGGACCGGACCGGTGCGCGGCCAGCGGCCGTCCTCGTGGACGGAGATCGTGAGCACCCGGTCGTCGTGGTGAAAGGCGTCCTGCACGCCGTCGCCGTGATGGGCATCCAGATCCACATAGGCGACCCGCTCCAGCCCGTGGTCGAGCATGGCCAGGATACCGAGGACCGGATCGTTGAAATAGCAGAAGCCCCAGGCCATCGACCGTCGGCCGTGGTGGGTTCCGCCCGCGAGCGAGTGGATCACCCCGCGCTCCACACCGGCCAGGAGGGTACCGGCGAGGATCGACGCCCCCGAGGAGGTGGCGGGGCGGCGAAAGATCTCGGCGAAGACCGGGTTGCCGTTACGGCCGATATTGTAGCGGTCGCGGATCTCTTCCGGCACGTGGCGGGTGCGCTCGGCCTCGGCGACGGCGGCGATGTAGTCGGGCTCGTGGAAGCGGGTGAGCTGCTCCGGTCCCGCCTGCAGGCAGTCGAGATACTGGGCCTCGCCCAGCCAGCCCAGCGCCCGGGCCAGGTCGATCACCGGCGTGACCCGCTGGATCGACAGCGGATGGCGTCGGCCATAGACCGAATGGCGGTAGATCTCGTTGCCGATCAGGATCGGTCGGCGCGGGAACGCCCCCGGCGCCGGCTTCAGCACACCGGCCGTCCAGCGCGGGTCGCGCCGGGCGGTGACCGAGGGATCGACGATCGGGTTTAGCTCTGCGGGGCTGGCCATGTCCATGGGTCGAAATCTGGAACGCCGACAGGCGCTTGCCAAGTGCCGAGCGTCCGATCGGCCAGATCACGGATTGCCAAGGCCGTCCCGTCGGTCCATTCTCCGGCTCGCCACTTCGGGGGAGCCGCATCCAGCGGCTGAGAGGTCCGATCTCCGGACGACCCCAGGAACCTGATCCGGTTTGTACCGGCGTAGGGAGCAAGGAGGCTTGCATGCGCGCGAGCGCACCCGCCTATTCGTCCGACAGTCCTCTCGTGAAACGGTTGCGGCCGCTCGCCATCGCCGCCGGTCTGGTCGCGGCCTGGCAGCTGCTCGTCTGGCTGAGCGGCGTGCCCGCCTTCATCCTGCCCGGCCCCGCCGAGGTCGCGGTCACCTGGGTCAAGCGCGTCAACACTATCCTCCACCACGCCGGCATCACCATGCTGGAGATCGTGCTGGGTCTGATGATCGGCGTGCTGGTCGGGCTGGCGACGGCGGTGATGCTGTCCGAATGGCGCCGCCTGCGGCCCTGGCTGCTGCCGATCCTGGTGATCAGCCAGGCGATCCCGGTTTTCGCCCTGGCCCCGATCCTGGTGCTCTGGCTCGGCTATGGCATGGCCAGCAAGGTCGCCATGGCGGCCCTGATCATCTTCTTTCCCGTGACATCGGCCCTGTATGACGGGCTGCGCCGGGTCGATCCGCTCTGGCTGGAGGCCGCCCGGTCGCTGGGCTGCACCGGCACGCGGCTGTTCCGCCGGGTCCGTCTGCCGGCCGCCCTGCCCGCCTTCGCTTCCGGTCTCAGAGTGGCCACCGCCGTCGCTCCCATCGGCGCGGTCGTCGGCGAGTGGGTCGGGTCCTCGGCCGGACTCGGCTACCTGATGCTGCACGCCAACGCGCGGCTGCAGATCGACCTGATGTTCGCGGCCCTCCTCACCCTCGCCCTCATGGCGGTGGCGCTCTACGCCGCCGTCGACTTCCTTCTGCGCCGAGCCGTGGCCTGGCAGCCCGGCGAAGCCGAGTCCTGATCAAGAACGCCAATCGGAGAGAAACGCATGCGCCTTCTGCTCGCCACCCTTGTCGCCCTGTCGCTGGCCACGCCGGCGCAGGCGGCCGACAAGCTGACCGTCCTGCTCGACTGGTTCGTGAACCCGGACCACGCGCCGCTCTTCGTCGCCCAGGCCATCGGCGCCTATGAGGCCGAGGGCCTGGAGGTGGAGATGATCGCCCCGGCCGACCCGAACGACCCGCCGAAGCTGGTCGCCGCCGGCAAGGCGGAGGTCGCGATCTCCTACCAGCCCCAGCTTCACATCCAGGCCGATGTCGGCCTGCCGCTGATGCGGTTCGGCACCCTGGTCGCCACCCCGCTGAACACGCTGGTCGTGCTGGAGGACGGTCCGATCAAGGAGATCGCCGACCTGAAAGGCCGCAAGATCGGCTTCTCCGTGGGCGGCTTCGAGCACGCGGTGCTGGGCGCGATCCTGAAGCAAGCCGGGCTCGGCAAGGACGACTACGAGCTGGTGAACGTGAACTTCTCGCTCTCGCCCGCGCTCATCTCCGGCCAGGTGGACGCGGTGATCGGCGCCTACCGGAACTTCGAGCTCAACCAGATGGACATCGTCGGCAAGCCGGGCCGCGCCTTCTTTGTGGAGGAGCACGGCGTGCCGCCCTATGACGAGCTGATCTACCTCACCAACAAGGACTTGATCGGCGATCCCCGCCTGAAGCGGTTCCTCAACGCGGTCGAGGCCGGGACCCAATACCTGATCAACCACCCGGACGATTCGTGGGCGAAGTTCATCGCGCTGAACCCGGACCTGGACGACGAGCTGAACAAGCGGGCGTGGCGGGACACCCTGCCCCGCTTCGCCCTGCGGCCCGCCGCCCTGGATGTCGGCCGCTACGAACGGTTCGCGGCCTTCATGAAGGCGGCGGGGCTGATCGAAAACAACCCGCCGGTGGAAAGCTACGCCACCGCCCTGCGGTAGGCGCTGCCGGCGCTCGGCACGCGGCTCGCCTCGATATGGGCCGCGTAGAGCTCCCGGGCGGTGCGGAAGATCGGCCCCGGCTGAAGCTCCCGCGCCTCCCAGCCGGTCACGGCCTGCACCTTGCCCATGTTGCCGGTGGTGAAGATCTCGTCCGCCATGTCGAGATCGGCCGGGGTCACGCTCCGCTGCTCGACCGGGATGCCGGCCTCGGTCAGCAGCGCGATCACCCGGTTCTTGGTGATGCCGTCCAGGAAGGTGCCGTTCGGTTTCGGCGTGATCGCCACGCCGTCCTTGGCGAACCACAGGTTGGCGTGGCTGAACTCGGCCACGTTGCCCTCATGGTCGCAGACCACCCCGAGGGTGAAGCCCTTGGCCATCGCCTCGCGCCGGGCGCGCTGGGAGTTCGGATAGAGGGCGCCTGCCTTGGCGTCGGTCGGGGCCTGGTCCGGTGCTGGGCGGCGGATCGAGGTCATCGTCGCCTTGCCCGCGTTCTCGCCGGGCATCGGTGCCTCGAAGATCGCCAGGGTGAAGCGGATGTCGCCGGTTTCCGGCAGGATCGAGCCGCCGCTGCAGAACACCATCGGCCGCAGGTAGTAGTCCTTGTCGGCCGGCAGCATCTCCAGCCCCTCAATGCAGAGCCGGTGCACCTCTTCCGCGGACAGCGGACAGGCCATGCCGATGGCCGCGGCCGAGCGGATCAGGCGGGCGCAGTGCCGGTCCAGATCCGGCGCGCAGCCGCCGATCGCCCGGGCGCCGTCGAAAACCGTGTTGCCCGACCAGAACGCCAGATCGAGCGGGCCGGACACCAGCGGCTGTTCGTTGCGCCATTGACCGTCGTACCAGTACATACCTGCCATAACGATCCTCCGTTGGGACATAAAATTGTTATGTCAGTATTACTGACCTTATTTAGGTCAGTGTTCCATACCTATTTTTGCAAAGGGCTTTGCGGGAACACGGTGTCAGGGTGACAATCGCCCCGAGAATTCGCCCCGACGCGCACCGCGCCGCATTGCCTCCCATCGGCGCGGCCGTTAGGGTTTCGGCCCAAACTGAACCATAAGAAACCGCACCGGAGACGGCCCGATGGCGATCAAATCGATCCTCTGTCACATGGCGAACGACGACAGGCACAGGGATCGCCTGGAACTCGCCATTCAACTGACCACCCGGTTCTCCGGGCATCTGGACGTGCTGTACAACACCGCGCCGGCGACCATGCCCGCCGGAGCCGCCGGCAGGGCCGCCTCCAACGTGTTCCTGGCCGAGCAGCGCGATATCGCCAAGAAGAAGGCCGAAGCCATCCGCAAGGAACTGGACGAGCGCTTTGCCCAGGTCGATGTGAGCCACGCCTATCACCAGACCGAGGGCGATCACGTCGAGAAGCTGGCCGAATACGCCCATCTGAGCGACCTGGTGATCGTGTCCCAAGCGCCGCCGAAGGGCGTGACCAGCAGCATCGCGCTGCATCACCCCGAGGAGATCGCACTGGAGGCGGGCTGCGGCACGCTGGTGCTGCCGCATGAGGAGGATTTCTGGTCTCCCGGCCGCCGGGTCGGCAGCCGTGTCGCCGTCGCCTGGAGGAACTGCCGCGAGGCGATCCGCGCCGTCCGCGAGGCCATGCCGTTCCTGCTCGAGGCCGATGACGTCCATGTCTTCACCGAGGAGGAAGAGGCAAAGTCGCTGAAGGGCGTCGGCATCGGCCGCTACCTCTCCATGCACGGCGTCAGCGCCACGGTGCACACCGACATTCACGACGAAGGAAATATCGGCGAGCAGCTCCTGGCCCGCGCGGCGGCCTATGACTGCGACCTTCTGGTGATGGGCGCCTACAGCCGGTCGCGCTGGCGCGAGCTGCTGATGGGCGGAGTGTCGGAATATGTCCTGCACCATCTCGACCGGCCGGTGCTGATGTCTCACTGACCTTTCAGGTCGGGGTGCGCCTCGACCCAACCGAGGAGGATGCCCATGGACGGCAGCAGCGCGGAAACCGTCTCCTTCACCCAGATGAAGGACGGCACGCGGGAGGACTATCTGCTCCTGGCCGAGCACGAGCATGCCTATCAGGCCGGCACGGCCGACCGGGTCCTCGGCGAACTGCGCCGCCAGGGAGAGCAGACCCTGGAGGGCTACAAGATCACCCGGCTTGACCATGGGCTGCAGTCGGCCGCCCGGGCCGAGGCGGACGGCGCCGATATCGACTGGATCGTCGGCGCCCTGCTCCACGACATCGGCGACGGGCTCGCGCCGCAGAACCACGACCGCATGGCCGCGGAGGTGATCCGGCCCTTCGTGCGCTGGGACGTGAGCTGGGTGGTGGAGCACCACGGCATCTTCCAGATGCTGTACTATGCCCATCACTACGGCTGGGACCGAGATGCGCGCGAGAAGTTCCGCGACCATCCCTGCTTCCAGCAATGCGCCGAGTTCTGCGAGCGCTGGGACCAGGCGTCGTTCGACCCGGCCTATCCGACCCCGCCGCTGGAGCATTTCGAGCCGATGGTGCGCGAGGTCTTTGCCCGCAAGGCCTACGACCCGGCGGTGATCCGCGAGGGCGAGGTCACTGCGCTGACTGCCTGACTCCAACGCCTACGGGCGAAAGCTTCAGGGCGCTAAAAGAGAAGGCCGGGCACCCGTCGGGGCGCCCGGCCTTTTTCATATCCGCGCCGAGGGATCGATCAGGCGAAGAACACGAACCCGACGACCACGAAGAGCGGCACCAGGATCAGGCCCGACCACAGCATGTAGCCGAAGAAACTGGGCATCGGAATGCCGCGCTCCTCGGCGATCGCCTTGACCATGAAGTTCGGCGCGTTGCCGATATAGGTATTGGCGCCCATGAACACGGCACCGGCCGAAATCGCCAGCAGGGTGTTCGCCAGGGGCCCCATCAGGTGCTGGGCATCGCCGCCGGCAGTGTTGAAAAACACGAGATACGTCGGTGCGTTATCCAGGAACGACGAGAGAATGCCGGTCAGCCAGAAATAGGCCAGGTTCACAGGCTCGCCTGTCTCGTTGGAGACCGCCGACACCACGTCGCGCAGGGAACCGTCTGTCCCGGCCTTCAGGATGGCGATCGCCGGGATGATGGTCAGGAAGATGCCGGCAAAAAGCTTGGCGACCTCCAGGATCGGGAACCAGGTGAAGCCGTTGGCCAGCCGGCTTTCCAGGCTGGTCACCTTCCACGAGATGAACGCGATGGCCAGCAGCAGCAGGTCGCGCACGATGTTCTGGATCTCCCACTGCACGTGATAGACGTCGATGCTGATGCCGGGCTTCCACACACCGGACAGAAGCACCGCGCCGACCACGCCGCCGAGCAGCAGGATGTTGAACTTGCCCTCCAGGCCGATCTTTTCGCCGGCGGTGGCCGGGACGGCCCGAACCTCTTCGCTCTCCTTTGCCCAGAAGAAGCGGTCGAGACCGTAGAACACCACCAGAAGGACCGCCGACACCATCGCCATCGGGGCCAGCATGTGGGTTGTCGGCCAGAAGAACGACACGCCCTTGAGGAAGCCCAGGAACAGCGGCGGGTCGCCGAGCGGCGTCAGCGATCCGCCGATATTCGCCACCAGGAAGATGAAGAAGACGACCACATGGACCTTATGCTTGCGGTCCTCGTTCGCATTCAGGATCGGGCGGATCAGCAGCATGGCGGCACCGGTGGTGCCCATCCAGCTCGCGATGACCGTGCCCAGAAGCAGGATGCCGGTGTTCATCTCCGGCGTGCCGCGCAGGGTGCCGGTCACCCGCACACCGCCGGCCACGGTGAAGAGCGACAGCAGCAGGATGATGAAGGGGATGTATTCCAGCAGCCCGACATGCAGCACTTCGTAAAGCGCCAGGTCGAATCCGAAGATCAGGGCGAAGGGAACCATGAAGGCAAGCGCCCAGAAGGCCGAGATCTTGCCGAAGTGATGGTGCCAGAACTCGCCGGCGACCAGCGGGAAAATGGCGATGGACAGCAGGATGCCTGCGAATGGGATCACCCAGAGCAGGTTCATCTGCGCGCCATCGAGATGCGGCGCCCCCTCGGCTGCGGCCCAGGCCGATCCGGCGGTAAGCGCCGTCAGAACCGTCGCCGTCAGCAGCCAACTCATCAGGCGGCGCGCCCCGTCCCAGCCCATCTTCGTCTTAGGCATCCCTCTCCATCCTCCCACGGCGTCTGCACGACCGATACGTCGCCGGTCTTCGGTTCCGGCCCTTAAAGGCGCGCGAGTATGCCCCAACGTCAGCCCCCCTGAAACCCCCGCTGCCGTGCGACGTTACGTACCGGCGGGTCGGTGACAAGCCGCGCGCAAACATGATAGATGCCCTGTAAGAGATGACTGTGACGACAGCCCGCGGATCCAGGAGATCGTCCCGATGGACATGACCGGTACACAGACCATTCCCGCCCCTCGCCAGACGGTTTGGGAGGCGCTGAACGACCCGGACGTGCTGAAGGAATGCATCCCGGGTTGCGAGGAAATCGAGCGCACCGGCGATCATGGCTTCACCGCCAAGGTCTCGGCCAAGGTCGGCCCGGTGAAGGCGAAATTCGCCGGCGCCGTCGAACTGCAGGACCTCAATCCGCCGGAGAGCTACACTATTGTCGGCGAAGGCAAGGGCGGTGCCGCCGGCTTCGCCAAGGGCGGTGCCAAGGTCCACCTGGAAGAGACGACCGAGAACGGCGAGCCCGCCACCATTCTGACCTACGAGGTCAACGCCAATGTCGGCGGCAAGCTCGCGGCGATCGGCAGCCGACTGATCGATTCGACCGCCAAGAAATACGCCAACGACTTCTTCGAGAAGTTCAAGGAGATCGCGTCAAACCGCGCGCCGTCCGGCGGCGCCGCCCCGACGCAAGCGGCCGAGACGCCGCCCGCCGATGCCAAACCGGCCGGCGCCCAGACGGCACCGGCTGCTCCGGCGCCTGCCGCTGCTGCGCCCGCACCCGTTCAATCTACCCCTGTGACGCCTGCCCCTGCCAAGAAGGAGGACCATGCCGTGGCCGCTGCCAGCACCAATCCGAACAGCGACGAGATGAAGCGCCTCGGGATCCCCGCCGAGAACGTCTATGAAGGCCTGCACTGGGCCGCCGGCCTGGCCTGGGTGGCCCTGGCCGCCGCCGCGATCATGCTGGTCGTCTTGGCCAACGCCTGATCCGTCCGACGAAGGACCGGGCGGCAAGACCCGGTCCCACTGCCGCCGAGCCCGAGGGGGAAACCATGAAGACACGTGCCGCCGTCGCATTCGCCGCCGGCAAGCCGCTGGAGATCTGCGACGTCGATCTGGAAGGCCCAAAGGAGGGCGAGGTCCTGGTCGAGGTCAAGGCCACCGGCATCTGCCACACCGACGCCTTCACCCTGTCGGGCGGCGACCCGGAAGGCATCTTCCCCTCGATCCTCGGCCATGAGGGTGCCGGCGTCGTCGTCGATGTCGGCCCCGGCGTGAAAACCCTGAAGAAGGGCGACCACGTGATTCCGCTCTACACCCCGGAATGCCGGGAGTGCGAGTACTGCCTGAATCCGAAGACCAACCTCTGCCAGAAGATCCGCACCACCCAGGGCCAGGGACTGATGCCGGACGGCACCTCGCGCTTCTCGCTCGATGGCAAGCCGCTGTTCCACTACATGGGCTGCTCGACCTTCGCCAACCACACGGTCCTGCCGGAGATCGCGCTGGCCAAGGTCCGCCAGGACGCGCCGTTCGACAAGATCTGCTACATCGGCTGCGGCGTGACCACGGGCATCGGCGCGGTGGTGAACACCGCCAAGGTCGAACCCGGTTCAAACGTGGTCGTCTTCGGCCTGGGCGGCATCGGCCTGAACGTGATCCAGGGCGCCAAGATGGTCGGCGCCAACATGATCGTGGGCGTCGACCTGAACCCGGCCCGCAAGGCGCTGGGCGAGCAGTTCGGCATGACCCATTTCGTCAATCCCAAGGAGATCGACGGCGACATCGTCGGTCACCTGGTGGAACTGACCGGCGGCGGGGCCGACTACTCCTTCGAGTGCATCGGCAACACCACGACCATGCGCCAGGCCCTGGAATGCGCCCATAAGGGCTGGGGCGAGAGCATCATCATCGGCGTCGCCGGCGCGGGCCAGGAGATCTCCACCCGCCCGTTCCAGCTCGTCACCGGCCGGTCCTGGCGCGGCACGGCCTTCGGCGGCGCGCGCGGCCGCACCGACGTGCCGAAGATCGTCGACTGGTACATGGACGGGAAGATCAACATCGACGACCTGATCACCCACACCATGCCGCTGGAAGAGATCAACGAGGGCTTCCACCTCATGCACGAGGGCAAGTCGATCCGCAGCGTCGTGGTCTACTGAGCGCTTCCCTGCCCGCTTGCGACGATGGCCGCCGAGGGAGACCCGGCGGCCATTTTCTTTTCTTCCCTCCCCCTCTTCACTCACTCCCCGGACTTGTGCCGGGGCGATCCCGTGCGGTCGGACGGTGCGGGAGGATGATCTCCGCCGCCCGCGCGTGATCCCACGGATCACCCCGGAACAAGTCCGGGGATTGTTCTGAGGAAAGTCGAGGCGAACCCGGCGCGACATTACGGGGCACCCGGGTCGCGGCCTCGCCGCTTGACCTTGGGCGGGCGGGGAATGAGACTGCACCCTTGAGAGGGGCGGCACCTGGTTAACGGTCGCCTAAAGAGCCCCCTGCCAACCAAACCAGTCGACTGCTTCACGAGGGAGAATAAGGGCATGCCCACGGTATCCATGACGGTGAACGGCAAGAAGGTCTCCGGCGAGGTCGAGGGCCGGACCCTGCTCGTTCAGTTCCTGCGCGAGAATCTCCGCCTGACCGGCACCCATGTCGGCTGCGACACCAGCCAGTGCGGCGCCTGCGTCGTCCATGTGAACGGCGACAGCATGAAGTCCTGCACGCTCCTGGCGGTCCAGGCCGAAGGTGCGGAGATCACCACCATCGAAGGTCTCGCCGACGGCGACACCCTGCATCCGATGCAGGAGGCTTTCCGCGACAACCACGGCCTGCAGTGCGGCTTCTGCACCCCGGGCATGGTGATGAGCGCGGTCGATCTGGTGAAGAAGAACCCGAAGGCCAGCGAGCAGGAAATCCGCGAGTGGCTGGAAGGCAACATCTGCCGCTGCACCGGCTACCACAACATCGTGAAGTCGATCCAGCAGGCCCAGCAGACGATCTGACCGGACCGGCGATACGCCAGGTTCGCTTAGACTGATCTCGAAACAATGTCCGGCAACCCCTTGTCACTAAAAAGAACAGGGGGACCGGCGACTAGGGAGAGAGAGCATGCCTGAGGGAGGTACCGGCATCGGCGCGGCCGTGAAGCGCGTCGAAGACAAGCGGTTCCTGACCGGTCGCGGCAACTACACCGACGACATCAACCGGCCGAACCAGACCTACGCCTATATCCTGCGCAGCACGCATGCCCACGCCACGATCAACTCGGTCGACACCGGCGACGCCAAGGCGGCACCCGGGGTTTTGGCGGTGTTCACCGGCGCGGATATGGAGACCGGCGGGCTGCCATGCGGCTGGCAGGTGCATTCCAAAGACGGCTCGCCGATGCACGAGCCGCCGCACCCCCCGCTCGCCAAGGGCAAGGTGCGCCACGTGGGCGACCCGGTCGCCGTGGTGATCGCCGAGACCTACGCCCAGGCGAAGGACGCGGCCGAGCTGATCGCGGTCGACTACGGCACCCTACCCGCCGTCGTGAACATGAACGACGCCCTGGCCGGCAAGACCCTCGTGCATGACGAGATCGGCACGAACCTCTGCTACGACTGGGAGATCGGCG